>JAIEPU010000032.1 GCA_019748235.1 bacterium
GGCTCCGAGCGGCCGGTTCGCGGCGCTCGTTTTTTGGGTGCCGCCGACAGCGCTCACCCCCGAGCGGGCGGCCGAGGCGTTCGCGGCGCTCGGCGAGCGGCACCGGCGGTTTTCGGCGAGCGCGATGGGGGAGTGGCTGACTTCCCTCTGCCACGACGACCGGGCCGGCTCGCTGGGAGAGGAGCTTTCGGGGTGGGAGGAGGAGCTCGGCACCGGCCGGGAGGCCAGCGACCGAACGACGGGAGGTGTGCCGTGAGCGACGAGCGGGACTTGGCGGCCGCGGACTCCAACTTGAGGCCGGTCACCCAGACGCTCATCTACGCGATGGTTCTCGACGTGTGGCCGGGCGGCGCTGTCATCGTCGATTTCGGCCTCGTCTCGGCGGAGCACTACGAGGCGGTCTACTACGCCTTCAGGCACGGCGACGTGACGAAAGCGGACCTCGACGCGGCCCTCGGGAACGGGCCGAGGCTGACCGAGCTCATGCGGAACGCCCCGCACAACCCGCACCGGGACAAGGACCTGGTCTTCACCACCCCGTGGGACGGGCTCGACCCGAAGGATCGCAACCGCCTGCCGCGGGCAGAAAGCAGGCTCCGGGGCGTGACGAAGGCCCGCGCGAAGCGGCTGGGCCGGGAGATTGAGGAGGAGCGGCTGGCCGGCCGCGACGTCCAGCCGGAGCGATGAGAGTCGGCCGGCGCTTCACGCGTGCGCGGTGCGGGAGCGCAGCAAAGGGACGGCCCGGTCGCCCAAGACGGTCCGGTACTCGAACCGAGGCTAAGCCATGAGTGATGAACACGATCCGCCCGCGGAGTGGGCGAAGCTGAGGCCGTTGACGCAAGACCTGATCCTGTCGATCAACGAGGACAGGTATCCGCGCGTCGCAACGTGCATCGACTTCGGTCTCGCCACGCCTCGGCACTACGAAGCCATCTACCACGCCTACCGGAACGGGGACGTGACGGCGGCGGCCCTCGAGGCCGCCCTCGGGAGCGGGCCGAAGCTGACCGAGCTCGTTCGGAACGCCCCGCACAACCCGCACCGGAGCATCACCTTTGCGACCGTGTGGGACGAGCTCGAGCCCGAGTTCCACATCCGCCGGACGGAGTCCGAGGTCCGGCAGCCGGCGAAGGTTTACGACTTCGCCCGGGAGCGGGCGAAGCGGAAGCGCGACCGCGACCACGATCCGGAGCGGTAAGGCGGCCGGGCGACCGGAGGAGATGTCGAGCGAAAGGAGGCGGCACTGAAGGGATCACCAACGGGGACCGACATGGGTACGCGAGAACGACGAGGGGGGCTTTGCCCAACGGCAGCGGCAGCGGCCCCGAAGCCACCACGACTCCGCCCCTTGGCGGCGAGAACGGGGGTGCGCAGTGAGCACTGACGGTGAAACCGCCCGCCAGGGCGACGATTTCATCCGGGTGGCAGACGCCAAGCAGCGCTACTTCGGCGGGGCGATGTCCCTCCGCTGGTGGTATCGCCAGATCGAGGAGGGCCGGCTGCCGCACTTCCGCGCCGGCGGGGCGGTGCTCCTGCGGCCGGCCGACTGCGAGGCGTTCGTCGCCTCGCAGTTCCGCGACAAGGCCGAGCCTTCGACCAACTCCGCGCCCGCACCGCCTCCCGCTCCGAGCCCCCGCCCGGCGTCACCGCGGCGCGGCCTGCGGTTCTTCCGCGACTGAGTTCCGGCCCTTCATGACCGCCGTCATGATCGACCGGACGCGATCCTTATCGACCATGATGTGCCCGTAGTGACGCTCGATCATGCTCACCGAGGTGCCGATGAGGTCCGCGAGCACCTTGATGCTTCCGCCGTTGAGCAGCCAGTCGGTTGCGTAGGTATGCCGGAAGCCGTAGGCGGTGGGAGCGGGCTTGATGCCGAGCTTCTTCGCGTACCATCGCAGGTTGACCGACATCGCCTCTTGTGCCCACATCGACGCCCGGCTGCTGCGAAAGATCGGCCCTTCCGGGTAGCGGGCGATCCGGGCCTCCACCATCTCAGCCAGGTCGTCGCTCAGGAAGATGACGCGGTCCTTTCCCGTGCGTCGCGCGTTCTTCCAGGCGTAGTCGTCCGGCCCCGGTTGGCCGGGGTAGACGACGCACTTGTCGGCCGCGTGGTAGTAGCGGGCCTCGACGTTGTAGCCCTCGGCCGGCCGGCACCCGGTCCCGTGAAGGAAGCGGAGGATGTCGGCGAAGCCGTGGTTGGTCGCCCCCACGCGGGTGATGAGCGCCTCCCACGTTGCTGGCGAGATGTAGGCTTCCTGCCCCCGGCTGCGTTTCCTGCCCCGGATCTTCACCGCCTTCGAGTTCTGGAGGCAGTGGGCCGTGATCAGCCCCTGGCCGAGCGCCCAGTTGAACGCGGCGACCAGCGTCCGCAGCGCCATGTTCTGGTAAGTCGGGCCCCACTTCACGCGCCGCGTCTTCGCCTGGCCGCCGACCTTCGTCTTGTGCGTGTGGTCGCGGGGCTTCGCCATCTTCGCGAGCCAGTCGGTGACGTGGATCGGCTTCAACTCCCCGAAGGTCTTGTCGCCGAACTCCGCGACGGCCGAGGTGCAGGTCTGGAGGACGATCTCGAGCGACCGCTCCTGGCCGTTCCGCTCGAGGTGCTGCCCGTAGAGATCGACGACGATGCGGACGGTGTTCTGCTGGTCCGCCGTGTCGGCGTTCGAGACGCCCATCACCTCCTGGAACTTCGACAGGGCCGCCAGGTAGGTCTTGCCGTTCGGCGCGTCGTCAGGGCCGTCCGCCAGGCGGATGTTGTTACCCTCGAAGTGCGTGAAGTAGCCGCCCTTGCTCGCGTAGTAGCGGACGCTCGCCTTCCGACCCCTGCGTGCCATGACAACACCTCCAGTCCGCTGGGACCGCGAAGGCATTGTACGCATTTCCCTTCCGATTTCCCTTCCGGGGGACTCGTTTTTCTTCTGAAATGTGCTGTTTTTCCTGGCCTATTTGCCGATGCAAAACCGAGAGAAGACCCGGTCAAGCAAATCGTCGGTGTAGACCGCCCCGACCACTTCGCCCAAATGGCTGAGTCCCTCTCGAATCGAACTGGCGAGCACTTCGTGTCCCATGCACGCGTCCAACACACTCAGCGATGATTGGACTGACTCCATCGCGTGCGCCAAACTCTGACGGATTCGGCTCGACGAGTTCACCCGATGCACTGACCTGACGACCTTGAGTAGTTCATCCCTTATTCGATCCTTCAGCCGTTCGATACTGGCATCGTCATAAATGCTCACGGAGATGACATTGTCATCCAGTGGCGCGGTGAGGGAGTGAAGATCGCTTTTAGTTCTCAGGCGCAGATGCGCGAGATTATCGGGCAAATCGAATATTCGCGACTCTTGACCAGCAGGGAGACAACAAAGGGCAAGATCCGCGTGCCGCACGGCCGTTGAACGTTGATCCGTGGCTTTTTCGGCGATAGTTCCGCGAGCCTCTTCGTAACCGGCCGTATCGACGAGTTCAATCCGAAGTTGATGAAGAGTGAGTTCCGCGGAAACCCGATCACGTGTCGTGCCGGCGCGGGGGCTCACGATCGCTCGTTCATCATTGAGAAGCTTATTGAACAGACTGCTCTTCCCCGCGTTTGGATCACCGAGCAAGACCACCACTGGAAGCTGCCGTTCCGTGGAACGGGAGGCGAGCCGCTCAGTCAACGAAGCAAGCTGATCCGCCGCTGCGGAAAGTCGGCAGGCTATTTGTTCATCCGTCACGAACTCGATGTCTTCATCGACAAAGTCGAGTCCCGCCTCGATATCCGCCAGCAGATTCAGCAAGTCGCTTCGAATCTCGGCGACGGGGCGGCTCAATCCACCGGTTCGCTGATCGATTGCTTCACGAAGAAGATCGATGTTATCTGCATCAATGAGCCCGAGAACACCTTCCGCCTCCGCCAAATCGAGCCGACCCGCGAGGAACGTTCGAAGCGTGAATTCGCCTGGCCGTGCTCGCCGTGCACCACAGGCGATGATCTCTTCCTCGATCAGGGGGACGAGCGGTCCGCTGAAGGGAAGGTGAATTTCCGCCATCGCTTGGCCCGTGGCGGAGCGGAGATTGGGCCATGCATAAACGATGCAGGATGCAGATCGATCGATCGCACGGATGTGCAGCGAACCTGCTTGCACGAATCGACGATTCCATGGGACTGCCGGAGGATTTCTCATTTGAATCCGGGATTGCAAGATCTCGTGTGATCTTGGCCCGGCGATTCGAAGGATCGAACGGGCTCCGATGTTGGACGGAGTTGCGATGCCGACAATCGTATCCAGCCAGTCGAAATTGGTCATGTGTGGTCGGCGAGGAGCCTACTTCTTGGCCGTCTTTTTCTTCTGATCGAGCGGCTTCTTCCACGAAAGGTCATCCTTCGAGCCGCTTTGCATCGCGATCTTCGCTTGCTCCGCGCGCTCGACCAAAGCGGTCGGAAGTTGCGGTTTCGGCATCAGCTTACGCTCCGCAATGCCCCAGATACTTCCCGTGATGATGTAAATGCAGAGGCCCGACGGGACCTTGTAGAACATGAAGCTCATGAAAACCATCATGAAGATCATCATCGTCCGCATCGACTTCGCTTCGGGCGAATTCGTCTGAGGCGTGGTGAACAGCATGACTGTGATGATCAAGCCGAGCGAAATAAGCGGCAATAGGTTGAAGTAGGGGCCAAGTCCGAAGAACGTATCGAGAAACTTGAGTGGTTCCGGCCAGCGGAAAAGCATATCCGGGGCGGAAAGATCCTGAATCCAGGTATAGCCAAACAGGAACGGTGCTTGGCGAAGCTGGAAATCGAGGGCTAATCCTTGCCAGAGGCCGACAAGAATGGGGAGCTGCAGAAATGCGGGGAGGCAACCCATGTAGGGATTGACTTTGTATTCCGATTGAAGGGCCCGCATCTGCCGGCTGTATTCCTGCAAGTCGTCGCCGCACTCCTTGCGAATCTTTTCCATCATTGGCTGGATCGCCTGCATGCGGCCCATCGTTTTATTCTGCCAGTAATTCAATGGGAAAAGACATGCCCGCACGACGACCGTCAACAGAATGATCGCGATACCGTAATCACCGACCCACGAGTAAAAGAACTCCATGATCGACACGAGGATTACCGACACACCGCCGACAGGAATGAACATGAACGGGGGATAGTGAATGATGTCTTGCAGACGGAACTGTGAAAACTCTTGAAGCGTGCTTTCCTTCTTCGGGCCGTTATAGAGCAGGTACTCATGTCGAACGGTCTGGCCCGGCTGCAAATCGAAAGAGACGCTTCGCATCTCGACGCCGATATTGCTCCACTCGGGATGCTTCACATTTTTCGCGATGAACAGAGGGGTCGCATCGGCGATCTGATTCTTTTCGACTTCTTTCGAAAGGTCGAACGGCTGGACGACGAGAGTGGTGAAATATTGTGATGTCACCCCCGCGAACTGAACGGGACTGACGGAGAAACTCGGTTGCGGCGTGTTGTTATCGTTCTTGGAAACGATGGTTGAAGCCGTCACTTCTTCGAGTTTGCCGTATGGATTGTCCGGGCTCCGTAAGACGAACTCAGCGCTGCGGAAGTAACGCGTGTACCAATCACCTTCGATCGGCACACCGTTACCGCCGGTCAGTCGGTAATGAAAGCCGGGGATCGACTCGTTCGATTTATTGGTGAATTCGAGGACAAGTCGGGTCGCTCTCGATTTCTCGTCGAGGATGAAGTACTTCTTGACTTCGACGGACCCTTTTTTCGCCAGCGTCTTGAAGCCGACTTGATTGGGTTGATTGGTGGTGACTTCCCACGTTTTCGAACGGAGCGATTCGTCTCCGACGACGTCGAGCAAATAAGACAAGACGCCGCTCGTCTCCTCATTCAGAAGGTGGAGTCGGCCGTCTCGATACTCGTTGTCGTAATCGTTGAGGTAGAGATCGCGGACCGCAGCTCCCTCGTTCGTCAAGAGAGCATGCAGATAGTAGGGTGCATCCTTGCCGATCTGGTCAGTACCGAGGGCGATGTTATCGATCTTTGCGATCGTCTTCTCGGCATCAGGGGCTGCCTTGACCTCTCCCTTCTCTCCCGACGCAATCTCCTTTTTGTCGGCGGGAGGAACGTCCTTCATCTCCGCGGCGATTTTCTCGGCTTCGACCGTGGCTTTCTTCGCCTTGATCGAATCGTTGTAAAGGAACCAGCCCATCCAGACTAAACAGATGAGCCAGATGGTAAGAAGTCGCCTATCCATTGCGATGACAGCCTCGAACGCGCGTCGACGTTTGATGTAAACGGATCCAATCGGTTGCTGGATCTCGGGCAGTTCCTCGTTGCCCAACCACCTTCACCGAGCGTCCTTCGCGAGGGACGAACCGTAATTCTCGGCCGAAAGCACGTTTCCTGAATGACTCCAAAAGATGCCGGACGATGCAATCGCCTCTTTTTCGCGATAGGATCGAATCCTGATGGCGGTCGGCTCTTCGGGAGATTTCGGACTCGATTCATTTTATGGGGTTTTGTTGGGTCGGCGATGCCGCTAACCTCGTGGGATGCCGATTCCGGGCCCGCGTTTAGGAAACTCGTGCTATCAGCGAGGAGTATGGGTCAAGTCTACAATGGAGCGGCCCCCGCAAGGGTGGCGTCGTCGAGACGGGCGCCATCCCAGTGCTGGATTTCGATCGTATTAGGCTTGGCGGGTTCCGATCATCCGTCCAGCAAGGAGAAGTTCGATGACGTTGTCCGTTAGCTCGCCGAGAAGTTTTCTCATTTCCGTGCTGTCACTCATCATTCTCGCCAGTTCCGGACGACTCGAGGCCCAACCCCAGGAACGGGAAAAGACGGAACGTCATACCAAGGTGAGAGCAAATGATGAGGACAATCCCTTTCCACGACGTATCCCGGCTCCTTCACTCGACGGTGGTTTGGGGTGGCTGAATACCTCCGGCCCGATCGAACTCTCCAAGTTGAAGGGGAAAATCGTTCTTCTGGACTTCTGGACGTTCTGTTGCATCAACTGCATGCACATCCTTCCAGACCTCGCCAAGCTCGAGAAGGAATTCCCCAATGAACTCGTCGTGATCGGCGTCCACTCCGCCAAGTTCACCGGCGAACAAGACTCCGAAAACATTCGTGATGCGATCATGCGGTACGAGATCAAACACCCGGTCGTCAACGACGGCAAGATGAAGATCTGGCAGCGGTATCAGATCAACTCTTGGCCTTCCCTCATGCTCATCGATCCGGAGGGAAACATTGTCGGGGGCGTTTCAGGCGAGGGGAATTACAAGATTCTCCATGAAGCGATCGAGAAGTTGGTGAAGTATCACACGCGGAAGAAGACACTCGACAAGACACCTCTTCACTTTGAACTTGAGCAGTATGCCGCCAAGCCGACGCCGCTTCGCTATCCGGGGAAGGTCATCGCCGATTCCGCAGGAAACCGTCTTTTTATCGCGGACAGTGGGCATCACCGGATCATCGTCGCTGACTTGGCGACCGGGAAACTTCAGAAGGTCATCGGCAAAGGGGTCGAGGGTTTTGAAGATGGATCGTTCGAGAAGGCTCAGTTCTTTGAGCCTGAAGGGATGGCGGTCGATGGTGACACACTCTTTGTGGCGGATCGTCGGAATCACTCGATCCGTAAAGTCGATCTGAAGGAGGAGACCGTCACCACCGTTGCGGGAACCGGCAAGCAAGGATGGGAGCGAGAAAAGGGGGGGGCGGCCAAGAGTATGTCGCTTGCCAGCCCGTGGGACCTTCTTTTGAAAGGAGATAACCTTTACATCGCGATGGCAGGGACGCACCAGATTTGGGTGATGGATGTGAAAAAGGGGAAGGTGAAACCATACGCGGGAAGCGGTCAAGAGAATATCTTCGACGCATCGTTTCCAGAGGCAGCCTTCGCGCAACCAAGCGGTTTGGCTTCGGACGGGAAATATCTGTACGTGGCCGACAGTGAGACGAGTTCCATCCGCAAGCTGAGCTATGCCGACGACACGGTCGAAACGATCGTCGGTCGCGGGCTGTTCGAATTTGGAGATATCGATGGAAGCGGTGACAAGGCTCGCTTGCAGCATGCGCTCGGCGTGGCGGTGAAGGATGGTCTTCTCTATGTCGCGGATACTTACAACAACAAAATCAAGGTGATCGATCCGAACACGACCCAAACGAAGACCTTTCTAGGGGATGGCAAAGAAGGTTCCAGCGATGAACCTGCTCAATTCGACGAGCCGGGGGGAGTTTCAATCGTTGGGAACACGATGTATGTGGCCGATACGAACAATCACCTCATCCGTGTCGTCGACCTCGGTACGAAGAAGGTGACGACCCTCGAAATCGAGGGGCTGACTCCTCCCGAGGAGTCCACGGACGAAAATGAAACTTTGCCTAATGCGGATGCGAAGAAGGTGGAACCAGTCGTTCTTTCAAGCCCGAAAGGGGTTGTGATCAAAGCGGCCGTTTCGGTGGGAAAGAAGGAAAAGCTGAACCCCGCCGCCCCGATGAGTTATCGTCTGACGAAGATCACGGCGGATGGCAAGAAAGAAGTCATCTCGAAGGGAAAGACACCCGAAGTCACACCGAAAGCGACGTTGAAACTCGACGAGATTAATCTCGACGGCGCGAAGGAGCTTGAATTCGCGCTAACGTATTTTCCATGTCAGACGGGAAGCGAGGGAATCTGTCGTATCGCCACGCAGGTTTGGACGATTCCCGTTTCATTTGGATCCGGTGGGACGGGCGAAATCGACCTGAAGCAATGATCGTTACGAAACACCGACGAGTTCCGGGGCGGCTTGCGGCAGTGAGACGATGAACTCGCATCCTCCTCCCATTCGGTTCTGCGCTTCGATCGTCCCGTGATGGAGCTCCACGACGGCTTTCGCAATCGCCAGTCCCAGACCGCTGCCGGTCGCGCCGTTCTTCGGAACGTGATAAAAGCGATTGAAGATACTGCCAATATGCTCGGGCGCGAGTCCGGGTCCGCGATCGGCCACTGTGATCGTCGAATGTGATTCCGTCGTGGTGACGCGAATTTCGATCGTTCCCCGCGGATAAGAGTACCGGACCGCGTTACGCACCAGGTTCGAAATCATCGTGCAAAGAAGCTCAGCGTCTCCCTCAATGATCGGCTCGAGGTTTTCTGACTCGGGCATGGCAAGTTCGGGGACGAGACGGATCTGCCGTTGTCGAGCGGACTGCTCAGATCGCTGAACCGCTTCGACCACCAAATCATTCACCGAAAGCTGGGACACCGAAGGGAGCGGAAATCCCGCATGCGCCCGCGCCAGCGTTAGCAAGCTGTTGACGACCTGAGCAAGGCGGCGCATCTCCTCCTGCACGCTGCCGACATACTTGTCATAGTCTCCGAGCGAGCGTGGCTGCTGCGTGAGAACCTGAGCTTCACCGAGCAGAATCGAGAGTGGCGTCCTTAGTTCGTGGGAAACGTCGGCAATGAATCGCTCTTGAGCCGCGAACGCTTGCTGAAGTCGGTCAAGCATGCCGTTAATGACGTGAACGAGGTACGCAATCTCGTCATCACTATCGGGACCGAGAATACGTCGATCGAGGCGTGCGGCATTGAGTTCCTTTGCTTGCTTGGCGATATCACTGATTGATGCGAGCGATTGCCAGGCAATGAGGAATGAGGTCGCTCCCGCGGCGGCAATGCCGAGAAAGAAAGCAATGAACAGCGTTCGCCGGAGTTCTGACAGCGACCGTTCGATGAAATCGAGGCTACCCGCGATTTGCAGGTAGTATGGCGCGGTGTTGTCGGCATGGTGATAGATCGTCAACATTCGCAAGCCAAGCGAACCCCCGAGCTTTTCGGACAGATCACCGTGCAGCGTTTCAAAGGCGGCTGTGTCACGCTCCTTGGCGTCGCGTGCTTGGTTGGAGAAGGGAAGCTCCGCCGTGCCGAGGTTGTTCGACTTTTCAAGCACCCGACCATCGGCCGTTCGGATCTGAAAATAGAACTGCGGAAAACGGAAAGGGCTGATTTGCGGCACCGGATTCACCAGCGCGTCCGCCGCTACCGCGATCGATTCCGAGACGATTCCATCTCCGTCACGAAGTCGCGTGTCGAACGCGCTGCGAAGGGAGTTTTCGTATGTTTTGAAGATAAGGAAAAAGAGACTGGCGAGTAAAAGCGTAAAAGCCGCCAAGGTGTAGGCGACGATCTTGAACCGGAGCGAACTGAATAGTTTTTACATCGGTACCCAGTCCGTTAAAGCCCGCGAATGCCAAAAGCCTTGTTCATCCCGATTGTCAGAACCTTTACGGAAGAACGCCACTCTCTCGAGCGGCGTTCACGACATTCATTCTGTCAATCATCGGGGCACATTACGTGACCGAGGGCTCTTGAGCACTGAGCATGTATCCCGAGCCGATCACAGTATGGATCAGCCGCTTGGGGAAGCCCTTGTCGATCTTACGGCGGAGCATGCTGACGTAAACGTCGATCACGTTACTCTCATGATCGAAATTCATCTCCCACACGTGCTCGCTGATCTCGGTCCGAGACAGAATGCGGTGCGGATTGCGAACGAAGTATTCAACAAGAGCGAACTCTTTCGCCGTGAGCCGGATCGCCTGATTGTTTCGCTTCGCCCGGCGAGCCAAGAGATCGAGCTCGATATCTTCGTAACGGAGGACGGTGGCGTCCTGTGTTTGACCGCGACGCATGAGAGCCCGCACCCGGGCCAAGAGCTCCACGAATTCGAATGGCTTGGTGATGTAGTCGTCCGCGCCCGCATCGAGTCCCGCCACTTTGTCGGCTGTGGTCGAGAGGGCGGTCAACATAAGGATGGGTGTCTCGATTTGTCGCCGACGAAGATTTCGGCAGACCTGCATGCCATCTTCATCGGGAAGCATCACGTCGAGCACGATCAGATCGTAGGGATCGCCCGCGGTGCCGCGTGACTCGCCATCCATGCCGGTGTTCGCGACATCGACAGCGTATCCTTGCTCGCTGAGTCCCTGTTCGATGAAACGGGACATCTTCTCATTGTCTTCAACGAGGAGAACTTTCATGGTGTTGCTCTACATGCGAATCAGAGAAGTTGCCCGCCGGCTCCATCCCAGACGGGACCACTCTTTTAAATAGGGAGCTAGGGGAGCAAGGGAAAGATCTGTAGACTCTTTCCCGCAAAAGGTTTGCAACATGGAAAACAAGATCAGCCCGGACACTTTGTGAATTCTCATCGCGATAGATAGATGAGTGGAATTTCATCGAGCCCAGTTCCCGCATGGTGTTACTTGAGCTGCTCTGGAACATCGGGAATCTGCTCGATCAACTCATTCGGAGCGCCGTTCTTCTTTTTCAGCGTGAAGGCGTCGTACACCTGACCGGTCGCGGTGATGGCTTGGTAGCGAAGTTGATCGCCATCAATGGAAATCGTTTGGTAAAGCTGCAAGTTCGCCCCCGCCCGATGCATTCTGGCGTCCCGATCGACGCCGTACATTTTGGGGCCGCTGACGGAGACGACATACACCGTGCCGCCTGGTCCAGACTGTGCGCTTTGGCCGGTCGGAACATTTTTCTGCGCCGTTTCGAGGCCGGTTCGTGCATACGCGTGGTCGTGCCCCTGTAGCACGAGATCGACCTTATACTTGTCGAACACCGGCTGCCACATCTTGCGAATGATCGGATTGTCGCGCATTTTGGCGGCCGAAAAAATCGGATGGTGAAAGGTGACGATCGTCCATCGATTGGGATTGTCGGCCAGCGTTTTCTCGAGCCAGGGGACTTGCTGAGTGATGTCTTGATTGGAGTTCAGCGAGACGATTCGCGTCCCCTGGTAGTCAAGGTAGTAGACCGTTTCTTCGAGCCCGTTTGGACCGTCGGAGGGAAAGGCGAACTGCGCACGCCAAAAGGGAGTCAATCGATACGCGGGGGGCGCGGGCTTGGTCTGTAGTCCGTATTCATGATTCCCAGGTGTGGCAATCGTCGGAAGCATCATGTTCGCCCAACCGCCAGCCCGATGCCAATCACCCCATTCATCATCGGCATTGGCGCTGTTGATCAAGTCTCCCGCGTGAAGAAAGAATCGAGGTTGCGTCGGGTCGCGGAACGCCTCCCGAATGACGCGCGACCAAAGCGTCTTTACGCCGACCTGAGCATCCCCGAAGTACACGAACGAGAATGGCTCCGCTTCCTTACTCGGCGTGACAAAGTGGCTCCACTCGGTCCAATTCGTACCGTCCCCAACTCGGAACGCGTACTTGGTCTTCGGAGCCAAGTTCTCGAACTTCGCGGTGTGGTAGTGACAAGGCCCCAGCTCACTTTCGAAGGGCTGGGTCTCCGCCGTTACATCGGTGGCATTCTCGGTCAGATTCTTATTCGGCGTGGCGACGGCAAACTGAGCAATCCCCTTCGCGACATCTGTGCTTGTTCGCCAAGTGACCGCTTGCGACGTTGCGGGATCGCCCGCCCATGTCAGAATCACACGGTCGGGCATGGCTGAGGGACGATGAGCCTCCTTCAGCGGGACGGCAGGAACATCGCCGAATGTCGACGATGTAGATGCAACGCCGATGAGCACAATCAACGATGAGAATTGAAAGCAACGATTTCCCAATCCCGACATTCGCCGTTCCCCCCGAAGTAAACCAGTTCCCGCATCGAGTGCGGATAGAGATATTACTCGGGAATTCCTACTGAAGTGACAACCATTTCGAGAGAGCCAGCTTGTTCCATGGAGAGATAGAACGCGTATTCAAAGCCCGTGTAGCCATGTAGGCTGAGTCGTTTCGACCCAGCATTCGACTGATGGAAACCGACTTTACATCCAAAGAGACATGTTGAGAAACTTAGACATCGACCCAGAGTTGTAGGCAGCCCCCTGCGTGACATGAGTTGCTCAGGTTATGCCAGGAATCGCTTGATTGGGGGCACCTTCTAATAAAGCGCGAAGATAGTAAGCAGAAGACCAATGAATTCCACGAAAACAAGCTTGCTCAGAGATGGTGCCACACCCTTGTCACGCAGAGGGCTGCGTGGCCCACGCGTCTATCGGAAAGCTAGTTCGTGATTCCCTTCGTCAGAACCATGAACGCGTCTTCCAGGCTGAGTTCTTCTTCGCGGAAGAGGCGGAGGCGGAAGCCATTGTGTAAGAGAAGGGTCGGGATAAAACTGTAGTCGACCGATGGATCATTGATCCGGACGACGAGATATTCTTCCTTCTGTTCGACCTCGTCGATATTCGGCTGCTGTTTGAGCAACGTGAAGGCGTTGCTGTTTCGGTCGCCCGTGCTGATGTGAAGGACGATGTGATCGCGCACTTGTTTCATGACGTCTGAGACGCGTCCATTCACGAGCAGTTCGCCTCGCTCGATGATGCCGATCTTATTGCAGATGTCGGCCAGTTCGGGAAGGATGTGGCTCGAGACGAGGATCGTCTTTCCCATTGAACGAAGTTCTTTGAGTAGTCCGCGAATTTCGATACGAGCTCGGGGATCGAGGCCGCTTGCCGGCTCGTCAAGCAAAAGCACCTGTGGATCGTGCAAGAGAACACGCGCCAAGCCGAGACGCTGTGTCATGCCGCGCGAAAGGCTCGTCACGAGCGCGTCCCGTTTGTATGTGAGGTCAACGAGTTCGAGACAATCCTCGCAGATTTTCTTTCGAGCGGGACCTTTGATGCGGTAAGCGGCCGCGAAGAATTCCAGATACTCGATCACTTTCATATCGTCGTACACGCCGAAGAAATCAGGCATGTATCCGATGAGCCGGCGAATTTCTTTTGCACCCGTATAGATCGAATAGCCGCACACGGTCGCTTCACCATGGGTGGGATTGAGAAGCGTGGCGAGCATACGCATGGTCGTCGTTTTGCCGGCACCGTTCGGCCCGATGAATCCGTAGACGTCCCCTTTGTCGAGCTGCATGTTGAGCCGGTTGACGGCATAGAGTTCGCCGTACATTTTCGTCAGATCGCGCGTTTCAATCATTTCGCACTCGGCTCCATCACGACTCGCAGAAAGGTGATCCTTGATTCAACGCCCGGAATTGGCGGCGGTTCTTGTCCACTCACGGGCGGGGCATTGATCCAGAGCTTGCTCGCCGGCTCCGCGATTTGTCCGATCAACACTACCTTGCCCGCATCGAGGAGTGGCTTGAAACTCCAATTTGAGAGGTTCTGATTCTTCATGCTGGTCATCCCAGCCTTATCTCGTGTCGCAACGGTCAAATTAAGAAGAAAGTCGAAATCTCCCGCCCATTGAGTTTCTTTTGTGCCACGCGTCTGATCGTTGTTGACCGCATTGTGCTCGTTCAGGAGCGAATTGATCGGTCGCTGCTTTGCAAGTTCCAGAGTGACGGTATCGCCCGGCTTTAGAGTCCCAAGGTCAAACGCATACTCGTTGGAGAGGAGCCAAGCATTCTGTACTTCGATCCCTAACCGATTGGTCACGCTTCCGACCAACCCGGTCTGATCGATGAGCAAATCGCCACGCTTGAGATTTGACTCGACGAGATTAGGTGCCGACTTCGCCAGCCACTGGCTGATGAATGACTTCACCGACCAGATACGAATGGGGGCATCGACGATCGTGATCGGCTCTGGGCCCGCGTACGCATAGCCTCCCGCCCCTAAGAGCCCGCCGGTTCCTGACATTCGTGAGAAGTTGACCAGCGATCCATTGGCAGCGGTCCACCGATCAAGAGGGGCTCGCCCCATTCCCAAATCAGCCCACGTCCCCGAGGCGCCGAAACCTGGCTCGGTCGTCACGGTGTATCGAGCGATAAGGGGACTGAAGATCGAAAAGAATTGCTGTCCCCGCAGCGTTTCGGTCGTGGTGTCGATGTCGAGCATTTCGACGCGATTCACGCGGACCTGATCACCCTTCAGCCAATACGCGGAATAATAAGACGCGACGCTGACACCGACGACAATCAAGGGAAAGGTGATCCAGGTGAGTTCCAGCCGGCCGAAGATCTTCTTCAACACGAAGTAATCCACTGGACCGATGAGCGCGATGTAGAGAAGGATGAGTAACGCCACCGTCGAAAAGGGAACGACCGTTACCTCGGTAAATGAGGAGAGACCCGCATCGATCCAGGTGGCGATGTCGAGCGACTCTGAGTAATAGCTGTTAGCATCCGGCTCCGGACTGGATGCCGTCAATCCGAGCAGATTCAGCCAAAATCCCCGACGTTCGACCCAATCTCGGAAGGAGGGGGTGCTCGGATCAAATCCAATCAACGTCACCGTGCCGAAGCCGTACGTTCCTTCCACGAGAAACGGATTGTTGGCGGCATCGGGAACGCCGCGCGGAAGAATCGACCCCCGAACATCTGCTAATCGAACGAGAGGGATTCCCTTTTCGGTGACCTGCATGGGGACCTTCCCCCCGGCTAGTCCTTCGATCAGCCGTACCTCGACTCCGAGTCGACCGGCCGTTTGAATTCCCTCGGGAGTGGCCGGTAGCATCGATTGAAGAAAACTCTGTGAAACGACCTGCCAATTGCTTGCGACCGTCACGACGAGCTTTCCGCCCTGTCTAACCCACGTTTGAAGCGCGGCGGCGCGGACCGGGTCGATCGCATCGAGAGTTGTTTGCTGCTCCGTGGAAAGAACGACCGTGTCGACGGCAGCGTAGGCGAACCATTGTGTCGGCAAATCGGAAAGGTTCTTCACGTTAACGACACGTTGATCTACTCGTTGAATCGAAGCATCGTTCGGATCTTTTTCCACATCGCTCAGGCCGGCCGGATTTCCGATTCCGACCACGAACGCGACGTTCGGCGAGACGATATCGACTTGTATGTTTCGCCCGTTCTCTGTCCGATGCTGGAATGCCGTGCGACCCGTCTCGTCGCGAAGAGTGAAGAGAATATTAGGATCAAAGTTGGCGAGGCGGATGTAGTGATGAATCGTTTCCCGCGTGTCCTTCGCAAGGGATATCTGATTCAGTGTTTGGGAAATGGGGACTCCATCCGGATCAGGCGTGGTGATTTCGAGTGAGCCGCGAAAGTCCTCGCCGTGGCTCATCAATTCAATGGCGAGGGGAAGCCAGCGACCGTCTTTCGCGATCGTCTCAAATCCAAGACGTACGTCGAGGACTTCGATCCCCTTGGTCTGAACAGGTTGCTTTTCCTGCGCGGATGCATGCTCAGAAAAAAGAACTGACGAAACGCAGGCGATCAGCGTCGCGAGAATGATCCGGGATGAGTTAGGCGTCATAGATCTCGTCATTCGTTGATGAAGGAGCAATGTCCCGAATTAGTCTCGCACGGGTGTAGTATATCTATGGTTTGACGGATTCCCCGCACGCACAGATCAGTTTCCCGCATCCGGGGCACCCTTTGCCATACTTTCGCTCAATCGCGCGAGAGAGATCGACTCCCTTTACATTTGCGAGTGTCGCCAGCCATGCCAGAACATCGGCAAATTCCAGCTCCAGGGCATCCTGATCTGACTCGCGTAGGGCGGCGGCCAACTCGCCGACTTCCTCACACAGCCAAAGAAACGTTCCCTCGGCTCCCCGCTGCTCGTCCTTCCATCCATACATCTGTCGGATGAACTCTTGCAATTCGGGGAGCGTCATCAGGATCCTTCCAACTCTTTAAGCATGTCACCGATCTCTTGATGATCGGGGTGAAGTTTTTGGACTCGTTCCAATTCTGCTTTGGCCTTGCCGACTTCCTTCACCTGCACGTACATTCGGGCCAACTCGATGCCATCTCCGACAGACTCCGGCTCGAGCTTGGTGATGACTTCGTACTCACGAAGCGCGGTCGGGAGATTTCCCAGTTCTTTTTCACTCTGAGCCCTGATGCGATGCAGTTCGATCGGCTTGATCGTGATATACATCGTCTCTCGCGACCAGCGAGCCGCTTCCTTCCAATCCTTTCGTTCAAACGCGAGTTCCGCTAGTTTCTGACGAACGATCGCGTTGTCGGCATCCATCTGGGCCAACTCTTCGAGGGACTTGGCGAGCTTTTCCTTGTCACCGAGCTTCAAGTAAACCTTAACGAGCCCCTCAATCCATTTTTGTTTGTACGGATCTTGCTCGTGAGCGGTTTGGTACAGTTTCGCTGCTTCATCAAATCGTTTTTGATCGATACGGATCGCGGCCAAGAGATCGATCAGCCGTTCGTCATTCTTCAGTCGTTCGATGGCAGGCTCAATGATCTCCAAAGCCGCCTCGGTCTTTCCGATCGACCATTCCATCTGGGCGAGGATGTAGATTGCGGTCGGTTGGTCGGGATTGGTTTTAAGAGCCTCCTCCGCCAATTCGCGGGCTCGCTTCTTCTTGTCTCGCTTCATGTAGTGTAAGGCAAGGTCGGCGGCGAGATCGGCATTCTTTGGATCAGCCTGATACGCCCGCTCCGCCTCGGCGAACGTCGATTCCTTCTTTCCCTTTCCCTTTCCCACCCGCAGGCTGGA
The DNA here is from genome assembly GCA_019748235.1 of bacterium. GTDB lineage: Bacteria > Planctomycetota > Planctomycetia > Kolteriales > Kolteriaceae > JAIEPU01. Next base: position 17,350 of record JAIEPU010000032.1, read on the forward strand.
CACAACTTTATCGAGGTACTTCACGTAGCCCGCTTCAAAATCTCGTTTGTCGACTTTGAAGAGGGCTTGAATCGCCGCTTCGGTGGGGAGCCCGTCACGATACGCGCCGAGTAATCGGCTGAGGGCGTCTTCTCCGAATCGCTCTTGCATGTACTGAGCATAAAGCTGTGCCTGGCAGTACGCCATCTGCCAATCGAGCGGTGTCTTTGGGCGAACGAATGCATGATTGATGGTGTCGAGATTCAGCAGATCCCGCTTGGGCACTCTCTCGGCCAACAGTTCGTTCCAGATTTGCGGTCGCGGGTACCCTTCCGAAATCACCGCAAGCGCTTCGGTGTACCAATGCGGAATCCGATAGTTCGTCTGTTGCAACGTGATGACATGCGTCACTTCATGCGTAAGGACGCGGGCCCAGTTATACGATTGTTTCAAGCTCTGCGGCGAAGTCAGTGCGACCACGTCCCCCGTGCAAGCGCCGACAGTGCCGATACTGGGAAGGCCAACGACCCGCGCGCTGAACCACTGATGGTTCTTCATGATCTCAATCTTCGTCAGGCCGGGTGGTTCATAGCCAAACGTCTTGCAAAGCTTGTCATGCGTTTCATCGAGGTAGTCGAGCATGTACGGGCCGAGGATGCCGTCTTGATCGCCGCTAACCTTGAGTTCGTAGTGCTTTCCCTTAAGCACCTGATAGTCTTCAAGGTGATTGAGGACCTTCGTCATGTTGGAAACGCGTACGTGGAAGGGATCGCGAGCAACCGCCTCTTCGAAGACTTTCTTTGCCTCGTCCTCCTTGCCCACACGCATGTAAAGCAAGCCGAGATCGTTGTGCGGTTCGACAAGATGAGGAGCTAACTCAATCGCACGGCGCAGTGCTTTCTCCGCGGCCGTGAACTGTCGACGCTGCTCCAGAAGGTTTCCCATGCGGGCGTAGAAAATGCCGGGCTTGGGATTCCATTCCAGGACTTTCTTTTCCAGTTCGTCGGCTTTAGCGGGCTCTGCCTTCAACACATGGCAGGCGGCGAGTCGGCCGTACGCTTCCTCGGAGTGAGGATTGATCGCGAGTGCTTTGTTGATTTCCTCAATCGCCTCATCGACCCGCTCGTCAAGGATCAACAGATCCGCCCGTAGGCATAGCGCCGCGACCGATTGTGGATTGATCTCTAGGGCTTGCTTGGCAAAGTTGAAGCCGTTGGGAAAGTCGAAGTCGCGCATCGACGAATGGCCGAGCGATACTAGCACGTCGACCGAACTCGAGTTTGCTTGCAGTGCATTGTTGAGAAGGGGGATCGCTTGTTTCTTGTTGTACTTTTCGAGGAGTAATTCCCCCGCGAAGCAATCAGTCGGCCAATACTCTGGATCAGCCGCCCGGGCATCGACCAACAATGTATTCAGAATGAAGTCGAATTGATCCGAGATCTTCGCCCGGCGGGCATATTCGGCGGAACCCATCGCCACGACGACCAGGGTCTCCGCATCGGTCGGCTGTTTGTCATTGTAAAAGTCCACGAACTTTTCGAGTTCCTTGACGATCTCTTCCTGTTGTCCGGTCGCGTCGAGCGCCAACACCCGCTCCCATCTTCCTCTCAAGTAATCCGGATTGGCGGCGAGCGACTGATCGGCCCGCTCGAGGGCTAGCTTATAGTCACCTCGAAGCCGCGCGAGTTCTGAGCCGAGGGATAAAAGTTCAGGAGATTTGGGATTCTTTTCCAACCCCGACGTGACGGATGCTTCCGCTTCCACGTACCGACCGACTGATTCGTGCGAGATCGCTCGAATGCGGGCGACTTTTGGATCGCCGGCGTCCATGCCTTCAAGCGTTTCGATCGCCTCGTCATACTTGCCGGTCAGCCATTGCCGATACGCTTCATCGATCTTCTCCGCTGGTTCGCTACCCATGAGAACGCAGAAAGCGAGAATGACCGATCCGGAAACGAGTGACATGGAATCGCTATCCTTTCCTCAGCGGCAAGGCGTTTGACCGGACCCTCGGATGAAGGGTCCTCGACGTTGGCAAAATGCTGTTCGCCTATCCATTGTACCGGTCCTGCCGGTCCGGAAGCTTGAGTAGAGTTTGACCTCTCCGGCCAACGTTCCGGACGGATCGAACTGATCAACACGGAAAGATCGGCAAGAATCGGACTGTTGACAGATTCCTCAGTTTCTCTTCCTTAACTCCGATCCGGACGAAAGTCACATCTCTTTTCGTCAGAACCCCAAAGGGTCCTATTTCACCAAATCGACCTATTCTCCTTCGTCAGAGCTCGAAAGTCGGTCGATAGAGCCGACAATGGCACGAACCACGCGAAAACACCAATGGACGGGCTCTGCCGCTCCCGCCACGTTCGACTGGATTGTCGAACGGGCTCAATCGGAGCGAACAGTTCGGCTGCGCGAAATTCCAATTCCGGCCCATCTGGTTTTGCCGACCGTACGGGTTGTTGACTGGGTGAGCTTGCTCGAACGCTGGAATGACCAACTTGCTGTCGACACAAGCAAGATGCGAGCGATCGAGGTCGAGGATCGTTTTCCCCTTCTCTCCGAATTCTTCGACGATCAAGAATTTCAGGAGCACTTGGCCCTTCTGGCAAAGGGAGGCGGAGGACTCGCCCATTGGGCCTCTCGATTTCCGGAAGCCCGATTCTTCGAGGGGACCCTCAGCACGTTCGCACGCCTGGCTCCCAGCCGATTCGACTGGGCGTCTCACCTACGAACCGACGTGAAGTCGCTGGGGAACGTCGAGTCGAACGTGATCAGTGATCTTTCGAAGCTGCTCCGCAGGAAGGGTCTTCTTTTCGTCCGTTCCGGGCCTCGCTCCCGCGACGAGTGGATTTTCTGCCACGCTCTTCACGAGCGGATGCAACTTCGCATTATCGGTTGCGAAGAACTAGCGGACGGGACTCATCTCGTCGTCAGTCGCCGACGATAAACGAAAGACGTTCGAATTCGGCAATCGCGTCAGCCGTCCTCAAAAACTATCTCGATCGAAGCAACCACTGTTGGAAATAGCGATCAGCAGTAGCTTACTCCACGCCGGCCATCGTGAGTCCCACAGGAAGGGCGTCTCCAAAGAGCTTGGTCTGCTCTGATCGATCGAGTTGTGTCACTTCCCTGATCGCATCGATCCAGTGAGCGGGTGCCCCTGCTTTGGTGAGATGCTCCACAACACGTTCTCGCATGGAAGGATCGATGTCTCGCCCCCGGTCTCCAGACATTCGCGAGAGCTGCGTCAGAGCGAAGTCTCGTTCATGTTGGAGCGATGCATCAGCTAGATCGACCCAAAGAAGCGTATCAAGCCATTCCTCTACCTTTGCGGGAGGGACGATGAGATTCGCCGGCCCATAGAGCGGCACTCGCGCGCCGATCCGCGCCAAAGACCAGAAGAGATAAATCGGAATGGGCTTCGATCGTGTTTCGTAAACCAGCCTTGTTCCGAGCTCTGCCTTGGTCGGCACGGGAAGATGCTCCATGCTCGCAATCGCGCGCCAGACCTCAGCCAATTCGTGACTTCCGATACGCCGGTTCGGCTTTTTCGATCCTCCGACGGGGAGATAACCGAGTAGCCGCTTCGACAGTTCGAATTGCCGACTCGCATCGAGTCCCCCCGCGACCCGTCGGCAGGCGATCCAATACTCCGACCAAACTCGATCTTCCTTGGGATGCACCGGCCCCGCGTGAATCGATTTCCAGAGTTGCTCGACCCGGAACGGATCGATCGGCTCTCCCCAGCCGGGGCGCAAGCAGTACCCGACCAAGTTGTACCACCGCGATTCATGCTCGATCGAAAGGCTTCGCCCGCCGGCCGCATCGAGAAATGCCTCCCATAATCCTCGCAAAATACCGGTCGGCCATTCCGCCCGTCGCATCCCGAGAGCCAACTCCAACTGCTTGGGTAACTCAGTCGCTTGCTTTGGTTCAATCTGGTCCGCGAATTGGAAAACCTTGCGAATCGCCTCGCGAGCCACTTCTAGCTGATCCTCGGACCACGTCTCCGTGACGACGGATTCTCCCTTGTCCACCTTCGACTCTTCGACGTCGAATCGTGGGGATGACCTCGTTTGAAACTGAAGCTTCCAGCGGTTGTTTTTGTCGGTCGACGCGCAGTGCAGTTCAAGCGTGCCGATCTCGGTCAACCGTGCCTCGAGCTGGACGGGGATCTTCTTTCGCCCCGCTCGTTTACCACCCCGAAGAATCGTCGTTAGGGCGGGGAGCTCCGCCAGTTGTCCTGGTTTTACATCGAGCACCGCGCCGGCCTGATCGTGCGGGCGGACGGTCGAACTGAAGAGCGGAAATGCAACCGGCTCGCCAAGCTGCAACTCCAGGGAAGGCTGATCGATCGAGATTCGATCCCCTTCGTCGAGCCCTTGTGGAACGATGCAGAGAACCGTTTGAGTTCCCTCTTTCGACGGCGCGCCGATGCCTACGTAGTAACTTCGGGCGGCACCACTTTTGATTCGCTCTCCGCCGGTCGCGCGTCGATAGCCGAACTGAGCCGCTCCCTGCGCGACAGCAAGGTCCAGTGATGATGTCTGCAGCACGCGCGGCTTCCAATCGCTCCCATACCAAGAGGTCATCACCTCGAGCACCCGATCACGGCAAAGCCTGGCGTTGAACACGCCACCGTTGAAAAGAACGGCATCAGGCCGGCGGTCTCCGGTTGTCGAAGTCTCGGCAATTTGATCCGTGTGACGATGAAGGAATGAGGCAAGATGCTTGGTGATCGCGGGATCGCTGACGAATGGCAAGCCGAACTCTTGTAGGCCGGCGCGTGTTTGCTTTTCAGGAAATTCCGTCGGTCCTACCTGAGGAAAGAAACCGTCCAGGCCGATACGGAGAACCTCCGACCGGTCTACCTCACACTTCATCACGTCGCCGATCACGCGACGGCCCCGACCCAGCACCGCGACCGGCAACTTTTCCGGTCCGGCCGGATCAAGCATTGCTTCTTTGATGCGCCGCGCATCGAGCACTAGGTTCCACCACTGCCCGAGATCGAATCTCCGCTCGGGGCTAAGGCGTTGTTCGATGTGCCGGGCAATCGCAATATCGATGTTGTCGCCGCCCAGGAGAAGATGATCTCCGACCGCGATTCGCTGGTATGTTGGCCGACCTTCCTCTTCCACGACGCTCAGCAGGCTGAAGTCGGTCGTACCGCCACCGCAATCGATTACAACGCAGGTCGTTCCCACCGCCAGCGGCTCGCGATCATCGCTTCGCTCAAGCCACTGATAGAACGCTGCCTGCGGCTCCTCCAAAAGCACGACCTGTTTGAATCCCGCACGACGGGCCGCATCCACCGTCAGTTCGCGCGCGACTTCGTCAAAAGATGCGGGAATCGTCAGAACAATCGTTTGCTCTTCCAGCCGATCACTTGCTTGCTTGGAACCAAGCTCCGCGTTCCACGCATCGCGAATGTGGGACAAGTACAGCGTCGACGCCTCGACGGGGGATATCCGCTCGACGTCTGCCTCGGTTTGCCACGGGAGAATCTTCGCCTGTCGATCGACGCCGGCATGACAAAGCCAACTCTTCGCCGATGAAACGAAGCGACCCGGCACCTTGCTCCCCAGCTTGCGAGCCGCTTCACCCACCACCGGCCCGGTTCCGTCCGACCACGGGAGGGCAAGCGAATTGGCGGGGAACTCATCCCGAGCGGGAAGATAAACGAACGATGGAAGGAGCGCTCGGCTTTCGACTTCTCCTACGTCGATCAGTTGGGGGATCGAGAGCACCTCAGCCACCTGGCTTCGCGAGGAAAAGTCTCCACGCGACGAGAGTTCGATCCATGCCAGGGCACTATTCGTCGTGCCGAGATCGATGCCGATTGCAAAACGAGTCATAGTAGTTCCAAAAGGGCTCCCATTAACCCGCAGCCGTCATGGATTCGGGGCGATGAATCCTAGACCCAGCCGGCTTAGCCTTCAGGAGCCGAGATCCAGTCTGTTTCAAGAAAAGGGGGGTGAGGGGTGCTCCATACTTTCTAAGACGGCATCCGCGTCAGTTGGCGGATCGTGCTCTGGCAAATCACCCCGTCAGCCGCTGCAGCGAATGTCGATTCGCGATGGGCCGGTCCCTTGCCGTTCATGCCTACGGAATCCGCCAATTCCGCACCACAAAGGGCTCCGCCCGAGAGGGATAAACAGGGGACAGCATGGCCGAATCGGCCTGATCTTTCGCTCCGAACCCTTCTCCTCCGAACCTTTTAGGCCGACTCCGCGTCGTTCCCAGTAGGTAAAACGGGTCAGCCATTGTCCCCGCCCCGATACCCCTTACAATGCTTCTCACCGGCGAGTCCGGTTGGAACGCACTGGTAGCTCAATTGGATAGAGCATCGGTCTACGGAACCGAAGGTTAGAGGTTCAAATCCTCTCCAGTGTAATTCGTAAGTCCTGCCGAACGCTACGTTTGCGTACCAATTCAGAGTTTGAATTGTGCGGCCTCAATTTCAAGAAACGGGTAGTACTACCCGATTGAGGTTCGCCTATGTCCAACACCCCCCCCAAATATCGTCTTCATAAGCCGACCGGCCAAGCCCTCGTCGAAATTCAAGGAAGACGTTTCTACCTCGGTAAACATGGAACCGAGGAAAGCAGGCACAAGTACCAGCGGGTCATTGCAGAGTGGGCCCAGTGCCAGCTTCATCCTGCCACCAATTCCAAAGCATCTGAACCGCTCGGTATCTCAATCAATCGACTGATCCTTCTCTACTATCGCCATGCTCAAACGTACTACGTCGGACCTGACCAAAAGCCGACCAGCGAAGTCACCAACATCAAGTACTCCCTCAAGCCTCTGAAAGAACTCTACGGTCACACGTCGGTTAACTTGTTCGGACCCAAATGCTTGAAGGCGATTCAAGCGCATATGGTGTCGCTCGGCTGGTCTCGAAAGCTGATCAACTCCCGAATCAATCACATTAGGCGTGCCGTGAAATGGGGTGTGAGCGAGGAACTTGTGCCTTCGTCCGTCTTAGAAGGATTGCGAGCCGTTCAGGGTTTGAGACGGGGAAGGACACTCGCCCACGAAACGGCACCCGTTCGAGCGGTCCCTGATGCTCACGTCGACCCGGTCCTTCCATGCGTCGCGCCACCGGTGGCGGCAATGATCCAACTTCAACGACTATCGGGCATGAGACCGGGAGAAGTCGTGATGATGCGTTCTTGCGAAATTGACAAGACCGACGACGTTTGGATCTACTCTCCGCCCCAACACAAAACCGCTTACCACGGTCATCGCCGGGAAATCCACTTAGGGCCGAAATCACAACAAATATTGAAGCCCTTCATGGAGAGTAAAGATCCAGAGGCATTCCTGTTTTCACCGAAGGATGCAGAACAACAGCGCAACGCCGCACGGCGACTTGCTCGCCAGTCCCGCGCAGATTAGTCTTCTTCCCACTCAATCTCCTCACTGAGACGTTGTTCGGACACGAAGAGGGCTACCGCACGCAACGCCGCCTCGAACGGAATCATGCAACGGCTAGGCAGCTCACTCACTTGGCCTTCTACAACGTATTGGAATAGCTCGTCGCCATCTTTACCGACTGAGTGCTTCGATGGCCAACCACCCGGTGCGATGTATGTGAGGGTGCTCAGTGGGTGACGCAACCCTATGCCTAGGCAGGCTCCATTGGGAGCTGTTAGCAAGGCAATGACGGGCGGCGTGCCGCTCTGGGCGTGCTCGCCAAGAACACGCTCAAGCAGTTCGTCAGCCGTCTCGATCGAAAGTCGATCGCCATTGATGTCCAGCGTCCATGTCATGGTGCGACTCCCCTGTAAATCTGATCGAATGGCCCAGGCACTACTACTCTCAGCTGCCGACCTTCTCCTAGCATGCGCTGCAACATCGCACTGCAACCTCCACCGTTACGCCAAACACACGGAGCTTGATTCAGGTAAAGCGTGGCATCGTCGAGCCCGAGTTGTCGCATCGCGCTCGCGGCATGGCGGCAACAGATGTTGAAGGCGGGCATGCGACAGTAAGACCTCGCCAGCCATCGATCGTCGATCGCAACTGCTCGAGTGTCGCTCCATCCCACGAGCCACCAACCCAGTTGACCAGCACATCGTCGCTTGGTATTGCAGTTGATTCCTGGTTCAAATCCTCGCTGTTCATGTGCAAATATCTCCTACTCAATACTGTTCGACATCGGCTCCCAAATACGAACTAGGTATGACGCCATAGGAAGACGTGAAGGGCCAGAAGAACGACCGATCGTTGAACAGTGTTTCGGGGCGGTGAATAAAACGATTGCTCGAACCGGTCGGTTGCAAGCCCATTGTGTGAAATGAATGGAATGCGAGACAGCTAGATCGTAAGCTCCTGAGATATTTCCTAGCCCAAGGAACGTATCGATGGATAAGTATTTTTACCGCACGTCGGATCGTGTCATCGGACCTCTCTCGTGGCAGAATATCGAGACCCTTTGCGAGCGTGGGCTCATTGGGCCGGCGACACCTGTTCGAAAGAATGACGGCTTCTGGACGGAAGCGAGCAACATCGACGAACTCTCTCCTCATTTCAGAATCTTGAACGACATCGCTCCGCCTCGAAAGAGGATGAAATCAAAATCGACGCCATCTCCGTCGAAGGTCTCCCCTCCATCGCCCTCGGAATCATTCGACGATCTCTTCGCGCCGAAGAAGATGGAAGAGTTCAATATGGCTCAACTGTACTCGGAATCGCAAAACAGACTTCCGAAATCAAATTCCAATCGCCATAAGGAGGAGGAGGGCTCGAGCTACTTCAGCGTCGGAGTAATGATCCTCGTCGCCTTAGCCGCCCATGGGGCGATCGCATGGAACTATGGTCCCATCGCGGCATTCGTTAGAGATCTCTTCGGAATGAAGTAAGACAGGGGGGCCGCATTTCACCTCACCTCCTGAATCATGCCAAATTCTCTGAGCCGTTGGGCGCTGGGGGAAGGCCTCCCATTTGAGCGATTGATCCATTTGTGATCGAAGGCGAAGGGAGAGGAGCGGGCAGAGGGAATGTCGTCTCGTCTGCCCGCGTTCGATTGCGACTTAGCATGTTTTCAGTCGGTGCTTTCGAATCCAAATACCGGCTACTGCCGTCGTGCCGAAAGCGGCCAACAACATTGATGAAGCTTCAGGAACGACCACTTGTTCCGTGACGTAATCATAGGCAAGTTCCAATTGCTGATCGGATAAGCCGTTATTGTAGAGAAGGAAGAACGGATCAGACTTCGTCACGCCGGGAGAGCTACTGACGATCTCCATGGCAAGCAGATAGATACCGTCGGTCGGCAATCCACTACCGCCATTGAGTTGAGCGCCGAGATGCCGATGCATGGCGCCGCTACTGGTCACGGTCTGCAAGACAAAACCGGGTTGATTAAGTCCGCCCGCGGTATTCGACACGGTAATACTGTTGGAGCCGTATGAGAATGTGATGCTTTCGTTATCTGGGACCAGTCCAAATCCGACTTGTACGCCTGGTATTGACGGATCGGTGTCATTTCCATCCCAGTACGTGAGGTTCGCGGGCAAGCCGAATGGGCTACCACCAAGGATGTTGAAGGAAATTTGGCTACCGCCGGGAATGCCGCTGGAACTGGTGGCATTGAAGCCTGGATCGGACGTGAAGTACGGGTCCGCCAGATCCTCTTGAAAGGCGTATTCGAAGACGCGGTTCACGGGAACAAACGAACTGGTCCCATCATCGTAACCACCAGTGATGAGCTTTCCCCCTGATACGTAAGGACGCACATCGTAATCAGCTCGGCTTGCTGTCATGAAGGTCGTAATTGTCAACGAGGAGAGGATGACGCGCAACCGGGTATTCATGGATAGCCCTTTCATCATGGTGACGTTAAGAAATCGAAGCTGAGGCGTGTCAAAACAGTGACACAACAATGTCATTCAAAGGAAGGCGAAAGCAGGTCGGTCGTTTTCCTAGTGGTTTCCTCCATACTGCGGTGCTTGGTCCGGCTTCACGAATTCGATCGGCGTGTCGCACCAGGTTCCAATCGTGATCATGGGAATGAGAACGGCGTGGCCGTCGGCGTAAAGAAAATGCGATGACTGAAAATGGCGGTCGAGTGACAGTTCACCTCTCATCGCAGTGAGCACTCGTTTCTTTCTGATGTTGGAAGCGGTGAACCACTCGTATGAGTGGACATGATCGTCGAACTCAGAGACATCTCGATTGGCGCGGTCCGTGAGTTCGAACGATAGAATCGTATGAGCGAGTCCATTCAATCGATTTCGATTGAGCACCGTCTCCGTGAGCGATCCATCGGTGACATAAGAGTTCATCACATAGCTGGTCATGCTCGCATTGAGTCGTTCCCCGCCGCGGCGATCGCTGGGACAAATGCGGATGCTATCGATGTTCTCCATGTATCCGGCCAGCTTGTAGATCCAGGCTTGATCGATGTCGGCATCGTGCGTCGTCTGAGGAAATGCTCCATCGTGCAAATCGCAATACTGAATAATCGACATCCCAATCTGCCGGAGGTTGCTCGCGCACTTGGCGCAGCGGGCCGACTCGACAGAAACGACCAGCGCGGGAAGCATGAGTGCCATCAGGAGACCCACCACGGCCACGACAACCAGCAACTCGACGAGCGTGAATGCTCGCGGAATGACTCTTCGTTGGACCGTGGTGGGGGAGGGAACTCGCATCGAAATCCGTTGCTCAAATACAAAGTATAACCAACAGGGAAAGTATAACTAAGTAAGCCGATATGGCAATAGGTGACGCTCGTTTCCGATGATTCGAGCAGGCGCGAAGCGATCGCCGATCAAATTTAATGATGACGTAACGTCATTTAAAGAAATGGTTTGTGTTAAATGAAAACGGGAGAGGATGTCGCGGATCTGATTGCTCGGAAAGTTTTAAAGTCATACCTGCGATGCCGGCACTTGATGGGAAACGGGTAGCAGACTCAAGATTGCGCCACGAAATCGGTCGACGAGAACTCGCTTCGACCGATGGGGTAGTTTGCGAATTGAAGGGAATAGGAGTGCTCGAACCATTGCCGAATCGAGTGTTCCGCATCTTGATCGAAAGCTGGCTGACTGATGATGGTTCGCCCGAAGCTTTCCGCCAGAACCTCTCCCTCCTGGACCACGAGAGAGCCCGATTTGAAGACGTATTTTGGGCGGCTGAACATTTCGGTTCGATTGTCACTCGGCAGATAGACAGCCAGATCGGCATCCGCACCGACTCCGAGATGCCCCTTATTCTTTAGACCAAGCATTCGCGCGGGGGCGGCTCGGGTGATGATGGCGATTTCGTGAAGGGTGTATTCGCGGTCGAGGTCAGCCACGACCGATCGCGATTTCAAGTCAGCCGGCATTTCCTTAATCGCTTCGCGGCGCGCGGCTTTGTCCATCAAGAGATGAATCATTTCAGGATAACGGGTGAACGCGCCGCCGTTCGGATGATCGCTGGTCATGGCCATTCGCCAGGGATCATCCATAAGTAAATACCATTCGAGCGCGATCGCCCATTGCACCGCATGCACCAATTTCTTCTGCGGTTTGTATTCGATGGGAACGACGCCGCAGCTACTCTCTTGCTCCCCGTCGGCGGCGTACCATCTTCCTCCCGTCAAATGATGAAGCACTTGACTGAAGGGGGCGTCTCCCGTCATGGACAATGCCTGGCCCGGATGAATGTGTCCGACGTCGAAGGTGATGTTCGGATGGGACTTGATGTATTCGACAAGCTCGGGCACGGCGGAGGAGAAGCTCGTCGGATCCGACTCATGTCCGCCGTAACTGTGAAACTGAATGTGTGCAAAGTGACCTCGATGCCCATCGAGAGACTTCATTGTTTCCAGTGTTGTCGCGACGTTTCCAGGAATCCCGAGATTATTCGCATGAATGTGCGCGGAATGGGAAAGGCCGAGCCGATCCACGGCAGCGGCAAGTTCACGCACGATCGTTCGTGGTGAGACGCCGAACTCTTTGACGGGCTCGTCCAATTCGCGGAGTGTTTTTCGGCTGACTTCCTTCCAGTTCTCGACGCCCCCCGGATTGACGAGTTTTACTCCAAAGCCGCGCGCGGCATGCATCGCCCAGCCGAGGTAGTTGTCAAGATCGTGAAAGCGACTCTCTCGGAGTGCATCGAGGACATAATGGTTGTTGTCGAAAAGTAGATAGCAACCTTTGTCGATGATCGGCGTATCACTCAGTTCGAGGTGAGCATGACGCGCCATCAACGGTGGAATGGCCGCATCAAAAGCAGTCGTGTAACCGATGCCGGCAAAGAGGCGGCCGGTGGCGCGCGTTCCATGGACGGGGCCGAGCGGATTTCGGGGATCGAACTC
>JAIEPU010000287.1 GCA_019748235.1 bacterium
CAATCGTTGGGTGGGTCCCTTTTACACGCCGATCTTCACTCCAAGGTGGGTCCCGTTTTCATGCCGATCTCCAGCCGCCGCCCAAGCGAAAGTGAAACACATTCGGAATGATCGGATCGATTCGGTTCTTCAGCGTCGGCAATTGGATTTGATGAGGGCGATGAACGAGAGTCACCTCCATTCCGTTGCGAGAGATCAGGCGCTCGAAGGAAGGATGAACTCGTTCGAGCTGGCCTTTCGCATGCAGGGGGAGCTACCCCTCGTTCAAGATCTTTCCAGCGAAACGGCTGCAACGAAAAAACTTTATGGGATCGACGATCCCGTGACGGAGAACTTTGGACGCCAATGTCTGATGGCGAGGCGATTTCTCGACCGGGGCGTGCGATTCGTCCAGGTCACTCACAGCGACAGCGAGGTTCAATGGGATCAGCATAGCAACCTGTATTTGGGTCATTCGAAGAATGCCGCCGAAGTCGATAAGCCGATTGCGGGTTTCCTCACCGATCTTCGTTCGCGTGGGTTGCTGGAGGATACGCTCGTGCTCTGGGGCGGAGAATTTGGCCGAACTCCCACCGCCGAAGCGAGTGACGGTCGCGATCATAACCCGCACGGATTTACCATGTGGATGGCAGGGGGGGGCGTGAAAGGAGGCTTCGCTTACGGATCGACCGACGATTACGGGTACTATGCCGTCGAAAACAAGATGCACATTCACGACTTACACGCGACGATCCTTCACCTCCTGGGATTAAACCATGAGAAGCTCACGTTTCGATTCGCGGGGCGTGATTTTCGTCTCACCGACGTCGCGGGGAGGGTTGCGACAGATATTCTTGCCTAAGTCGGTGCAATGTATCGCTGCATTCGGCTTGCTGAGTCACGCACCTATTTTTTCTGTTGAGCGGCGACTTCATTGATCTTTGAAACAAGATTGCCGAGTTCGGGATTCAAGTAGCTCATTTGACCGTCTTTGCTGTACTTGTCGAGCCGCGTCTTAATTTCATCCTGCGCTTCTTTGGAGAGATCTGGAAAGATGACAGCGACGGAATCCTGTTGATATACGATGAGTCGCTTGAGTTCGGGACTCTTATAAGTCCTTGGCTCGGCGAGCAGTTGAATGCTTCCCGAGATCATGACTCCGAGCGCATTCTGAATGGCTTTCAAATTATTCACACGATAAGCATAACCACTTTCACTCTTATCAAGAGTCGGAGCGTATTCATCGATTGCTTTGACGATCGCAATCGCTAACTGCAAGTTCGACCCGACCAATTCAACGACTTCCTCACCTCCAACCGCCTGCAATTGCGCCGCCTCCAAGTACATGTTCGTCATTTGATTTGATGCGTCGATGTATGTGATTGAATCGGAGAGCCGATCTTTGGCGGAACGAGTTTCATCGCTGAACGGTTTTCGGTTTTCATCCGACGTGATTCTGGTAAAGAGATCGCCGGATCGATCGCTTTTATAGCGTGGCAACCGGCTCGGTTCGCTTTGGGAAATTGACTTCAGTACTTTGAGCGCCTCTGCCAATTCATTTCCCGTCCACGGGTGATCAATCGCCGGCACTCCAGCATCCAGGTATTCAGAAGTTTTGAGAGAACGATCGGGCGGATCGAGTTTCGTGCTTGATGTTTGAGGGGCTGGAGTCGGCACCGCGGGAGCAGCTTTGATGTCGTCGATCCCTCCGATCGCGACCTCTCTCTCGCCGCAGCCTAGCGTACTGCCGAGGAGCATCGAAACGAGGATGAGAAGGCAATATCGCATGAACGTCAACTCCTTTGTCGTCATTGGACTCTTATCGCCCATGGCCGAATCCCCCAGCACAGCGATATTGTAATGCGATGAATTTGCTGACGTTCATCGATCCGGACCCAGGACAACTTGGTCCGGAAAGATTCGATGAAGACAGTCGCTCGAAATCGATTCAACCTATCCCTTTTTTATTCTGGCCAGGGATGACTCTCGATTGCGGTCAGCAAATCCTCAGAGGAATTGTAGTCATCTGTGACATCTTCGGGCACATCGATCAAAATCCAATCAGATTCGAGGCCACCTAGGACGTGATCGACCGTCGCGGTCGTCGATGTTGCTTTCTTGTCGTTGAAGAGGTTAGTGCCTAGCGCGAGGAATGCATCACCGTTGTCGCGTGATCCACTTCCTGTTCCGGAAATGTTCGCGACTCGATCCGCAAAGCTTCGGCCGCTGATCCACTCCGCGCGAATCGCCATGAAATCCGCGGCCGACAAGCCCGCATTGATGACGACCCCGGTGGAGACGATATCTTCTCCGCTTCCACCGTCTAATGTATCGGCTCCACCCAGCGGCCGTTGCATGACGGTGGTGCCACCATCGCCGATCAAAATGTCTCGACCGTCTCCGCCAGCGAGGTTGTCGTTCGCGCCTTCCGCGCCGTCCCCACCGAGAAGGATGTCATTTCCCGTGCCGCCGTCAGCGATATCCGAACCACCACCGGTTTGGATGAAGTCATCTCCATCTTCACCTAAAATCTGGTCAGGAGCACCCTCCGCCCCATCGGGTTCGCCCCGAATCAAGTCGTTCCCGTCGCCTCCATAAATCGTGTCGGCTCCGCTGGGATCGCCCTCAGCTCCATCTCCGATAATGGTGTCATTCCCTGAGCCGCCATAAAGCACATCGGAGGCACCTTCTCCTCCCTGACCGTCTCCATAAATCGTGTCGTCGCCGTTTCCGCCATCGATGGTGTCATTTCCGTACACGAAACCTTGCGGAGGTAACGCGATGTCCCCCATCAAGAGGTCATCATCATCACCACCGCTGACGACGTCGTTTCCCGCGCCACCTGAGACAGTATCGTTTCCAGAATCTCCGAAGAGTGTGTCTGCTAAAAGTCCGCCGAAGATGATGTCATTTCCATCTTCGCCGTGTACTTCGGTCGATTGATACTGAAGTAACGTCGCATCAACGGTGTCGTTGCCAGATCCAGCAAACGCCTTCAGGATGCCGGTAACACCCAGCACGTCGATCACCGTCGAAACGGACTGACCACCGAGCAGTGACTCCGCAATTTGAATCGTGGTGGCATCGATTGAAGTGAAAATCACGCAGTCGTCACCTGACGTTCCATACCAAGTCAAGTCGCCGTCATTCAGCTCATAGGCAAGCACATTGAATGATTGAGTTGCGATGAGGCTGGTCGCCCCGTCTTTGTCTGTCGCGACGATTTTGATGTCGTAGATCCCGGCGACGTCAAATGTATGAGAGACCGTGGTGCCGCTCGGTCCATTCACCGTTTCATCAACAGTTCCGTCTCCGTCCCAGTCGATTCCAAAAACGAACCCGGCAGCTTGATCGACCGGAGAGGGATCATTCGCGAGAAGGGTGAAGGTATTCGTCCGACCCCGTCCGGTCGAAGTGGGACCGACGAGGGAAGCGACGGGCGCGGCGTTGACCACGTTGATGAGAAAGGTCTGTCTGTTCGGCATCACGGGGGTGCCATTGTCAGCAACAGCCACCGTCACGGAGAGCGGACCGACGACTTGATCCGTCCAAAGTCCCGTGATGACACCTGTGAGTGGGTTGATCAATACTTGAGGCGGGGCTCCGGGATCAAGCGAATACGTTAGCGTCTGTGAGGAATCCGGATCCGTGGCATTGATGGGAAGAACGAGGGGTGTTCCTTCAACGACGGTCACATCATTAATGTGCGGAATGGTCGGCTGCACATTGACGGGCGTTCCCTTGATGTAAAGTCCGCTCGTGACCGTAACCCCTGAACCGATCGAACTGGTCATGGTGATCTGAACGAAGTAAGCTCTCCAACCGGAGGTCGGTTGGGTGACATTGCCGAGGAAGACACCCCCTCCCTGATCCGTCAGTTGCGTCGAAGTGAATGCCGCGCCGATGACAGGCCAGCGGAAATCTCGAGCGCTCGCATTCGTCGCCTGCCAAAGTTTTGCATCGGTGACGGTTCCAGAGGTCGTCACCTTGATGGTTCCATCCGCAAGCTGAGTGAAGTCGTAGCTTGGAATGTCCGCATTGGCAAGGATGGTGAACACCATCCCTAACGCATCAATGATGAGATTGGTGTCCGAGATACCATGGCTTGAGTTGGGAAGATAACGAATCCATTTCGGACCAGGAAGATCATCATAATAGAACTGCCATGAATCGGGCGTGAAGAACTCGTCACCGCTCGCGTAGAGCATGTATTTGGGGAGGGTCAGCCTGTTCTTGTAGGTGTAGGGATCGACGATCGAAAGAAGGGAGTCGATTCCATCCTTTCCGAAGTTGTTGATGTTCAAGATGCCCGCATTGACATAGTCTTTGACGGCTGCCGAAAACGTTCCATTGTAGTAGGCGTAGTGATGGGCGAAGCTCTCTTCCATATTCAATAGATCCGCCACGATCGGCACCGCGAAGGAAACGCGCGGGTCAGCGGCGGACGCAAGCCAGGTGGTCCATCCTCGCTTCGATCCACCGGCAACGACGAATGAATCAATATCGAAATTCCCTCCTACCGGTGATCCCAAGAAATCCATGACGGCGTCCATCGTTCGCATGGCGCCTCTGGTCATGGGCAAATTGGCGATCCAGGTCGGGTCGCCTGTCGCAAGATACTTCGCCCATGAGTAAGCGATGATGGCGTCTTCGGTCCGTGCCGTGGTTTCACCGGCAAACAAGAGGGGTTCACTTGGGATGGAGAAAAGATCGATGAAGACGGTCCCCGTTTGCGCGGCAATGGGGCCGGCATAGGTATCTAAATCGGTCCCAGTGGGAGGGTTCGTCGTGTTACTGCCACCGTCAATGAAGAGAAATGCGCGATTGTTCGTGATGACAGTCGGCACGTAGAGCGCGACCCAGTGTTGCCAGAGCGGCTTGTCGACTTCGCTCGCCGATCTCCAAAGGCCACTGGTGACCTGCATGTCGTACTTGATGTAACCCGTCCCGATCGTACGGCCACGAATGTCCCATTTGTATTCTGGTGTGATTGTGTTGACGTAGTCGTCGAGAGCAGTTCGTTCCCCCGGCGCGAAAATGGTGATCGGCACCACCTTTGAGTCGACGATGTTGGACGAGTCTTTCACTTGAACGGTAATGGAATATCGACCCGGTGCAACCTCTGAACCAGGAGTCCATTGAAAGAGGCCGGTATTCGGATCGATCGTCGCTCCGACGGGAGCTGATGCTGTTAAGCTGTATGTCAACGTGTCGACAGGGCTGTCCTCATCCTTACCGATAGCGGTAAATGTGACCGTCCCACCCTGATCAATGGCCTGATTCGCAATTTGCTTGAGCACAGGAGCATCATTCGCGGCATTGAATCGTCTGGCGTATACACCGAGGCTTGTACCGCCTCCCGCTTCCTGCGCGGCACTTTGCCAAGAGATGGCGAAGTCCCCGTTCGAATCCATCGCAACGGCGGGCGCGTTTTGTGCTCCGGTGGTGAACGAGTTGACGATGAATTCGGATTCCATTGCCGTACCAGAGGAATCGTACGTTCGCGCAACGACAGCATCGCTCAATCCGTCTTGACCCGCGCTTTGCCAGGAGATGACGAATTTTCCTGTGCCGTCGGCAGCAATGGTGGGGGCGGATTGGCTTCCCGCAGTGTATTGATTCACTGAAAATTCATTGGCAAGCGCGACTCCGTTGGCGTCGTATCGCCGCGCGATGACCGCATCGCTATTTCCATCCTGTCCGGCACTTTGCCAAGCAATGACGAAGGATCCATCGAACTGTGCCGCGATGGTCGGAGTGTTCTGGTTACCGGTCGTGAATTGGTTGACGATGAATTCATTTCCACGGGCCGCTCCATTCAAATCATAACGGCGGGCAATGACGGCATCTCCATTGGCATCCTGGCCCGCACTTTGCCATGTCACGATGAAGTTGCCGGCGCTATCCATGGCAATGGCGGGTGTCTGTTGATTCCCAGTTGTGAACTGATTGACCTGAAAATCGTTTCCTACCGCGGTGCCCGTGGAGCGAAAGAGGCGAGCAACGATCGCATTGCCGTTTCCGTCACGAGTGGCGCTTTGAAACGCGATGGCAAAATCGCCGTTCGTATCCATCGCGATCACAGGGGCCTGTTGATTTCCAGATGTTGACGTGTTGACGCGAAACTCCGCGCCCAGTGCGACGGCATCATAGCCATAGCGACGAGCGTAGATTCCATCTCCACTCCCATCCTGATTCGCCGTTTGCCAGGTGACGACAAAGTTCCCGAGAGAGTCCATCGCCGCGGAAGGAGATGTTTGATTTCCCGACGTGACCGTATTGACCCGGAATGCGTTTCCTACTTTCTCGCCGAACTGGTTGTAGCGTTGAGCATAAATCCCATCGCCACTCCCATCCTCGCCCGCGCTCGCCCAGACTTGCACGGTTTGTGTGGCGAGCGGATTCGAGGCAATCGCAACGAGCTTTTGATCGCCGGCCACCGTCGTGTTGATGAGCTGTTCGATTCCCAGCGGCGTCGAGGACAAGACCGTTCGGTCCTCAAGCAATTCCAAACCACGTAACGTCGAGGTAGGGCGTTTCGCCTGAGAGAGAGAGACTCGAGAGCCATCGATCTTTTTCGACGTGGAACGACCGTGTGACTTGTCGCGACGAAACACGAAAAACCTCCTTGCAGGTGCCAACACCGGGATCCGATGAGAGCTGCAACATGCGATTTGCGAATATTGCTGGAACGACGGCGTACCGCGATCGTCCATTCGTCGGAGGGGAGAGCCGACCTCGATTTCGGGAATCCGAAAGCAGATAAAAGATTAACGAAACGACATCATCAATGCTAGCACTTTCGGCATATTTGGAATTCAGATGGCCGGTGCAACGGGGTGTCCCTTTTTACGCGGTCCGGCGTAAGGGGGTGTGCGCGCGATTAGGCAGGTAAGTAAGCTTAACCACATGAGGCATCATCTCTTGGGAAAAGCTCTTTTGTCTCGATGTTTTTCTTTCCAAGCGGGATATTCTTCTGCGATCAGTGATTCAGGCCAATACCCGTACCAAGGCGTTCCTGTCCGCCGTTCGCGCTCGATCTCAGCAAGGGAGTAGCGTTTAATGGCGTCTCGACCGGCAAAGACCGGTCGATCGGTGCCGATTTCATAATGCCTCGCCCAAATCGGACGGGATTTGGGATCTTCAATAACGACGACATCGAAGTCCGATCGATGTCGCTCGAAATCAATCGGAGGCGCCGCAACTTTCTCGGTTCTTATTCCGTCGATCTTCACCTTTTTAAGCCATGCGACTGATTGTTGGATCGTGCGTTGAATCTCGTCGTTGGGATTCTCTAGTCGCATGAGAAAGCGAATGATCTCTGTCGAGTCTTGTGGACAAATGGAGGCGAGTTCAAACGTCCGTGCAGGAACCGCCTGATAACTATCTTCGTCGTGCTGCTGGCACCAACCGACGATCTGATCATTCACCTGGATGCGGCACTTCAAGATGCATTCGATTCCCCGATCAACCGCGTGCCGAGCTTTGATTCGCCTCTCTTCGTCGAGCCATTCCCAATGAGCTTGTTTGTCGCCCGCATCTTTCAACACATTCAAGTTGCCAATCGTCACTCCATCGTTGAAAGTGATGTGCGCGGCATAACCTTTGGGGTTGGGATATCGTTGAGGAAAGCCTCCACTGGAATACTGAGAGTCCAAGATGAAATCGAATCCTCGAAGGCACGCATCACGATAAACATTTGTCTTCAACCGCACGAAAGCGCGGGCCAAATAGTCAACTTGCGAGTGAATGTTGTGATTGTCGAAGGAAGTGTCTTCCCGATTTCGTGAGTCAAGCACTGCTTTCTTTTGGTCTGACGTCAGCATCGCCAACATGTCGTAGTCTTTGGGCCAACCACCGTTCGCTCGCTGAAAGATAAGAATGTTGTCGGCGATTTCTGTTACCTGCGCCGGATTGAAACGTGGTTGCTCCGAGGCGGCTCGGATCACGCGCGAATCATCCTTGATCTTGTACCAATGATGCGCGCCGTCCGAGAATCCTCGCACGTCAGGTGGAGGCTGTTGGTCGTTGCGAACTTCGTGATCAAGATGACCGGCTCCGTCTGAAATCAGACGGAGCGTTTGATTGAACTCATTGGTAGGATTGCCCGGCTCGAAACCTTTGATGGAACCTCCGCGGACGATCACCACCATCCGAAGGCTTGGCATGATCGTGACGGTATCACGGTTCCACATTCCGTTCGCTTGGTAGGTGTCTGCCGGCAGTCCTGGCCAGACTCGAAGCCCGTTTGAGGTACGCTCATTGAACCAAAAATTGAAGCCATAGCAGCCGGGACCGTACGGAGTCTGATTCGTTCCTCCTCCGTAACTTCCCACGGCAAGATAGTCGCTTCCCTTCTCGCAAGTGCGGGGCAATGAAGCCGCAACGCCAGGTCGAATCGACTCATCAAAGAGTGCTCTGTTAACGATCGTTTTTTCGTTCCAAGTTCCTTTGTTCATCCAAAACCAAGCGAGTCTCGCGAAATCACGCGGGGAGGCGGATACCCCCAGTCCATGGCGCGATCCGAAGAACTCTCCATCCTCGAACTCGAGATCGGCAAGGTTATCGTGGAACGTTTGGTTTAAGGAACATGCGAAAACCTTCTCTAACGATTTTGCGTAGAGTTGAATTGCGAAGTCGTTGTACCCCCAAGCATCTCCCGGTGCCTCGCCGCAGGAATAACCGCTCGTCATGTTGGCGAGATGGCGAAAAGTCATCGACTGATCTTTTTCTGATAGGGACCAACCAAGGGCGGCCACGGGAACATCCACATGGTCCAGTCGACTCTTTTCGACCGCCAGGAGAAGGAGAGTGCTCAAAACCGGTTTGGCCGCGGATGCCCAATCGTTGTGAGTGTCGATGTTTCCCCACCTCTTGACGAGGTAGCCGTCCCGTACGATGCAGCCGTCGCCGCCCATCCGCTGAGCAAACTCATCAAACTTCTGCGAATCGAGTCCGAGTGATTCGGGGGTTCGCTCTTCCCAATGTTCGCCAGGAAAGTGTTTCGCCTCGGTCGACTCAAGAGAAACCCGTTTGATGAGAAGTACCCAGTCGTGTTCGGGAGTCGCGGGGGGGGCGCCCGGATGGTGGATGAATCCACCTTTCAAAGTATGAGCGGCTCCTTCGAATTTGCCGTTCCGAGGGTTGAACCACTTTGCCTCCGCGTTCCCTTTCAAATCCCGAAGGTCGATCCTGCCGGTGTTGGATGCCGTGGGATAATAGACGGCATACACCTCTCCTTTTTTTGCAAAGACCTGTGGGCCGAGCGGTATCTTTTGTCCCTTTCCAATGCCCAGCGGAACGGTCGCCGCTTCGTGGCATAATTCATCGGCTGGTTGCATTTCCCAGAAAGGAAGGTTCTCCTCCATGAAGTGACGCGCGTACCAGACATACTGCCAAAGTTTTTCCCGTTCGGGTGTCTTAAAACTGTCCGTCTTGAGCAAGTCATCGAGAATGAATTCGATCATGCCGCCCGAGAAATACGTGGGCCATAGCTTCTCACGCCGGTGTCCCTCCGCGTCATCGACCGGAATGTGTGAAGCCTTTTGTCCTCGGTCGAGTGTGAATTCATCCAAGCTGAAGGGAAGTGGACGACCAACCTTTTCCGTCTCGCGATAAATGGATTCGGTGACGTCATGGATCGGGCGTTGATTGAGTTGAATCGATGTCAGATCGAAGCGTTTGTCGCCGTAGGTGAAGCGTAGAGCCTCGACAGGATCGCCCGCCGTGTGAACGGTGATGGGATGGTCGTACGGATCGACGGCGCGAATGTAGTCGGCAAACGACCGAATACGATCGGGACCGAAATCGAAATCGAGGTTGTACTCTTCGCAAATGTTCCATTCGAGCGCGAGATGATGGCCGAATCGAGCGATCATCTCACGATAATAAAGCTTTCGTTCCGGACCCAGATCGCCGTTATCGAGCTCCTGTTTATTCGCCTTTTCGGCCTCATTGAACACGATGTGTAAGAATATCCCCAGGCGCTGAGCATGATCGAACACGATTTCCCATTGTCGAAGTTTGTTGGTATCGAAGTGCAAATTGTCATTGTCGGGGCTCCCCTTCGGATTGATTGGGCCGACCCACGGCCAGACGTCCTTGCCATCTCCTCCGACGTTCATCGTCAGAAAGTAGATGCTGTTGACGTGCTCTTTAGCAAGGTAATTGAGCGCGCCGATAATTGCGCGGCCGTCGCCGTTGTTCCAGTCCGGATCACCTTCCTTCCAGTCACTCCCATGATCCGCATACTTGTGTTTGGAAGGAGTGTTGACGAATCCTTGGTACGCCAGAAAGTTTTCCGGCTCATCAACTCCGCCACGTATCCAATGAGGGCCGTTATCGAACTTCAAATAGTGTGAGTTCGCGTAACGGAGCATTCCCCACTTCAGAAATCCGGGTGCATGTTCGTCACGCGGCGATACTTCGAGCGTTCCGGATAGATGGGGAAGCTCGACCACTTCTCCGGCGTCGGGATCGAGATCAATCGCTACCTCTTTGCCGCGGCGAAACTGAGCGTGGTATTTCCATGTCCCCGCTTCGTTCGGGGAGAATCGGACCTTCCATACTTTTCCGTCCGGTCCGCTTCGACCGTCGCCGTCGAAGAAACCTGGCACTGAGATTTCATTGCCGGAGGGGCCTGTGAATTGAACCTGCAGTCGCACGTCAAGATACGGGTTCGGATGGTTCTGTCGCTCGGACGCCATCGGTCCTTCAAACGTCATCGCAATGGGATGCCAAACAGTTCCCTGGAGGACATCGTCCGCGCGAGCCATCCCGATCGAGAGATCGAGGAAGAGTAAGGGAATCACATATTTCCACATGGACATTTCCAACCACATGATTCGAAATCGGTCCGTTTCTTGTTGGGATACTAGTCGAGGAACTGCACCCGACCGGAATCGAGTTGGTAAATACCTCCCACCAGTTTCACCTTCTTGTCATTCAGGTGAATTTGGCCTTCGGGAATTTGCTTGAGTTGCTCCATTGCCCAGTAGACGTTCGCTTGCACCGCTGCGGCTAATCGCGATGCTCCCGCGAGCGCGGGGTTAAGACCCTTGAGGCCTGGAATGATCAATTTCGTGAGATCGTTAATCAATCGGGGCTCATTCGCCTTGCCGTCCATTTCAGCGAGTGATGCTGTGACCGCGCCGCATCCTTGATGACCGAGCACGACGATAAGAGGCGTTTTCAGATGAAGTAACGCATACTGCAAGCTACCTTCCACATCGGGCGAGATGACATTGCCCGCCACTCGAATGACGAAGATGTCGCCGAAGCCTTGATCAAAGACGAGCTCAATCGGCACGCGTGAGTCGCTACAGCCGAGAATCGTTGCGAAGGGAGCTTGCTGCAGCGTGAGTTGCTTTCGCCAATTCGCGGCCTCATGAGCGTGTCGAACCTTTCCACTCGCGAATCGAGCGTTCCCCTCTTTAAGTCTCTCAAGAGCTTCTTCCGGCGTGGCAGGCATTCCTTCGTCAGGGAAAGCTGTCAGGTCCTGCGCTCGGACATCGGAATTCATGACGGTGGCGATGGAGGCCGCCGCGCCGAATTGAATCATTCCTCGACGAGTCAGTTCATTTGCATCCATTCGGGCCTCGTGAGCGTTTGAAGTGCCTTGTTTTCTCAGACATTATTTCTTTTCAACATCTCTCTTGCTCTCGAGCATTGCGGGGGTGACGACGCAACGAAAACCGACGTGTGACATTCCCGTGTCGGGAGAACACCCATGTCGTGCGCTCGGTCGGTATCGCGAGCAGTAAGCATCATTACAGAGGAACGAACCTCCTCGCTGAACTCTCTGAGTCTCGAAGGGACGATTGGGATTGTTCGTCTTGGCTGGTCCGGTCGGATTGATCGTGACTTTCTTCCCGGAACGTCGCTCATAAAGGGTGTGATCATACCAATCGGAGCACCATTCCCAGACATTGCCCGCCATGTCAAAAACTCCGAAAGCATTCGCTGGAAACGACTTCACGGGAGATGTGCGATCGAATTTATCCGCCTTGTTGTTTTCGTGCGGGAACTCTCCCTGCCAAATATTCGCCAAAGGTTTCTCGTCCGTGGGATCTTCATCTCCCCAAACATATGTCTTGTCATCGATCCCACCGCGAGCGGCTCGTTCCCATTCCGCTTCGGTCGGCAGTCTCTTCCCGGCCCATTTCGCGTATGCGGCTGCGTCGTCCCATGAAACATGCACGACGGGATGGGTCTCTTTGCCGTCGATATTGCTCCCTGGTCCAGTGGGATGCTTCCAATTCGCTCCCGGTACCCACTGCCACCACTGGGAAAAATCTCGCAAATCGACGGGGCCGGGAGGAGGAGTAAAGACGAGCGATCCAGGAACGAGGTCCTTGGGGTCAGGGGGGGGAGAACCGGGTGGAAGCTGGCTCATGATTTCGTCCATCGTCGGAGCGCGCTCTGCCGTCGTGACGTAACCGGTCGCATCGACGAAACGCTTGAACTCAGCATTCGTCACTTCGGTGGCATCGATCCAAAAGCCGTTTAACTTCACTCGATGTGCGGGAGACTCCTCCGGCCAGCCGGTTGTGACGTCAGTCCCCATCGTGAATTCTCCGCCCGGAATCCAAACCATACCGGTAGGAGCCTTCACCTTTTTAAGCCAAAAGTATTTTGCCGCGAATGCAGCGGCAAATCCCGCGAGCGCAAAGACAACGAGCCGGATAGCGATCTTCATGGTGAATGAACCGTGATCCTTCGGAGCGGATTGATCGTCCAACACGCCGCTCCATTGAAGCGTCACCGCTGTTGATTTTAACGTGTTGGCGACGCTAGAAAGCGCGATCTACCTTTTTGAAGCCGACACTTCGATGGTAATGAAAAGAGGAGCCGACGGGCAAACAATTGTGCTCGCGCCAGAATGGGGGAGGAGAAGTTTGCGTCAGAGATCATTCGAATCGACGTCGATCTCTGACGCTTGGATACTGAATCAGTTTACTCGGTGACCGCTTCGTCTCCCATCAATTCTGATAGCTTCGGTTCGATCGACTTGGCCCAAATCTTGTAACCTGCGGGCGAAAGATGAAGGAAGTCGGGCATGATTGCCTTGTCAATCTCCCCCTTCTCGTTCAGGAACGCGGGGCCGATGTCGAGGAAGAAGACATCCTTATCGTCCGCCATTTCGGAGGCGATCTTGCTCGCCTTGGCATTCTTCTCTCGCTGCGGGTTTGGCTTTTCCCCACGAGGGAAGATGGCCAGAATAAGCACCTTCGTTTTCGGCAGCTTGTCGCGAAGTTTCGCGACGATCGCTCGAATTCCCTCGCCGATATCCTCTGCCGAATATTCCTTTCCGCCCGAGTTATTCGTGCCGATCATCAGGACCGCCACCTTGGGTGAAATCCCCTCGATGTTTCCATGATCGAGTCGCCAAAGAACATGCTCGGTCCGATCACCGCTAATGCCGAGGTTGGCGGCTTTGCGGCCTTCGTAGTACTTCTTCCACGTCTCGTTGTCGTTCCAGCCTTGCGTGATCGAGTCACCGATGAAGATGAGATCGATATCACCTTCCTTCGTCCTCTTGTTGATCGACTCATGCCGCTGCATCCAACCCCCTTCGCGTGGAACGGGAGTCGTTGATTTGCTGTTGGTCTGTGCCAAAAGGCTCGACGCTGACATACCAAGCGACGTCAACAGCACGGCGTTTACGAAGAAGAGACGGCGACCCATCCGCATGAAAAAGACTCCTCTGGTGAGGTGATTGGTTTCGGCCCGCACACTTTGCCTGACCGGCGAGGTCAAGCATATCGAGTCTAAAAGGTGGGAGCCAGCGTTTCGCTGCTGATTCTAATCTCACAGCATTCAGCGGTAAACGACGTTGATCGTTCGCATCGCACCGAAATTTCCGGCGATCGTCCGTTGTCTGTTTCACCGTTACAGCCGTGATCTTCGCGCGATTCGACCATGAAGTTTGCTGTGAAGGGTCCTCACAGCAGGAAAGAAGAGAATTGAGTCGGGAATCTCGCCGAAGATGATGGAGATACGCCATTCACCATCGAGTAGACACCGTATCGAGAGGCGTCCGTGGCCATTCTCCGAGCGCTGCGTTTCCCACTCGGAATTCTGCTCGCCACGTTTCTTGTTAGCGGCTGTTGTCTTCACGAACTTTGCCATCGGCAGCCTCCCACACCCACCGAAGCGGGACTCAACACCAATGATCTGATCGATCCGACTTCACAATTCGATTCCGGCAATGTCCTTAATCAAACTGACCTCAATTCACTCGTCACCAAGGCGACAAAAAACAATAAAGCGGCCGACCCCACGCTCAAGCGTTCGATCCTCTGTTTGTCAGGCGGAGGGAGTCATGGCGCTTACTCGGCCGGTGTCCTCTGCGGTTGGACGACACGAGGCGACCGCCCTGTATTTGACGTGGTCACGGGCGTGAGCACCGGTGGATTGATCGCCCCGTTCGCATTCCTTGGCCCGGAGTACGATGACGAACTGCAGCGGTTCTACACGACCCTTTCCAATCGAGACATCTATCGGCTCAAGCCGGTGGTCGGGATCGTTTCTGAATCGCTCGCGAACAATGCTCCACTTGCGAGAGAAATAGAACAAACGCTTACCTGTGAGATGATTCGTGACATTGCCGAGGCACATCGGCAGGGACGCCGTCTCTACCTAGGAACGACAGAATCCGAAGGTCGTCGATTCATCGTGTGGGATGTCGGCGAGATTGCGGCCCGTGGCGGACCAGACGACAAGGAGTTGATCAAGCAGATCATGCTGGGCTCCTCCGCCATTCCTGGCTTCTTTCCTCCTTCAGAAATACCAGTGACGGTTGATGGAAAGACCTACATCGAAAAGCATGTCGACGGCGGGGTGTCGTACTCTATCTTCATGCGCCCTCCGATGAATCTCCCAGACGAGGTCCTTCGCAGCGAGGAAAAGCCCCTCTCCGGTTCAGACGTCTATGCGGTGATCGCGGGGAAACTTTATGCGGAGCCTGAGGTCACCAAACCGTTCGTCTTGAGCATTGCGGCCAAGAATATCTCTACGCTCACCTATGCGCAAACTCGCGCGGACCTCGTCAGGTTATGGACGGTATGCGCGGTGACCGGAATGAATTTTCACATGACCTCAATCCCGGAGTCGCTTGTCCTGACCGGTTCGAGTAAAGACTTCGATCCGAGCGAGATGCAGAAGATGTTCGCGGAGGGATATGATCGCATATTGAAAGGGGATGCTTGGCGCACGACTCCTCCCGGCACCGAACCGGGGGAGGACCCTCTCATCCGTTCGTCCACGAATCTCGCCATTTTTCCACGGGGTGAATCGGTGGCACCCCTTCAGAAGTAATCAATGATCGGTCTGCATGACCAGTGACACGGTTATGTCACTTCCTGACAGAATCCGCCGGATGATCGAGAGGAATGTTCGAAATGCCAGTCTTCCCTGGATGGAAGATGTTTCCCCAAAACTGAATTCCCCCCGGCACCGCGGAATTCTTTTCAATGAGCACCGCGTATCGATACTTCGCTGAACCGGACGTCGCACCCGGCATGTCTCGCGAGGTGTCATAAACAATATTCCCCTCGACGAGAATATCTTGAAGCAAAGGGTTCGAAGGGAGTTGGCGTTCCATGAATGCGATGGCATAACTTGAACCTCTATCCTCGTGCTTGCCGCCCCAGTTCCAATATTCGTCCCCGTCGCCGTAGTGGGTGATGATATTCGAAGCGATGACGATTCCCGCGTCGACGTTCGGCTCCTTGGCGGGAACGTTTTCTTTCACCGTCTCACTCGCCGATGAACTTGCCCCCGGGTTCACGACAATCCCCCAGAGGTCCACATGCGTGATGAGGTTCCCTTTAAGGATAAGATTACGGCTGCCATGAGTCGCCTTCAGTCCGATCATGCAGTGATCGATCACATTGTCCGAGATGATGGAGTCATCGCAATGCAGGTCGATCCCTTGAGCCGCGTTCAAGAGTCGATTGCCACGGATCAGAAGGTGACTCGTCTCCGTGGGGGAAGTGGCGACGATCGCAGAGCCTTGATGCCAATTATTGACATGATCACCGTCAACGGCGCGGCGACCAAGATCTCCTAGTTTCGTGGGATGGGCTCCATCAGTTAACTTTCCCAATCCATGCTTTTCGAAGATCTCTCGGCTTGGTAAGAGTACCCGCTCCATGACTTGGTTATCCAGGATTGCGATGCGGCGTGAATGGGTGATAACGATTCCAGAACCGTCGATGCAATGGAACGCGTATCCCAGAAGAGGATTCGCGGTCCGGTCATCAATGCCGATCGTTTTGTAATTGATGATCGACGAATCTTGAAGGGCACAGTCCTCGCTCTCGTCGAATCGAACCGCGGCCGCTTGGGAACGATTGTCGAGAACTTGAACGCCCGTAATCGTCACATTCCTCGCATTCCGGCAAAGGATGCCATCTGCCGTGATGCGCTGATCACTCACCTGTCGAGTAAGCGTGATCCCTTCGATTCGAATGTCACTCGCACCATCAATGAGCAGTAAGGGTTGTTCCGGGTTTTCTTGAACGATCGTCCCGTACCCGTAAAGTCCACTTCCATTTGTCGTCAGGCGGATCGCTTGCTGAATGACGTGCCTTCCTGGAGGAATCTGAATCATCACGCCGGGATGCGCATCAATCGCCTCTTGGATAGAGGGATGATCATTCGCTGAAACAACCGCGTGAGTCGATTCTGCATCCAACTGGGAAGGAAGAATAATTTCGACAGTCATCAGGGCGACACAAAGACCGAATCTCAATCGCATCTATAGCTCCCGACACCGCAACAATGTGATACCGATTGCCATCCCCAGGCTTCCTATCATCCAGGCGATGTGGCGATATTCTCGTTTTTTGAATGACTGGGGGCAAATGGAGCAAAGAATGTTTATCCGTCCGTGCTGTCTTTCGTGCGGCATTATCGGACAGGAAAAAGCATCAAAAAGGCACGGTTCGAAAGACGTTACCGCCTGACGACATTCGTTCGTAAAATGGACGCCTGATTCACGAACAAAGGGTACGGGAATGAACGATTCAAGCGAGTCCACGAACAATCCATCCAGCACACCTACTCCGGGCGGTGGTCCAACGAGCCGTGCCGGCAAGCGATGGGCGGAACGGCGACAAAATCGTCCGCAGGAAGGAGGATCTTCCGAACAGGGAGGATCTCCGAAGCCGCTGCAAGCTTATGTGCCCGAGGTTCATGGACCGCAAGTGGAAGTAGAGAAAAAGAAGCTCGCCCCCGCGCCTCCCGCAAAGAAGCTCTTCGGCGCCCAGCTTCGTCGTGAACTGGACGACGACATCGAGGGGGAACTTGCCGAGGCAATGGCCTCGTTCGAATCGATCGGCGATTTGACGAAGACGGGCCCCGCTGGTTCAGCGGATGCCAGCTCGCTTGATCTTGAAAGAGGAAGCAAGCATACCGTTCGCGTCATCGACGTTCGTGGAGACGATGTCTTCGTGGAACTGGGTGGTAAAAGCGAGGGAATGCTCTCGGTCCTTCAGTTCGAGGGGAATCTTCCAAAGGGAGGAGATCTGATTGAAGTGATCGTCGATCGCTTCGATCCCGCGACCGACATCTACACACTTCGGCGACCAGGCGCGGCCCAAGAGGCAGCGGACTGGGGATCGGTTCAGAAGGGAATGATCGTTGACGCTCAGGTGAAGGCTGTCAATAAGGGTGGACTCGAAATCACTGTCAACGGTCTTCGGGGTTTCCTTCCCGCGGGTCAGGCGGATATCAATCGCATCGCCGACCTTTCCACTCTGGTCGGCAAAGTCCTTCGTTGTGAAGTGACCGAAGCGAATGTGCAGGCGAAGAATCTCGTCGTCAGCCGAAAGAGAGTTCAGGAACGAGAACGGGAAGAATTAGCCGCGAAGACCCGTGAATCGATCGCGGTGGGGAAGATCTTTGACGGCACCGTTCGAAAGTTGATGGAGTTTGGAGCGTTCGTCGATATCGGCGGTGTCGACGGCCTCATTCACATCAGCCAGATCAGTTGGCAGAAAGTGCGTCACCCGAGTGAAATCCTTAAAGAAGGGGACTCGGTAAAGGTGCAGGTCGTCAATTACGATCCGCAAACGGGGAAACTGGGGCTCAGCCTTCGTCAGCTTTCCGAGAACCCATGGAACAGTATTGCCGCTCGATTCAGCGGAGGCTCCATCGTTCCAGGCAAGGTGACGCGTACCGCGGAATTTGGCGCCTTCGTCGAGCTTGCTCCTGGCATTGAAGGGCTGATTCATATCTCGGAACTCTCTGGTCGTCGCGTCAGCCGTGTGACCGAGATTGTTCGCGAGGGTGATTCTGTCGAGGTGAAAGTGCTCGAAGTCGATCCCGAGCGACAGCGAATTTCACTTTCCCTCAAGCAAGCCGCTGCTCCTCCGGAGGAGCCGGTTGAAGAGGAGCCTGCAGTGGAAGAAGCAACTGCCGAACCGGAAAAGCCGAAGAAGCCAAGCAAGCCCCTCAACCTAAAGGGTGGACTTGGTGGTTCGTCAGGCCCGTTGTTCGGTTAGTGATCTGTTCCAATCGGTGAGATCAAATTCTTCTCGTGTGGGGTGCACCTCCATGCGAGAAGAATCGGGCCCATCGCCAGCAATGCTACGATGACAATGGTAACGCAAAGAGCTACCGACGCGTCCAAAGTCGGCATGAGCCACTTTCCAATGTGACCCTCCAATCGGTTCTCCCGAATCATCGGCAAGAGGTATTGCTGCCAGGGGTCTGTCACTGCGACAGGCATTCGCCCCCCCGCACTGTTCAATGCGGTTATTCCCATCAACGATAGAGTGAGCACGACGCCGACGACGATCTGACAACTCTTTTCGATCCCATAACCAAACCTCGTGACACAGAGTCCGAGCGCGGCCGGCACGATCACTAATGGGAGGGCGGGAAGAAGAAGGCGTGGACCAGTCGATAGACCTCCGTGCCAATTCGGAAAGCCCGCGATCACACAGAAAAGGCTCGTGAACGTCAGGCAGATTAACGCTACCCCCGTGCATTTTCGGGTGAAGAGAAGGGAGAGCCCCGGAATAGAAAAGACGACGATGAACGCATACCAGAGAAGTCCCGTCGTTGGTCCGATCAGAAGCCCCGAGACTGCCTCCCATGTCGGGACAGCAATGGGTATTCCCAATCCTTCGCGATGGTAGGCGAAGAGGTCGTTGGCTTCGAGTGTATAGGGAACACGAAAGGGTGATCCGGTTACTTGCTGATGATAGTAAGCCAAGGCACCCATCGGAGCGACATGCCCCATCCCAAAGGAGGCGATCGGGAGAATGCTCCTTTTCCTTCGAATCCCCAACCGCGAGATGGTGCCGATGAGAATCGTCCATCCGCTGAAGAGAGCGGCTGTGTATTCCACGGTGATCGCCCATCCGGCGAGTGTTCCGGCCATGAACATTCCGAGCGAACCAACATTCGGACGAACGACAATAAATAGGCTCAGAAGGATGAGCATGCCGGCAACGAGATGCCCGTAGAAAAGCGTGGCGTAAACGAGTTGGTAAGTGCAACCGATCGATCCCACCCCGACCACCGTCGCGGAGAGCAATCCAGCTCCCCAGCGTAGGGCGAGTAGGAAGGTCATGGTCGCGGAGATGGCTCCCGCAAGCCCGACCGTTCCTAGTGTCACCCAATAGTCACTCGGCTCCTCCTGCCCCGTCAAGTCTAGCGCAGGCGCATTTCCCGAAATCCACCGATAAAGGGCGTACGGAATCGTGCCAAGGAGGGAGAGTCCGGGAGCCTTGTCGCAAAAGTATCTTCCATCGTTTGAGGCTGCGAGATCTCGCGTGGGGGGATGCTCCAGCAGTTGCCCCTCTTTCGCGACGTACGGGCTGATTTCGATCGTGCCATGATCGACAAGGGCGTGCGTTAAAAGGAATCGTGTCGCCGTGTTCCAATCACGGGAATGTTGAAAACAAGCGGCCATCGACCATGTCGACAGGAAAATCGTGGCACCCATGAACCATCGCGATGAGGCCGAATATTGATGGATGGACTCAGGCATGGGGTACGTCCGGAGGCCCATTCGATTCCGGAGGCAGTAAAACGAGTTGGCGATTCAGCCATTGGATCGTCCCGCCAATCGCGAGTGCTGTCATCAGCGTCGAGATTACCACCACGTCGAGAAAGTACCTGTCCCAATTCAGTGTCAACTCGCGAGACAGCACGACAACTTCCGTAATGAGCCAAATCGGAAAGATCCACGTCAGGGGAAGCATCCCCATCTTCCACTGCCTACGTCCCTCGCCAATGCACCACCAGACGCCGATAAGGATGAGAATCGTCGCGGGAATCGTTGCGGAGGAAGGAGCGAGTCCGAGCCGGCCCGCATAGGACCAGCGACCGACACCTTCGATCACGATGGCTTGGAGCCGATCGCCGAGCGTCGGTAACGACGCTTCAGGAAATCGATTCTTCTCCAAAACGTCCTGAAGGACTCCGTCGCGGTACTCGAACATGTACTGAAGGCGCTGAAGCGAATTCTTCGCCGCGAGGGGCTTCACATTTTCTTCGATCCAAAACTGTGGCCGGGGAACGCCGTCGATGTTGATCGTGACATCGGAAGTTTGCGGAGGGAACGAAGGCCAAGCATAGAAGTAAGGATGCTCGATGAAAAACGAGAGTGCGGCGCTCAGTATTGCCAGTCCGGTGATGAGCCCAAGCCGCTTGGCGGCGACGTGCGTGGGACCGATCGATCGCCAAGGAGCGCAAATGGCCAGAATAACTCCCGTTCCAATGGCGAGAGCGCAAACGGCGATCGCACCGTTCAGCTTCGTCCCCGCCGACAGTCCGAGCAAGACACCACCGATGACGGCAAGTGGAGGGCCGACGAAGAAAAGATAATTTTTCCCCTTGATCGGGAGCCGATGGCCGACATGCATGATGACCGCAAGAGCGGCAAGTTCAAATGCCGCGACCCAAACGTCTGCCATCGCGCGACGCGAGAGTGAGTAGTAGAGCGGACTGGCGGCAAGGAGTATCGACGCAAACAGTCCCGTGAATGGCCCAACGAATTGCTTGACCAGTGCGAACATTGCCAAGCAGCCAAACGCGCCCCCGATGATCATCGGCCAGCGAGCCGCATAGATGCGCTCCATATCGCCAGGGGGAGTATTATCTCCCGGCCGGCCATCAACGCCGTACCAAGCCTCCATCTCTTCAAGCGATTTGGGAGTTTCGTACCCTTGCAAGTCTAAGGCGAGCCCGACTAATGTGCGGCCGACATTCAAGTAGTCATACGAGGCGAGATGGAACCAGTTGACCTCGTTGAACTTTCCTTCCTTCATCAATCGATAGTAGTACGACTGTGCGACATGCGCCCCCTCATCCATGAAGTAAGGCTCTTCGCGGAAGTGATACGCAAAGTACGCAAAGAATAAGCCGAATACAGCGATATAGAGAGCCAGTTTCTTCACGATCGCTTCATTCCTTGAATACTTTCCGTGCCGACTCCTGCCGCCGAATAGAGAAGATTCTATCGGAATGGATATGTCCTGTTTATCGCATCTTCCCGAGAAATATGCG
The DNA here is from genome assembly GCA_019748235.1 of bacterium. Classification (GTDB taxonomy): domain Bacteria; phylum Planctomycetota; class Planctomycetia; order Kolteriales; family Kolteriaceae; genus JAIEPU01. The sequence continues at coordinate 21,505 of JAIEPU010000287.1, forward strand.
GCGAAATCCTTGGGAATAGAGACAATCTTCGCAGTTTCACCACACGCTATCGTTTTGCTTACCGGAGATTCCCGGAACGGCGAACTAAACTTTTCATGGAAGATATCGCCGTTACCGCAGGAATGAGCAGCGTTCCATGTTGATCGAGTTTTTTCGGCAAGCGAGTCGATCTCCCAGTCGGCAACGATTCTTTCGGACAATGGGAGTCATCCATTTTCTCGTTCTTGCCGCCGTGATTCTCATCGTCTTTCAGAGTCAACGCATCCCAATTGCTGCTGCCGTGGGAGACGGCATCATCCTGCTCGGCATTGTCGAGGGAGCATTGGTTGTAGGCTGGCGGTTGGTGCAATGGCCAAAAAGCCGGGCTCTTGAACCGCTCCTCCTGGCGAATCTTTCGAGTGCAAGCGTCATGGCCGGCGAGCAAGTCGTCGGACTGACCATGCTTGCATCGCTTCAAATGGTCAGTCTCCCATTACTCACGATTCTCCATTCGTACGGACATCTTCCTTTCTATTCCCTCTGGCTCTTTCCCCTTCAGGGACTTTTGTGGGGAGCACTTACCGGATTCGGATTCGTGTGGTGGGCGTACGAGCCCAAAATCGTCCGGTGGTGGGGAGAGCGAGCGATCGGTCTCGTTCTGTTTCTCTATTTCATCATCGGTGGATTAGCGGGCGAGCACACGATTCCGTTCCTTCGTCAATTGCCGGGAGGATGGGGAAATGCGATCGTTGATTCGATGCTGGCGTTCCACTCCAGTAATCCCTTTGCGAACATGCATCGGCTCGCGAATCATGATCCTGGTGTGTGGAAAAGCCTTTGGATCACCAGCGGCATCGCCGTCACTCTCCTTGTTTTGATGCTTGTCCGTTCGGCTTATCGTTTGAAACAGCATTACACCGATCGGCATTATCGACCCGTCGCTGACGAGGGGAATCGCCGGCGCGGGCAGATCGGGGATCAACCTCTTACTTGGTGGGCGGTGAAGCGGGTTCATGAATACGCGGGCCGAGTGAATCTTTATTTGGCCGGTGGAGCAGCGGTACTCTACTCCGCTTACTTGATCGCCGGTTCCCATTGGCCGACGTGGCTGGGCAGTCAAATCTTCGAGATATTTGAACAGAACGGAGGGGTCGCCTCGATCACGACCATTCTCGTTCTACTCGCGGCGGTCCCTGCCGCGTATCAGTATGGACTCTGGGACGCGAGCAAGTCCGATCGATGTCAACGACTCGAAAACCTGCTCGTTACCGATTTGGATGCACTCGACTATGAACGAGCGTCGTGGGCCGCTTCCTGGTCGCGCGGTCGCGGATACTTTTACGCCGCGCTGCTTGTATGGACCGCGGGGGCGGTCGCAGGTCGCATCACGTGGTTACAGATGCTTCTGGCGATGGGGGCCGGTTGGCTGCTCTTGCTCGTCTATTTCATCATCGGATTTCGATGTCTCGCCCGGAACGGAGGGGGGGCTTCGATCGGTTTTTTCCTTTCAGTGATTCTTCCGCTCGGCACGTGGGGCTTGGCGAGTTCGGGGTACGTCTGGATCGCGAAACTGCTCCCGCCCGGCATCGTCTACTATGCGGCTGCCGACCCGCACGAAGTCCATCTCGGATGGGTCATCATCCTTGCTTTGCTCGCCTTCGGTGTCTTTTTCATGCTCCACTCCCGCCGCGCTTTCGACTGTGAGATCAGGCGATCCTTCGAAGCCGACCTGCTTCGTGCCTGAAATACTTCTGAACATTCGAGGCTCGGAAAACGATTCTGGGAACTCTTTCACTCGACTGGTAGAATGAGCAAAGTGCCCAGAATCGCGAAGTCCTCACTTCGGGAGTTGCCATGAAGGAAAGCGCGGTCGCTGAAACGCCGGAATTGGATCTCGAATATGCCGGCCTGCGGATGCTTTGCGTCGATGACGAAACCACATTCGTCGATACGTACCGCAAGTATTTTGCGAAGCGCGGCTTCGAGGTAGAGATCGCCACCAATCTCCGTGATTTCGAAAAGCTCCTTTGTGCGAAACATCACCACATTATCCTGCTCGACTACTACCTTGATCCAGACAAGGTGAGTGGTGACACGCTGATGACACTCGTTGAGGAGCACGACCGGGATGCATCGATTGTCGTCGTCACCGGAAGACCTAGTCTCGAAACGGCTGTCGCCAGTCTCCGTCAACGAGCTTTTGATTACTTGAGCAAGCCGGTCAAGATCGATGAGCTTGCCACCGCCGTAAATCGCGCTCTCGAAGCCAAGGGACTTCTTCGTCTCTCCGCCAGCGAACTTCAGCGTCGCATCGGCGAGCATATTCGCGAAGGGCGCAAGTCAAAAGGGCTCACGCTCGCGCAGCTTGCTGATCGCACGGGACTGTCGGTGGGGTTCCTCAGTCAGATCGAGCTTGGAAAGAACAGCGCCTCCGTTGAGACGCTTTACCGAATCGCCACTGCGCTCGGCGTGCAGCCAGGAGACTTCTTCCAGAATCAGGGGTGAGTCGGCGCCACGAGGGTGGTTTGAATCAACCCTGAGTCTTCCAGTATCCGCCCCGCGAGTGATCGAATTCGGCTTCCGCGCCGCGAGCAGTCACATCAAGCTTTCCATCCGCGAAGACTGTCTTACCCCGAACCCATGTTCGAACCGGCCAGCCGGTGAGTGTAGTTCCCGCCCAGGGACTCCACTTTGACTTCGTGACCTGCTCTTCGTTCCGGATCGTTTGTGACCTCGTCATGTCAACGAGGACAAGATCCGCGTCATACCCCTCGGCAATACGACCCTTATTGACGATGTCCCAAATACGAGCCGGTCCATCACACATCCAATGAACAACTTGCTCCAGCGTGCAGCGTCCCCGATTCACTTCATGGAGGATTAACGCCAGGGAGTTCTCCACGGCCGGTAATCCCGAAGGGGATTTGGGATAGGGTTGGCTTTTCTCTTCGAGCGTATGAGGCGCGTGATCCGTCGCGATGATTTGAATCGTCCCGTCCACGAGCGCTTTCCACAGAGCTTCATTATCCTGCTTTGTCTTGATGGAAGGATTCATTTGAATCAACGAGCCGAGCCGTGGGTAGTCGTCCACGTTAAAGTACAGGTGATGCGGGCAAACTTCGGCCGTAATCAAGTCGCGGTGGTCGCGGAGCAGGGGGACTTCATCCGCCGTCGACACATGCAGTACATGGAAACGATGGTGATGCCGAAATGCGAGGTCCATCGCACGTTTCGTAGCGATGACTGCGGCCTTGTGGTCTCGGATCAGAGAATGGTCGGCATAGGAACTCCCCCCTCCGATCCGATCTCGGTTCGCTCGCACAGTCGACTCATCTTCACAATGGGCACAAATGGGGAGTGTTGTCTCGGCGAAGATTCGTTCGAGGGCCTCTTGGTCGTCCACGAGCAAATCGCCGGTGCTCGATCCGATGAAGATTTTGATACCAGGAGTTCGTTTGGCTTGAGCGAGTTCTGCGACATTGGTCGGCGTGGCGCCGATGTAGAACCCATAGTTGACGACAGACTTAGTGGCGGCGAGGGCAAGCTTCTCGGCGAGACGATCACAGGTCGTCGTCGTTGGGTTGGTGTTCGGCATTTCGAGGAACGTCGTCACACCTCCCTTCGCACACGCAAGGCTGCCGGTGTGCAGATCCTCTTTATGTGTCAGTCCAGGATCACGAAAGTGAACTTGATCGTCAATCACGCCAGGGAGCAGGAATAGCCCCGCCGCATCGACCACTTCGTCGGTTCGCGCCGTGTTGGGGGGATCGATGCCAAGAATCTTCGCGTCTTCCGTCAATACATCGACCTTGGCGCGGCCGGAGGGAAGGATGCAGGTCGCACCTTTGATCAACGTTCGCATGGCGAGGTGTTCCCTTTAGCAAGTCTTTGTTCACCATGTTCTACGGCGCGGCGTGATAGTCCCGAAAGAGAAATGTCGATCGGTAGAAATGGCAAGGCTCCGAAGTGGGCATTCTTCGGAGCCACAAGTTTAAGGACAAGACACTCGAGGTTTCGACTTACGCTTGCAGACCGCCGGGAACACCCTTCGTCACGATAGCCACGGCATCATGAGGATGCAGGCTTTCCAAGTGATCAACTCGGATGCGATAGTCCGCCGCATAGTCCAGTTTCTCGACCGCTTCGCGAATGCGTCGAGCCGCATCCTCACAGAACATCAGATTTTCGCCGTTAATCTTGGCAAACTGCTGTTCATCTTGTCGCTTCACCACGGTCTGAACGGCCGTCGCAATCGCTGATTCAACAGTGTCGATCAGATCGTTCACCGGGTAAGCGACATGCGCGTCACCCAAAATCACAGTTACTTCAGCGTGACTTCGTTGACTGTGCGGCGTCGGATAGGTCATCCGTTCGCTGTCGATCCAAGCTGCCACTTGTTCGGGAGCGACCATTTCCTGACCCGCGAATTCGTGCTCAAACTGCTCTCGAAGAAGCTGACGCGCCAGTGCTGCTGAACATGGACACGTGCTCGAATAGGTCACCACGACCGAAAGTTGGTGTTGAACCTTACCCTCGACGATTCGGCTTTCGATCGTGACAGGATAATTTCGCCAGGCCGCGTGGTCGCTGAGCAATGCCGGCCGACGCCAAAGATGGCTGTACGACAACCGAAGGGCACTCGATTTACTAAGTGAGGAGTGTGATTCGACGAATCCGGAAAGAAGCTTTTGTATCAGTCCGGGACTCAGTTCCTCACGATCGAGCGATTCATGCAGCCGGAGGAAGAGGCGAGACATGTGAATGCCCTTCGCCTCTGGATCGTCCAGGCTAACGAAGGCGTCCGCTTTTGCGGGAGTAAGAATCACATGGCCATTTTCATCACGTCGCCGAAGAGCGACGTCGATCCCCGCCATTCCGACACGATCCAATTCCCCGGCCACAGATGCGGAATTCGTTTTGGCCACGTCAGGCAAGGTGCGCCCGCTGCGGCGAGTCCCGTTTGTCTGCCAAGGTTCGTGCTGTTCCCCGAGTTTTGTCATTTCGTCGACTCTTCGTCCAAGGGATTAACGTTGGAATGGAGGGACTTACGAAACCCTCGCTGATTTTAGACTCAGGCTCTTCACAGACAACATTTTATCGACCATTCAACCACGCCCGGCACCTCCCCGATTCGCGGTTAAAGTGATCGACGCCCCAAAACGCGGGAGGGAATGCGGGTTTTGAGCACTTCTCCGCTTCCCATCAAGAACTTCCAAAAGGAGAAAGTTCAGGGAAACTAGAGCGATTTTGCCGGCCGCCATGACGACAGATCCTTCCCACGATTCTTTAAGCGATTCCTTTTCGATCTCAGGGAAATGAGGATTCGCGGATCTGGTTGGAAATTCGGAGGAGAATTTTGACTCAATTCGCTTCGCAAATTCGCCGTAACCCTTTTCCAAAACATCACATTAATCGGATCCCACTGCCACGATGGGTGTCGGAGGCCACGTGACTTGAATACGATCTAAGTGTCGAACGAGTGGTCAGCAAGGCGGCCGGGACGAGCATTCATGACGCAAGCATTCGTGGAAGCAATTCGCGCAATCTATCCAACCGACCGCTGCTTGACCGGCAAAGCGGAATTGGCTCCCTACGAATCGGACGGATTAACGGCATTCCGTGTCCATCCGATCGGCGTCGTCCTTCCGACCACTTCCGAGGAAGTCATCGCCTCCATTCGCCTCTGCCATCAGCCCGGCATCCCCTTCGTCGTGCGAGGAAGTGGTACCAGCTTGAGCGGCGGATCGGTTCCGATCGACGGGGGCCTTGTCATCGGCCTCAACAAGATGAACAAGATCCTCCGCTACAGCCCGGAGGAAAGAATCGCCGTCGTTCAGCCGGGTGTCATCAATATGAGGGTATCGCAGGCAGTGGCCGCGGAGGGTCTTTACTATGCTCCCGATCCGTCCAGCGCGACCGTTTGCACGATCGGCGGGAACGTCGCCTTCAATTCGGGGGGAGCTCATTGTCTTAAATACGGCATGACATCGAACCACGTCCTCGGACTGAAGGTGGTATTGCCTGACGGAGAGGTGGTTGAGGTCGGAGCCGATAGTTTGGAACAAGTCGGCGCGGACCTGGTCGGGATGTTCGTCGGTTCTGAAGGGCTCTTTGGATGCGCGGTCGAGATCACGCTTCGACTGCTTCCCAAGCCCGAGAAATATTACACAGTGCAGGCCGCTTACAAATCTCTCGCGCAGGCGGGCGAAGCGGTATCGCTCATTGTTGCTTCGGGACTCTTGCCCGGTGCCATCGAGATCATGGATCGATTGGCCATGGATGCTTCCGATGCCGCGGTCCAGGCCAACTATCCGAAGGATGCAAAAGCGATTCTGATTGTCGAACTCGAAGGTCCGACCGAAGAGGTCGATGCGGAGACGCCGACGCTGCTCAAGCTCATCGAAGAGTCAGGAGCGTACCGCATCGACGTTGCGAAGGATGCCGCAGAACGCCTTAAGATCTGGACGGGACGAAAGTGCGCGTTCTCGGCGGTGGGTCGGCTCAGTCCTGATTTCATCGTGCAGGATGGAGTCGTGCCACGAACGAAGCTCGGCTATGCCCTGGCTGAAATAGACCGCATTAGTACGGAGAGCGGCATTCCCGTCGCGAATGTTTTTCATGCCGGCGACGGTAATCTCCATCCATTGATTCTTTTCAATGGACGGGAAGAGGGAGCACTCGAACGAGCAGAGGAAGTCGCCTCGGAAATTCTACGGCTCTGTATCAAGCTGGGGGGATCGATCACTGGAGAGCATGGCGTCGGCCTCGAGAAGCGAGCTTTCATTGAAGAGATGTTCGGTAAGAAAGATACCGATTTCATGAGGCAGATTCGGGCCGCCATCGATTCCGCAGAGATTGCCAATAAAGGAAAGATGTTCCCCGATCTGCAGGCCCCGGCGCTGACCCATCGTGGGCTTCATCCGATCGAACAACAGGGGATCGCCTTTAGGAATTAATCGGGCAGAATAGCTCGACCGTTGCGGGGTCACTGACTCGGTCGAGAAAACAATCATCGCGTTGATCGATCTGAAGTGATCTCCAAATTTCGGAAACCATGATGATTCATCCGACGAGTCTGGAAGAATTACAAAGTGCCGTCCGCGAGCTTGACCGGGTGATCGTGCGCGGGAGTGGAACGAAGTCCGCGATGTCCTCTTCCGCCAATCTTTCCACGGCTGATCTGAGTGGCATTCTCGAATACGATCCCAGCGAGTTCACGTTCACCGCACGGGCGGGAACACGGATTTCGGAAGTGAAAGAGCTACTCGCGAAGAGTGGCCAATATCTCCCGTTCGATCCTCCATTCGTTCAGGCAGGCGGAACACTGGGGGGGACGATCGCGGCGGGACTCTCCGGTCCGGGTCGCTTCCGGTACGGAGGTGTCCGTGACTTCCTGCTTGGCATTCGATTCGTCACCGGTGACGGAGAGATTCACGCCGGCGGAGGGAAAGTCGTCAAGAATGCCGCCGGTTTCGATTCACCGAAGCTGATGACCGGTGCGCGAGGCGCGTTCGGTGTTATCGGGGAAGTCACTTTCAAGGTCTTCCCTGAACCTCGTGAATATCAGACCGTCATCGTTTCGTTCCCCACCGCGGACGAAGCCATTCCGCTGATGGCACGGCTAGCGATGTCGAACTTTGAATTGGCTTGTCTCGATTTCGTGATGCCCGGGCAACTGCAACTTCGCGTCGGAGGTCTTCACGAGTCATTAGAACGCCGAGTCGATCGGATTAAGTCGTTCATTGGGCGGACGTGTGAAGTTCGGAGCGGATCCGACGATGAACAAGTATGGCACAATGCTCGGGAGTTCACCTGGGTTCCGAGCGATGCCACACTCATCAAAGTCGCGATCAACCCTCGTCAGATCGTCGAGATCGAGCGGAGTTTGGAAAAGTCGTCCGCTAGCCATGTCGATCGAAGATACTCGGTCGGTGGAAACGTCCTTTGGCTCGCTTGGCCTAATGAAAAGACCTCGGAGAAATTGGGCCGGCTGTTGACGTCTTGGAACCTTCCAGGAGTAGCGGTTCGCGGCGAACCGTGGGGGATTCTCGGCCCACAGAACAAAGGCGATGTATTTCAACAAAGACTATCTTCGGTCTTCGATCCGTTGAATAAGTTTCAGCGGAACGATCGTCGGACGGCCAACAGTCATTGAAAAGGCAGGAATTAGCACGTGCTTCATCAGATTCCGACAGACAAGTATGGGCCGGCCGGCGAACCGATGACCAAGGCGGTCTCTACCTGCGTGCACTGCGGCTTCTGTCTCCCGGCCTGCCCGACCTATCTCGATCTCGAGGAAGAGATGGATTCTCCTCGTGGTCGAATTTTTCTGATGAAGGAAGTTCTCGAGGGAAAAGTCGAGCTCGAAACGGCGCTCCCTTATGTCGATCGCTGTCTCGGATGCCTGGGGTGTGTCACCGCTTGTCCTTCAGGAGTGGAGTACGGCGATCTCATTACTCCTTTTCGTGCCTTTGCCGAGGAGAATCGGCATCGTTCGCTCTACGATCGCTTCCTCCGCTGGTTTGTCCTTTCCACGCTTCCCTTTCCCGGTCGTTTCAAGTTCGGTGTGCGAATGGGAAGCCTGTTTCGGCCGTTGCAGAGGTTTGTTCCTGGCCGGCTCGGGGAAATGATGAATCTTTTGCCGGAGAAGCTTTCTTCGCTGCCTCCATTA
>JAIEPU010000294.1 GCA_019748235.1 bacterium
CGCCAGCAAAGAAGGGCCGTAGTTCTTCTGGAACAATTGACCTATTGCCTACTACTATTCGCTGGGTGATTCGGCGATGATCTTGTCATAAGCCGCACGGGCTGTGTCATAAGCAGCCTTGGCGGCTTCCTTTTCGCTATCGCGAATACGTTTTGATTTCTGCTCCCAACAGACGTCCACGGCTTTTCGACACCATTCGGCTGACTTTTTCGATGCCCGAATCGGTTGTTTGCCGACCTCTACGAATACTGGATTCGTGTGAGCGGCCGGCAGAATTCGAAGAGCGACCCAGCTTGATCGTTCGATCGGGACTTCGAAGGAAAGATCGTTCAAGGAACCGTTCGCTTCGATTTCAGTGCGCCCCTTCACCTCGCCGTTGACGATCAATTCCACCGGAACTTTTCGTGTTTCGCCGACACGAGCACGCTCGACGTGCCAATACGGGTGCCGATCAAGGCGGCTGGTTCGAATCTCCTTTGCCTGTGCGTCATTGGGGTTCTCGGCGAGAAACGCGGCTCCCTTGGTGGTCACCGTCACTTTCCCCGGCGCGTCGAGTGAGAGAATGCTTCCATTCTTTCCGACTTCAACATCCCCCACTTTGAAGTCAATGAGATGGGCTCTGCCATCGCCGACATAGGAACGACCATTCTTGATGGCATCAACCCAACGATCGAAAGTGAGCGGACCATCAAGCTTGACATAACCCCTTCCAAGTCCGACTCGCTCGTCGTAGATGCAGGGGAAGTCCGTTTCGCCGCTAATCCTCGCCCGATAGCCGCAATTGAGCGTGTGATACCAAATATTGAGTTCCCACACGATCGGTGTGTCAACGGCTGAGATGAAATCGCAGGCGTCATGCACGACGTCGACGATATATTCGTTCGCGCCGATTCCATCGAACTTCGGCATCTCAAGATTCGGCAGGTCCTTCGATTTGCACTCCAAACCCCAACCCGAGTGAGAAAATCCGACCACGCCCCCTTGTTGCTTGCCCCACTGGAGGACGGGCAAATCCCAACTCGGCCATTCGTCGATCTTGGTCGTGTTCGGATAATCGTCTTCCTTCAGCTTGAGCAGGCAAAGATGCCCCGCATGCGAGGAGGGGAAGCCAGAGACTTCGACGTCATAACGCAGAATGTAATTCGGCTCGGAAATGTCATGCACTTTTCCCTCGAAGAACCCTTTCTGGTAGTACCAGCAGGGGCCCCACGTGAGACAGCTCCCGACATTCAAATCTTCTCCGACGCAGTGGCGGAACATGTCGGCCGGTTCCACTCCCTTCGTCGGGTTGTCGTAATGGGCACAGCCCGCAGCGTGGATGTGATGATCGCCGGAATACCAGCCAAGCTCCTTGAGGTGAATCCAACGGCGGAGTGCGAAAGATTCGACATGCGATGAACTTTCCGGAACGTTGATCTCGCGCCGGTCGACATGATACTCGGGTCCGCGCGAATACGTGACGGTATATTGACCAGCGGGGAGAAGCACCGATTCACCGTCTGCTCGGTAGACCTGAGGGTGAAAGAAGAAATCAGGCGCGAGCCGCCGCGATTGGGCGGGATAGACGCGGCCGTTCTTATCACGAATCTCAAACCAGCAGGTCGTGGGGGACCCATCGAAATCCTTCACATGAAGAACGACTTGCGTTGCCGGTTTGACATTGAACAAGACAGGCAATTCATTTCGCAGGCCCAGATCCGCCGTTCCCTGGCCAACATCGAAGGCGAGCTCCGCCTCTCGCTGGCCGGCATCGCGGGAGTAGACCTGGATCAGGCGATATTCAACCGTAAGGCCTGAGAGCGCGGGTGTCAGCGGTCGTGAATTAAACATCATCACTTCAAGGAATCGGTCACGAACGTCCGCAGGAGTGACGGTGACAGGTGGGTCGGGCGAGTTGTCCGTCCGTTTGACGATCTGCTTCGCATTTGGACTGTTGACGCGGAGTTCGCTCGTCACCCCGGCGTTGTTCAAAACCTTGACGAGAAAACTTCGCCATCCATGTTGCACCAATTCTTTCGAGGCAGGACCGGTCTGAGACTTCACTCGGCTTTCGGGATTGATCTCCACCATGGCGATACATCGTTTGTCGAGAATTTCCTGAAGTCGTTGGACGGCGTCGGCACCCTCGGGGAGAGCGGATGCCATTTTAATTTGGTCAGCGATCTCAGCAGGGAGAGGCTCTCCAACCGCGACAAGGGCTTCCACTAATCGATTAATCTGTGCAATGAGGGGCTGGGCTTCGACGTTAGTAATGACAGGAAGGGCATCGTCGGCAGTCAGGCTCCCCACCATCAGAAAGAGTCCAAGCCATGTCCATCGAGTCTTTTGTGAGGTCATCGGATTGGTTCCTGATGTTTTCGGAGGCCTGTTGGCCGAGTTTCGAATGTCTGATGCCAAGCGTTTACGGACAGAAAAGTCCAAGTCGCCGCATTTCCCCAAAGAATCGTGCTCATTCGAGTATGACGATCGAACCAGAGCCGATCAATCGGTTGTTTCACGTTTAGGGCGTTGCTTTCGAGATCGTCGCTTGAACGGATGGAATATGGACGGGGGAGGTTCTTGCGAGGAGAAGAGTTGATTGTGAAGAGCACGCTCCAGGATCGGCGGATTATCGAGAAGATGAAGTGACGGATAGAATTGGCGTGATCGCTTTGATCGCACGTTCTTCAGGCGATTGATTCGCTGATGGACCGGAGGATGAAGATCCGACTCATCCCAATCGCTTTCGTCAATGAAGCGTTTTCGAAGTTGTTCGTATTTGGAGCCGTGAAGTCCCTTCCAGGCGCGCGAAAAGAGCTGATACACGTTTCCCGCGGGGGTGATCCCATGAAGATGAATGATCTCCCGAAAGATGGGCTGCACGATCGCCATTTTTTCGATGGCCGTCGAGAGTGCCTCTGGTCCGCATGTTTCCGCGGAACAGTGATCGGCGCGAAATTCCATCCATCGACTCGCCGGGCGTGCCAGCGATTCGACCCAGGAGGCACAAAGACGCGCGAAGGAACGTCTGAGCGAGTTTGCCGCCGGTTCTGAGGATTCGAGTCGGCGGCGAAGGGTCTGAGTCACTCCCAAGATTTCGCGAATGAAGACGGCATCTTGGTGACGCAGATGGGCAAGCTCATGGGCTAAAACAGCTTTCAGTTCATCAATGCTCCAGACGTGAAGGCAGGGAAGGCCGATCACGAGAATGGGACGGCGGTAGTAAGAATTGATCGCTTGTTCGATGACGCCGCAGGTCGGAAGATGCGACAGACGGATTTCAGACGGGAAACGGCTACCGATTTTGTGACTGAGTCGTTCAAGTATCTCAAACAATCGTGGCGCATCCGCCTGCGTCAAAATGGGACCCAGCGTGGAATCGGGCTCAATGGCATTCACTTCTTCAATCAGGTCCATCATCGACGTTTCATCGATGGGAGGAAATCCAAGGCGATCGAGAAGGCGATCTGACGTTCGATAAGTCGCGAGTAGGAGGTAAGAGAATCGTACGCGCAGCCAATGGGAAGCGCTGAACCGATGGCGAAGGGGACGCGAAAAGATGCGAAAACGAAAAAACTTGTTCCGGGTCGAATGCACCGAGTCGTGCGAGGATTGGTGTCTGTTTAGACTCATCAGCGTGACGTCGACCCACTCACTCCGCAAGGGAGGTACTTTTGTTACCTATTTTCGATTCTCGGGGACTCTCCTAGGTTACTGACAAAGCAGACAGAATTGCAATAAGTCATTGACAGTGAATTACATGTGTCCTAGCATATAGGTTGCACATTCTGGTTCGCGAAGAATACATCTTTTAAACCCAAACGAATCTAACGGAGTATTTGATCAAGAGAAAACTTGTCACGTTTCATCGTGTCGCCCGAGATCTGATGTGATGACGTGAACGAACAATCGGACAAAAACCATGGCAAAGCAAGCAGGGAATCGCCCCGCCAAAGACAAAGAACCGAGTCTTCCTGATTCGGAGCTGGAAGTACTCCGGGTCCTGTGGAAGAAGGAGCGGGCAACCGCGCGAGAAGTTTGGGCGGAGCTCCAGGATCAAGGGTCCGAGTGGACTTACGCTACGGTCAATACGCTTCTTCAGCGGCTCGAGGCCAAGGGACTGGCGGCAAGCGACAAGTCGCGCATGACGTACGTCTACTGGCCGGAAATCAGCCGCTCCCAAGTCGTCAAGCGACGAGTCAAACAACTTGTGGATAAGCTTTACGACGGCAGAGGAAGCTCGCTCGTCATGCACCTACTTAAGTCGCAACGACTCAGCGGCGACGAGGTGACAGAAATTCGCCAACTGCTGGATGACTCAATTGGTGAACATGACGCGAAGTGAACTTCGCGAACTTCAATGGGCCAAGCTTCAACACGGACTGGCCCGTGTTATGCGATCGAACCTCTTCTATCAGAGGAAGTATGCGCCCCTCGGTCACACAGCGGGGAGCTTCCAGTCATTTGACGACTTTGCTTGTCTTCCGTTCACCACCAAAGAAGAGTTGCTGATCGACCAGGCGGAGAACCCTCCGTATGGTAGCAACTTGACGGAAGAGTTCGGAAGTTATGTGCGCTTGCACCAAACCTCCGGCACGAGCGGGCGACGGCTTCGCTGGATGGACACGGCGGAAAGTTGGAACTGGTTTCGGGAGTGCTGGCAGGAAATCTTCGATGCGGTCGGCATCCGTCCCAATGACCGTTTCTTCTTTCCTTTCTCGTTCGGGCCCTTCCTTGCTTTCTGGGCAGCGTTCGAAGGGGCGATTGCCCGCGGCTGTTTCACCCTCGCCGGCGGCGGAATGACTAGTGTCGCCCGACTTCAAGCGATCCTCGATCATCAGCCGACCGTTCTCTGTGCTACGCCGACCTACGTCCATCACTTGATTGACGTCGCGCGCGAAGAGGAAATCGACATCACCCGTTCATCGGTTCGCCTTCTCATCCTGGCGGGGGAACCGGGAGCGAACATTCCCTCCCTTCGTCGGCAACTCGAGTCGTCTTGGAATGCTCGCGTCATTGATCACAGCGGCATGACCGAAATCGGCTCGCTTGGAATTGAGTTCGCTGATTATCCCGAGAAACTCTTTCTTCTCGAGGATCAATGCATCGCCGAGTTCATCAATCCATCCAACGGAGAACCGGTGCCCGCAGGTGAAATCGGAGAATTGATCCTGACTAATCTTGGACGCTGGGGAAGCCCGCTCATTCGGTATCGCACGGGGGACATGGTGAGATGGAGAAACGACATTTCGCCAAAGGGGAAACCTTTTGTTTACCTCGAAGGTGGCATTCTCGGACGGACGGATGACATGTTCTATGTGAAAGGAAACAACGTCTATCCCAGTTCCATGGAGGCGGTGGTCCGAGAGAACAGTCACATCGGCGAATTCTCGATTGAACTCGATGACTCATCTCATCCGCCTGAGGTGACGCTCGTCATCGAGCCTGCTTCGGAAGATGGGATGCCCGAGCATATGGCCGCTACGCTCGCACGCTCCTTCCAAGATCGACTCTACTTTCGCCCGGAGATCCGAATCGTCCCATTCGGTACGCTCCCTCGCTTTGAACTCAAAGCCCGCCGACTCCGCCGCGTCAAGAAATCTCCAACGATCAATCCTTGATGACTTCCTCTCTACACACGTTCATCGCTCGGCGGCGAGCGAACAGCGAACAGCCTTTTGATCGTGTGGTTTTCGCGTGAGCTTACTTCGTTGCCGTGCCCCGATAAAGCCACCCCGCGAATCGTGGTGTGTCGCGCATGTAGAATTGATCGCACTTTTCTAACGCCAATGGTGATCCCGAGATGAACTGCGCAATGTCGCGGTTCAAATGACACCCATCTCCCAGCCATCGGTGAATCGGATTCAATCGATTTTGCCATGAAGCGACAGACTTCTCGGGGGAAAGGCCATGCTCGACAAAGACGAGTCTTCCTCCAGGCTTGAGTACACGCGATATCTCGACGAGCGCACGCGAAAGGTCCGGAATGCTGCACATGGTCCAGGTGCTGACCACCGTGTCGAAGCGATTCTCATCCAGGGGAAGCGCGTCGTCGGCTCGAAGCTGCACCGATTCAATCGAGAGAGGCGACTCATTGATCCGTTTTGCCGCGCGTCGATGCATGCCTGCGTTCGGATCGACGATGGTCAATCGATCGACGGCCGAGGAGTAAAAGGGAAGATTGAGGCCGGTGCCAAATCCAATTTCGAGAACGTCTCCTTTGACCGGCTCCAACACTTGTCGGCGTTGCTCAGACATGACCTCTCGGGCCATGAGTTTATCGATGACCCACGGAAAGAGGCGGTCGGAGTAGATTCCCACGTCGGCCGTTCCTTTCAACTCATGCAGGTGAATCGATCAAAATAGAGCGGACACCTCTGAGAATGCCTGAATGATTCAGGCACGCGCCCAATTACTTCTCTTTCGCTTGGGAAAGGACCTTAACGACGACGCTGGAAGGGAATTGAGGCGACTGATAGACGCGTTGCGTTGCCTTTTTGAAATCTCCCTCTTTCGCATGATAGATATCCATGAATTGCTGTGGATTTCGATCGATGAGAGGAAACCACGAGCTTTGGACATGTACCATGATTCGATGTCCGCGTCGAAACGTATGGTAAGCATCGGGCATGATGTACTCGATCTTCGTCACTTCACCCGGTTTGAACGGGGATGGCTTTTCGTAGCTGTCGCGGAATTTGCCACGCATTGCTTCGCCACGCACCAATTGCTGATAGCCCCCCATCTGAATGCCTGCAGGATTCGGATCAGGGTTAGGAAAATCGCCGGAATAGACGTCGATAAGTTTCACCACCCAGTCGGAATCGGTCCCCGTCGTCGAGACGAACAACTTCGGGGAGATGGGACCCGCGATCGTAATGTCCTCTTTCAGTGGCTCGGTCACGTAGACGAGGACATCGGTTCGAGACGAAGCGAATCGCTGATCATCGAGCATATGCTCATTCGTCATCATGATGGCGATATTCGGAATGAACGGGACAGGCTTTGAAGGATCGCTGACGTATTCGTCGAATGAGTCGCCGCTTGGTGGATCGAAGGTGAGCTTTCCCTGGGGCTGAAAATAGAGGTTCCTGTTTTCGACACGGGTTGGAGGCCATTGTTCAAAGCCCCGCCACTGATTTGTCCCCGTTTCAAAAACATAGGCCTCGGGAAGTTTGGGATCGGCGGCATCCTTTAGGAAATGCTTCAGAAAGGGAAGCTCAATTTGGGTTCGGTAGAAGTGAGCCGTCTTCTGATGGAACGGGACATGTCCCAACTTCTCGCCGTCGCCGCTGTACCATCCACCATGGGACCAGGGGCCCATCACGAGAATGTTGTACGCTCCCGGCGAATGGGCCTCTGTTTCGTGGTATACCTGAAGCGGTCCATAGAGGTCTTCGGAATCAAACCAGCCACCGACGTTCATCACCGCGGGCTTGATGTTCTTCAAATGATCGACGATTCGTCGTTCCTTCCAGAAGCTATCGTACGTCCCATGTTCGAGGAGCTCATCCCAAAAGACGATCTCCTTTTCGAAGTGTTTCTTTTGAACTTCGTCCAGTGGCCCGAGATGGAGATAGAACTCGTAGCCGTCAGGCGTTTCATAGTCGAACGGAATCGACTGCTGCCGGGTCGGCTTACGAAGCTGTTGGCCGAAGTTTGAAAAGTAACGAAAGGCATGGGCTAAATAGAACGCGCCGTTATGCCGAAAGTCATCCCCGATGAACCAGTCGGCCACGGGTGCCTGTGGCGAAACGCATTTGAGGGCGGGATGCGCATCGATCATCCCCGCCGCGGAGTAAAATCCGGGATAGGAGATGCCGAGCATCCCAACCTTGCCGTTATTCAACGGGACGTTTTTCGTCAGCCAATCAATGGTGTCATAAGCGTCAGTGCTTTCATCGATGTCCTTGGGGCCCTTATTCGGTCGATGAGGACGAACGTGAACGAACTCTCCTTCCGAGGCGTAACGCCCGCGGACATCCTGATACGCGAAGATGAATCGCTCCTTCGCGTAGAACTTCATCATCCCTGATGGAATCGAAGGATAGTTGCTTTCGCCGTACGGCTTGACGCTGTAGGGAGTGCGCTGGAGCAGAATGGGATAGCGTTCGCTTGCGTCCTTCGGGATATAAACGGCCGTGAAGAGGTGAACACCATCTCGCATGGGAATTCGGTACTCATACTTAGTGTAGTGCTCTTTGACATACGCGTGGTCTGCATGAAACGCCTCCTCGCCTCGAATCGGATCAACCGAGCAACAGAGGAGAAGAATGGGGGAAAAGACAAATAAAGACAGGGAGCGAGCACGCACCATGATGTTCATCTCTCGGATGGATCTCATTGTCAGAGAGACAGTATAACGGCATTTATTGAGGAAAAACCATCGCCGAATCACCGTCCTCCACAAACATGTCAAAAGGCTTTTGGCCCAGCAAGATAACGGAATATGCCGAGTTGCTTATTGCAATTCTGAATAAATAGGCTTACGATCCGGTCTAGATTCATTTCTCAAGCCACCGGCGCGTTCCCACGCAAATCCTGCGCTGGTGGAGAGGAGTCATAGTACTGTCAGCGTTGTGAGTTCTCTGCCGACGCATGGAGAATTCTTCACGCGCGGAGCCATCCGCAATCAATCAGTGCGATGAACTTCCCTTATTTTTGTCCTCAATGTGGAGGTTACCATGTTCAACGCCGTGCCCGCTCGGCACTTCTCTCCAAGAGCGCTCGTGGCTGCTCTCGCGCTAATCGTCGTCTCTACTGCCAGTGCGGCTCGCATTGACAGTGGGGTTGGTCTGGATACTCCCGAAAGCCAATACCGGGATGTGTACTGCGATACCGGCCAGACCGAGTTTCTCGGCACGATCAGCGTGGAATCTTACTTCGCTTGGACGTCTGGAGTCGATAGCGGGAGCGGTATTCCTTACTCGCCAGAAAATCCAGGACTGCCGACGACCGGCGCTCGATGGGAGAACCGGGCCGGAGCGGATATGGTGGTTAACTTCAGCCCCGGCGATACCGATTGCGATGCACAGTACCGTTGGATTCAGGCGGTAGTGGATGGATCGGGAACCATCGGAACGCCTCCCTATCTCGATCCCTTCAATCGTGACGATGGTTTGCCGTTTTACTGGACCGAGGATGAAAACGCTGACCCTGACGTCGGGAACGGCGGGCTTCGTTTCTCCGACATTCCTGGGCAAGACGCGACGAATATTGGAAATTCCATCTCATTTGAAGCCGCGCTCGTTCAGTATTGTCCTGACACGATGCAGCTTCACTGGGTCGCCGGTTTCACCTGGGGCTATTCAATTCAGGATATCGTCGGGCCGGTGCTCGAGAACTTCTCTTGGGTCAATGGTCCGTCCAACACGCTTACGAACCTGGTCACCTCATGGGATGGAAGTGATACTCCTCCGAACTATGCGGGCGATGGCACTCCGGACGGTTGGACATTCACAGATGACTGTCTTTGCAACTGTGTGCCAGAAACGAATTCCGGAATGCTTTCGTTCGCGGGAATCAGCATTGTCGGATTGGGCTGCATCGCAACTCGGCGTCGTTCATCTGCTGCTTAATCCGATTCGTGTTCTCACTTGAATCGTTTACACTCAAGGCTGCGATCTGCTGACAAGGATCGCGGCCTTTATTCGTCCGGCATCTTCCAAAGGCTGAGCGATGTCTATCTTTTATCACTTCACGCGATTGTTTCTTTTGTGCATGGCGCTTGGATGTGCCGAGAACTCTTCCCATGATCCGACCACAGAGAAGGGGAACGAACAAGTGAGTCTGACCAAGGAACAAAAGGAAAAACCTTGGGGGATCGTGGTCGCTGGATTGCAAACACGCATCTGGTTTGAGAATGATCGAACGACATTCGCAAAGGGAGAGAAGATCATTGTTCGCTTCGCACTCCGAAATGTCAGCGATCAGAATAAAACGATCCTCGTCCGAGGTTTTTGGCCCAATCATCGAGTTGACGTGCACAAAGGAACGCGGGACGTGCCTCTTACCAAAGAGGGAAGCGAGGTGCGCAAACTCTTTGGGATGGGAGGGACAGAGGAAAAGACTGCATCTCGCGTCGTCAAACCGCAAGCCGTGGTCGAGTCGTATCGTCCGATCGACCTAACGAAGCTTTTCGATCTCGCGGAACCGGGGGAATATCGTGTGCGGATTACTTTTCAAGATAGTGAGACCGTTCCAAGCAACGAACTCGTCTTTAACATCAAATAAGATTCAATGTGTCCAAATAATAAACCCTGACTCCGTATGAAAGAGCCAGGGTCACGGTGATCGGTCTAACGATAGGCCGATTACTTCTTAGCGAGCTCGGCTTCGATGGCTTTGGTGACTTCCTCTGAATCAGGCTTCACGCGCGGTGCAAATCGCTTGACGATCTTCCCATCGCGTGAAATGAGGAACTTCTCGAAGTTCCAATTGATCTTTCCCGGGAACTCGGGATCAGTCTTCTCTGAAGTGAGGAACTTATAGAGCGGAGCCTGTTCGTCGCCGTTGACGTTAACCTTCGCAAACATGTCGAACTTCACGCCATAAGTCTTCGAGCAGAATTCGGCAATTTCCTTTTCGGTGCCGGGCTCTTGTTTGCCGAACTGGTTGCAAGGGAAACCCAGGATCGCAAGTCCTTGGTCCGCATACTTCTCGTGCAATCCCTCGAGCGCCGTGTATTGTGGCGTCAAGCCGCACTTGCTGGCGACATTGACGATCAGAACGACCTTCCCTTTGTACTTAGAGAGATCGACATCCTTTCCATCGATCGTCTTCACCTTGAAATCCAGAGCACTCTCAGGCTCAAAGGCGATAGCGGGGACGGAAAGAATAAGAGCAGCCATACAGGCAAAAAAGCCGGTACGCATGAGAAATGTCTCCTTGTGCGACCATGAAGAGAAACGATTTCACGACCCGGTTCGTTTCGTTACCACGTCTCATGGTAGACGCTCGATCAAAGGGGAGCACTCAAAAAAAGAAATTGGACGAGCTAGTTTGCCCGAAAATTCATGCATTTGTTTGGACCGGAGCAATGGTCAAGCGGTTTCGATGGGGGGTAAGTCGCCAAGGACTCGCCAGCCGAGACGGGTGACGTTATCGCGATGAATCCGTGTCATGCAGGCCAGGAAGTCGCCGTTCAAGTAGCCGGGATTGAATTCCACGAAACGCTGAGCATATTTGTCGTCGAGCGGGACGGCTGCTTCGACTGCCTCCGGGAAGCGCACGGGAGTTGCATCGAGAAGAGTGACCACTCCACGATCAGCATCATACTCTCTCGGAAATTTCATCCGCACGAAGGTATCGAGTATTCGCTTTTCGCGTGGGCCAGTCGGATGATCGGCGTCAGGGTAATACTCTTGAAAGAATGCGGGAAGAAACTGATACGTCCTGTGTGTCGCGGTAAGAAGGATCCAGTAGCAGGTTGCATCCGGGTGCTTCTCGGCGGACAAGAAGACATGACGAGACCATGTCGTCAACCAGCCCCGCTCACCCCAATATTCGGGTGACAATATGGTGTCACCAGAATAGAAGCCGACGACTCGCTTTCCTTCGTCCTCGAGTTCCAATTGCTTCAGGGTGGTGAATCCTTGAATGGTGTCGTCGTCGGATTTGATGATGACGACCCAATCCTTCTCGGCGAGATCTTGCTCGAATTGAGCTTGCGAAATGTTGCTGAAATGATTCGACATGAGCGAATGCATTCGCTCACGATCAGCGGCGCTCAAGTCCGAGGGAGTGATCACTTTTGAAATCACTCGCGTCCGAGTCGTCGAACTGTTTAGATCGTCATTCATTTTCCGGCCATTGATTGTGCGAGATGAAAACGTGTCTTAGAACGATGAGCGTACCGACATTTCTGAGCAATTGCTACTTAGGGACACCGGCATTCGGTAAATCGGCGAATCGCCGACTGAAAAAGACCTGCAAGAGGCGGTCCTTGAAACCTTGGCTCGTATCCATCGCCTTGTCAAAGTCGACTTTCGAAAGGGACATGCACTGAACGTCCTCCATTGCGCGCACGGAGGCGGTCCGTGGACGGTCGGTGAGAAGCGATATTTCACCGAAGACGTCACCCGGTTCGATATACCGAAGTAATTCCTGACGGCCGAAGTCCTCCTTGATGACTTCCGCTCGTCCGTGCCGTAAGAGATAGAGCTTGTCTCCTTCGTTCCCTTGGCGAATGATCCACGATCCGGCGGGAAATCGTTCCTCGACCATGTGTTGAGAAATCTCCGCAAGGGTCGCGGGAGGTAGTTTCGAAAGAACGTCCACCTTCGAGAGGAATTCGCAGGTGACCATCGAGTCTTCGACGTCGATATTCGTCGCGATTCGTCCATCCACCATGTTCACGATGCGGCTGGCAACGTCGAGAATTCGACTATCGTGCGTGACGAGGACAACCGCACATCCATCCCGCTTCGATAGTTCTTGGAATAGATCGACGACGTCTCGACTTCTCTCCTTATCGAGGGCGGCAGTCGGTTCGTCGGCCAAAATGAGCCGCGGACGCCCGACCAGTGCTCGCGCGATCGCCACCCGTTGTCGCTGACCTCCTGAGAGAGACTCCGGCTTGTAATTCAACCGATGTCCCATGTCGAGTCGTTCGAGCATCTCGGTCGCGCGGCGAATCTGTTCCTTCTTCGGAATACCGAGAAGTTCGAGGGGCAAGCAGGTGTTTTGAAGAGCGGTCAGTGAATCGAAGAGATTATGTGCCTGAAAGATGAATCCGATGCCTCGACGGACCTTGCCCAGCTGCGTTCTGGAGAGGCCATTGAGATTTTGCCCAAGGACGTTCAGCCTTCCTTCTTGAATCGACCTCAATCCGCCGATGAGCGTGAGGAGCGTCGTTTTACCTGATCCCGAGGGACCGGTCATGATGGCCAATTCGCCAGGCCAGACCCGTAGGCGAACGTCGAAGAGTACCTGCTTGCGGTTTTCTCCTTCGCCGAACCAATGATTGACTTTGTCGCAAAAGACGACCGCGGAACCATCAAACTCGGGAGCGAAGTCGTTGTTGCTCATCCAAACATCTCCGCCGGGTCCGCTTTCAAGATTCGACTGATCGCCAACATTCCAGAGAAAATACACATCACGATCGTCAGTGAACCGATCAAAATCACACGAAGCACCGTCAGCTCCATGTGCAGGCCGCTCATTTCCTTCATGATGGCATAAAAGATGCCGCTCGCGATGATTCCAGGAATGAGCCCCAAGATCGCAAGTAAGATCGCTTCCTTGAAGACGACGCTTATGAGGTAACGATCTTGAAAACCCATTGCTTTGAGCGTGGCGAATTGCGGAAGGTGATCATTGATCTCGTTGTAAAGAATCTGGTAACAGATCATGACACCGATGACGAATCCGACGACAAGCCCAAGGGTGAAGACGAATCCGGTCGGAGTCATGCGGGACCAGAAATCTCTCTCCAGCTTTTCGTATTCGGCACGCGTTTCCACCTGGACGTCAGGCGGCAGTGCCTCCTTGAGTTCCCGCAGCACCTGCTCTCGATCAGCCCCAGGCTTGAGCCGCACGATGCCAACATCCGCCATTCCGTAGGTGTACGGATAGAGTCGATGGAAGGTGTCATTTCCCACAATCGCCGTCCCGTCATTTTTGAAGTCTGCTCCCAAGTAGAACGTTCCGACGACATGCATTCGCCGGCGATTCAGCTCTGTATATTCGCCTGTTTGTACCTGCTCGAAAAACTGTCTCGAGGCACGATCGAAAAGGGCGCTGTCCGGTTCGCGCAAAAGGCTGGCTTGTTCGACGACCTCTTTCATGGTGAATCCAGGGTCATTGGGATCGATGCCGATGATCCTCATGACGTTTTCTTTTCCATTCGTCGGATTTTTCCAGATGCCGTTCTCGAACCAAAGGGGGACGGTCGAGGCGACGCCTGGAATATCGCGAGCCTGTCGCACGCGAATTTCGGGAAACGGTTGCTCGATGTGAAGATTATTTCGGGCCGAACTTGTGATGACAATGTCGGCATCGAAGAGACGGATCGCCATTGTTTGATTGTCGAAGAGACCCGTCAAAAAGCCGAGTTGCATGAACATAAGTAGAACGGCAAAGGCAATTCCAAGAATGGATAAGACGAGCCGGCTCAGCCGATGCGTCAGCATCTTCCACGTCAACGGTATTCGGTTTAGCTGCCAAATCATCCGAATAGATCCGCCGGGTCTGCGGTCCTCACCTTTCGCACCGCCAATAGACTCGAAATCGCGCACATCACCAAGGTTAGGCAAAGAACAAACGTGGCTCGATCAAATGTCATCCAAACCGGGACCATTGCCGCCGTACGCAAGATGAAGTAAAGAGCGATTCCTCCCAGGAAAGCGGGGAGATATCCCACCAAGGCATAAATGAAACCTTCGAGTACGACCACGCTTTGAACTTTCAAATCGCTATACCCCATGGCCTTGAGCGTGGCGAGTTCCTTGATGTGGTTGGTGACTTGTGCGGAAAGAATTTGGTAAAGCGTTACCGCGCCGACGAGAAACCCGACGACGACTCCCGATTGGAACATGATGCCGATCGGTTTGACGTTCACGAAGAAGTTTCTCTCCATCGTCATCAACTCATCACGAGTTCGAACGACCACATCCGATGAGTAAGCTTTCTGCAGACGCTGCGCTACCTTTGCGGGCGACTCACCATCCACAACTTTGATGAGTCCCAGCGTCGGACGATCGACTCGATTGTTTCTGGTCAATCGGACGAACGTTTGATCACTCACGATCGCATCAGCCCCCGCGACAAACCCCGTTCCCAGGGTGTATCGACCCACGACGTCGGTGGTGTAGGCACCAATACGAATCTTGCTTCCCACTTCGCGCGGCCCATACTCGCCGCGAGCTTCGCGATCGAAGAGGGATGTATCTAACTCCGTCAGTTTGAATGCTTGATTTTTGATCTCTGGATCGTGAAACGGGACTTCGTCAGGGTTCATGCCGAAGAGCACGATGCCGCGCGGAATGCCGTCACTGACACTTTGCATGAGGACGAAGTTGACGAGCA
This sequence comes from bacterium, assembly GCA_019748235.1. Lineage (GTDB taxonomy): Bacteria > Planctomycetota > Planctomycetia > Kolteriales > Kolteriaceae > JAIEPU01. The sequence goes on from JAIEPU010000294.1 coordinate 15,007, forward strand.
GGGGCTTCGCGGAGGAGACGCCGTAAACATCCTTGGCGCGAAGCAGAGCCTCTCGAGGAATGGTGCCGGCACTCGCGATGAACACATATTGCGGACTCGTCAGGGCGATGTCGAAATCGAGGGCATCGTAAATGATCTCAGCACTTTTTTCTGCCGCCGAGTAAATGCCGAGCTGCATGAACATGAGAAGAATGGAGAACGCGACACCGCCGATTGAAGCGGCCGCCCGGAGTTTTTTGTGAGTGACATTCTCCCAGGCTAATCGCAGCATTATTTGCTCGCCGCTGCCGTGTCGGCCGGTGGAGTATCGATCGTCACGTCGACTTGCAATCCGATGACCTTGGCGGCGGCTGCTGAATCATCAAGGCGAATGCGAACCTCAATCACGCGAGCGTCAGAACGTGCCGTCGGGTCGAGCGCCGAAATCTGATTCCGTTTGACGATCGGTGCGATCTGTTCGACGACACCGGACAATTCCTTCTGAAGTGCATCACCCTTGATCACCGCTTTCTGACCGATGCGAACACGACTGATATCCGCCTCATATACCTCCGCGACCACGTACATCTTGTCCGTTTGTCCGAGAGTGAGGATAGGGTGCTGCGTGCCGATCAATTCACCCGGTTGTGAAAGGACTTCCAGAACCGTCCCTTCAATCGGTGAGACGATCGAGGCTCGTTCGAGCTCGATTTCGGCAAGCGTCACCCCACGCTGCGCTACTTCGACGTCGATCGCCTCCTGAGCCTTCTTCGCTCCGGCTTTCGCGCTCTCCAGGTCGTTTTGAGCCCCCTGTTTGCCGAGGTCTTGTTCCTTTTCGAGCATTCGAAGCTTGGCGCGTTGTCCCCGCAATTGCTCCTGGTAGCGATCGATTAAATCTTTCAATCGATCTCTCTCCGCCGTCGAAGTCGGAATCTTCTCGATTCGCTCGAGATCTCGTTGGGCCTGATTGAGCTGCACTTGAACGACGTTGATCTCCGCTTGTTGCGCATCGATCTGAAGAGGAGGGACATCGGCGGCTCGCTGAATGCCTAACTCCGCCTGTTTGACGAGAGCGGCGCCGTATTCTTTTTCCGCGGATAGAAGTTGATTGGCTTGGTCGAGCTTTTCTCGAGCGATCGACAACTGGGTGGCGAGTGCTTCCTCACCCACCGTCTCGGCCAGTTGCTCATCCGCATGCACTTTCTGCCCCACCTCGACCAGAACGGTTCGAAGACGTTCTCCGACTGGGCCACTGATGGCGATGACTCCCTTTCCGGGAGTGACTCGTCCTAATGCCGAGACGGTCGTTCGATGGAGGGGCCGCTCAGGACTAGTATTCGCGCTGGCGGCAGACGGCTTGTTACAGCCTGACATGCCGACGATTCCGATCAAACACGCGACCAGCAAGCAAGGCGAAGCTATTGATGCGTGCATCCGTCGATCGTCCTCAGGTCCTTCAAGAAAGACGCCGCGATGAGGGTTCCCTCAACCGACATCCGACTCACTAATAAACTCGTTCCCTAACACCTCGCGTGCCGAAGAGGAACACCCCTAGTTTATATCGTGACAACAAAGTCGGTGCGACCGACTACTTGGGATAAACGTGCAATCGGGAACGGAGGCATGAAAGGGGACGAGTACGAAATACCGCTCGAATTGATCATTTGTAAAGCAGATTGATCCATCCGTGTCCATTCACAACGTCGGATGGCAATTTAACTTTTCGTTAGCCGCGAGGACTTCCAGCAAAGTTTTCCACCGGCAATTCCATCACACGCCGTAATGAGCGAGAAGTTCACGGAAACGGGGATCTCGCCGGGTCAATTCGAGATCGGCGTCTTGCTGCATGTATTCGAATTCGCTGTAGCCCGAGTCGATGGCTCGTTTCAGGGAATCGAGCGATGAATCTATCATGCTGACCATCGAGTAACTGCACGCCAAGTTATAGAGTGCAACCTTATCGTCCGGACGGAGGCGAACAAGGCGCTGATCGACCTCCAGGCTCTCATCATGAAGTCCCTTGGCTGACAGATTCGTCGCTAGGACCTTCAAGGCTTCGACGAAATGAGGATCGCGCTCAAGAACGTTTCGATAGAAGTCGATTTCGAAATCAACCTGGCTTTCGCGGTTGTATTGGCGAATGAGGCTGCTGGGCATGTCCGGCATTTGGCTGTCGGTCGAGCCGATTTCCTCAAATTCACTCATTCTGGGTACTCCGCGAAAATTCAAACCAATCGATGCTCAATGCCTGATAGCGCGAGTATAGGGTAGCGTGGGTCGAAATTCCAAGGTTGGCGTGGGGTATTTCCCTGACCCTCCTCGAAAACTTGCCGGCACGGCATTCACAGAGCGTTCAAGCTCCCCGATTCATCCCACCCGCGCAGGCGGAAGACCGCCACTTCGGGTCGAACTTGAAAGCGAAACCGCACCGTATAACCGATCCCCTTATTCACGTAGAGGTAACCACTGTCATGATAATAAAGTCCGGCTGCTAAGCGATTCTTGAAACGATCGAGAAGTTTGGTTCCTAAGAGAGCAAATTCAATTTGCCCGCCATGAGTATGGCCGCTCAACATCAAATCGCAACGCCGACCTTCCGCTTGATCGATCGTCCAGGGATTGTGAGCCATGACAATTCGCGGGACATCTGGTGAGATTCCACGAAGAGTACTCGCCAGATCCGCTTCCCCCGACCAAAGATCACAAACTCCTGCCATCGCAATCGGCGCCCCGCGGAACTCGATCATTCGATGCTCGTTCTTCAAAACGATAATCCCTCTTTGTCGCAGGGCGCCTTCCACCGCCTCGGCCAAGAGAGGATGCCGTCGACGTCCTCCATAAACACGAATCGAATAATCGTGATTGCCCAGCACCGCATAGACACCGAGCGGAGCCGATAGCTTGGATACGATCGCTGCGATTTCGTCCACATGGCGAAAGCCCGCATGGACGAAATCACCCGTCAGGGCAATTAGATCGCATCCGAGGTGTTTGCCCCGGTCGATGGAGCGGATGATGTGCGACGCGGGAATTCGTCGGCACAGATGAAAATCAGTGAGGTGGAGGATTCGGAGCCCTTCGAGCCGCGGGTCGAGACCAGGAATTCGGAGGTCGATTTCATTCGTTTGAAGCCAGAACGGTTCGACAAAACGGCCATAGCTGAGGCGTGCCCAGCTTTGACCTAAAAGTCGAGTGATGAGCGACCGTTTCGGCAAGAGAACCTCATCGCCATCGCGAGAAGGACGTGGAACATCATTCCCAGAGATACCCTTTAAATGTACGAAGTCCGCTCGATGGGGCGGAAATGACATGCCCCGAAAACCGAGTGTCGATCGGGTTTGAACCGATGACTCGCTTGGGAAAGTCCCCTCCACACGAGAAACGGAAAAGGCCTCTCGAATTTCTCCGAAAGGCCTTCCGTCGTTTTGGGAAAAACTAAATCGCCGAAGGGAACCAGGACTTACTCGACGTCCTCGTCTTCCTCTTCGTCATCATCATAGTCATCGTCGTCGTAAGTATCGAAATCACGATCGAAATCGTCGTCGTCGTCGAAGATCTCTTCCTCGTCCTCGAAGTCTTCGACTTCTTCTTCGTCATCACCTTCGTCATCATCGTCGTCGTCGAACTCTTCGTAATCCTCGAATTCTTCTTCATCCTCTTCGTCGAAGGGTTCGTCGTCATCCTCTTCGAGCTCGTCGTCCTCATCATCCGCTTCGGGATGGCGCGCGACCATGGTGTTTCCACCTGACTTGCCCATCCATTCCGCAAGAGGATCCGTGGCATCCGCCAAGGAGTTCTTTGCAAGCTCACGAAGCAATGAGTTCCAAACCGTCATTGGCGACCCTCACATGGCTGCGATCGAAACAGGCAGAATTAACTTACCCACCGACGCTGACCGTCGCAAATCCCATCATTTCATCGTTAACAAAAAATCGTTTACAGAACAGTTGGTTACGCAATTCATTTTCTACGGTCAAGGGGAGGTTTTTTGATGCGGCCCTAATATCGGCGGAATCCAACCTCATGGTCAAAAAGACGCGGCATTCAGCCCCCCTTGGAGCATTCTCAGCTCCCCGTCGGACCAGGGCTGGCCACAACGGGTAAAAGAGGCTCCGTCCAACCCTGCGCGACCAGCGAAAGCAATGCGGAGAACGCTAAACCAATGGCTGGTAACAACCAAGGGAATCGCGATTCGTTTCGCGGGTTCAACCCCCGCGCCGTGCCTACTAACACGACCGGAGAAAGAAACAACCAGAGCCGAGCTACTTCACTTCGGTTTCGACCACTCAGGTCGAGGAAAATAAGCAGGATCAGCCAAACAACCAGAAGATGGTCGACGGCCGGTGCCTCTTTTCGCCAGGCGCGGGTGACGATGTAAATGGCCGCGGCAAGGAACAATCCGGGGCCAGACACCGTGGCAAATTCGATTAGGTCAATGATCAGCCACGGGACGTATGACCGGGGCATCGCTTCATAAAATCCCGCGTGCTTGGTTAGATTGATGCGCCAGACTTCGATCAAATTCAAGCCAAGGCTGTCATAAAGAACCTCGATCGGTAACAGCAATCCGGCCAAAAGTGCCAGAAGGGTGACAATTCCCCGCCACCATTTTCGCTCCCAAAGGGCGAGCCAGAAGACGGTGACGCTGCCAATGGCTGCCACGACCAAAAAGGCAAGACTGAGCATCATGCCGATCCAGAGAACAGCTCCGGCCAAGAGAGCAAGAATGCCAATGCGCGCACGAAACGAGGCGACGGTCAGCCAAAGGATAGTTGCGGAAAGGAGTGGATAAAGCGCGTCACCTACTGGGATGAAGAGGACAGACGCCGGCACGGCGGGCCAAAAAAGTCCCCCCCACCACGCTTCAGTCTTCGTGCCTCCGAGTCGTACGAGTCCATAGATAGGAATCATAGTCAGTAAGCTGACGAGCCAGGTTGCGATCGATGTCGCGATGAGCGCCGATCGCTCGGCCTGCGAAAGCGGCGTTCCGACGATTTCAAATCCGTCGAGAACTCGGCGGGGAGCCCATCGCTCGACCTCCAGTCCCGCGGCGGGATACTCTTCAAAAAAGTCGATCGTGAATTTGTGGAGGAGAATCAGCCCCGGGGGATGGGTGCCGAGATGAAAGTTGTCGGCGTTCTTCGTCCAGGACTCGTATTTCTCGATAAATGTTTTGGTATCGTCAATTGATTGGGCCACCGTGAAGTAGCCACTCGTCGCTTTAAAGTATTGCGAGGGAATCCAACGCTCGGGGCCGCCGCCGGGATTCGGAAACTCGACGAGACTCCATTGCCAGAACGCCGCCGAGAGAATCGCTATCGGCCCCAGAATTATGATCCAGGATTCGTGACGATTGGTGATCCACTTCGATCCAAGAACCGCAATGACGAGATAGAGGGCGAGTGCCAAGAGCGGTAACAGCCAAGTCAGCGGGTTCCAGGGAGGGTTCGCCGCCCGATTCCAAACCCACTCTCCCACGAGCCCTAGTGGAGTGTTCGTGGCCGTCAACAGAACAATCGCGACGATCGTCGGGATGACGACAATCGCCATCATTAAGGAACTCGGCCAAGGAAGGATCGATGGCTCGGGAGGGCGTGGTATCGATTTCGACGGTGGTTTGGGCTTCGTCATCGAAGGGCCATTTCTCCCGATGGACGAAGATGCCGACCGTAATCAACGATGCAAAAGCCGATCAATCGGGCTGATCAGCGACGTTTGCAATGGTGAGTCGTCGAGTCGGACATGAGGGGCGATCCTTGTGTAACGCCACTTCACGAAACGCGTCGGCGACCTTGGTCGCCGGCAAGGAATGCCTCGATCGTCTCTCCCTTGGGAACGACGACAAGACCTTCCTCGGAGATCGTGAACCCACGTCGGCGATCAAATGCCAAGTCATATCCGATTTGAGTCCCTGCTGGAATCACGTTGTCTTTGTCAATGATGGCGCGGCGGATTCGGCAGTGCTCGCCGATCTCGACGTTTTCGCCGATGATCGATTCCTCAACGAGCGATGAACGACCCACACGGACATTTCGGGCGAGAATGCTTCGTTCGATCTGTCCACCGTCAACAATGGTGCCGGGGCAGATCATACTGTCAATCGCTTGACCGCGCGGGGAACGGGCGGTGCCGGCGGAATTGCTGGAAATAAATTTCGGCGGCGCCGCATGCGTCGGCGATGTTCGGAATGGCCAATGCGCATCGTACAAGTCGAGCGGCGGATTATGTTCCAGCAAATCCATGCTCGTGCGGTAATAACTGTCGAGCGTACCGACGTCTCGCCAGTACGCGGTGTTACCAGTGGCTTCATCCACAAAGGGGTACGAGATGACACGCGCGTCGCGGACCATCTGCGGGATGATGTCTTTGCCGAAGTCCCTTGTGCTATTCTGCTTGATAGCATCCTGGCAAAGGCGCTCGAACATCACGCTGGTCGTGAAAACATAGATGCCCATTGAGGCAAGCGCTTGATCCGGATTACCTGGAATGGTGTTCGGTCGGGCAGGTTTCTCCTGAAAGCCCATCACGTTGTTGGCGGCATCAACTTCCAGAATTCCAAAGTGGCGAGATTCCGATGCTGGGACCGGAAGAGACGCGATCGTCAAATCCGCGCGCCGTTCAATGTGTTGCTCGATCATCGGACGATAATCCATCCGATAAATGTGATCACCGCTCAGGATCAGGGTGTATTCGGGAGACTCTTGTTCGATCGAATAGATATTCTGATACACGGCATCGGCCGTGCCCAGGTACCACTGTTCCCCGACTCTCTGCTGCGGAGGAATGATGTCGATGTATTCCCCCATCTCGCGACATAGGAACTGCCAACCGTGATTGATGTGTCGCGCGAGGCTTGCCGCTTTGTACTGCGTGATGACCTGAATACGTCGCAGGTTGCTGTTCAAGCAGTTGGAGAGAACGAAGTCGATGATGCGGTACTGACCACCGAATGGAACACCCGGCTTGGCACGATCTCGCGTCAGGGGCTCGAGGCGCGTTCCCCGTCCACCCGCGAGGACCATCGCGAGGACATTTTGCATATCGCGGTTCCCCTTCGCCCATGATCGATTGGGTCGATCGCCGGGATAAACGGGGGAGGCATCCTCACGGCCGAATCCATTGAGTGGAATCGTTGCCGTTTCCCGTTGAGTGCTATTCCCCTTGTTGATCACCGGGGCAAGATCCTCAGTATACAGCGTATCGCGAAGCGATGCAGCGACTTTCGCAATGATCGTTCCAAGGAATCGGCGAAAGATTCACTCTCACTCATCGCGTTACTGGGCGATGCGGACGGTGATCCGTCCCATGACGTCATTTCATCCGTTCCATTGCAAAATCGTCAAACCATCTCCAAATTGCCTCGCTTATCCGTCAGGATTTGTGCGCTGCCTCTTGTGAGCGGCGTTGACCTTTGGCAAGGTGAACGACACATGACTCATCGGCAATCGGCCGCTTCGGGGCACGTTAAGCTCCCGTAAAAGGACTTTATCCATGACCAACCGTCGACCATTCCTACCGGTTTTGACGATCCTTCTCTTCGTGGTCGCGGCGACGGTGAGCCGGGCGGAGAATTGGCCGAACTGGCGTGGTCCCCATGAAGACGGACTATCAGACGAAAAGAACCTCCCCATCGAGTGGTCCCCCGAATCGGGTATTCGCTGGAAAACACCCATCGAAGGGAAAGGGCATTCCTCACCCATCGTCTGGAATGACGCGATCTTTCTGACGTCCGCGGTGAAGGAATCTGACTCACGGCTTTTGTGGAAGCTCGATCGTTCCACAGGGTCGGTGGTCTGGAAAAAGGAGGTCTTAACGGCGCCGCTTGAGCCGATCCATCCGCTCAACAGCTACGCCTCGTCAACACCCGCGACCGATGGCGAGCGGGTATATGTCTCGTTTCTCGATCGATCGGAAATGTATGTAGCCGCGTTCGACTTTAACGGCGATCGAGTTTGGGAAACCCGTCCAGGTCCATTCTCGTCAAAGCATGGGTTCTGCAGTTCCCCCGTTGTCTACAACGAGTGGCTGGTTGTTAACGGCGATCACGACGGCGAATCGTACCTGTGCACACTCGATCGAAGAACGGGGAAGGTCGTCTGGAAGGTGCCACGGGCCGGAAAAACGAGATCCTACTCCGTGCCACGCGTCATGACGATCGATGGAAAGGATCAAATCATTCTCACCGGAAGTCATGCTACCAGCGGGTTTGACTCAGATACGGGCAAGTTGATTTGGACGGTCGATGGCCCCAGCGAGCAGATGGTCGCCAGCATTCTCCACAAAGATGATCTGATCTTCGCGATGGGGGGCTTTCCCGAGCGGCATCTCTTAGCCATTAAGAAAGGTGGGATAGGACAGATCACCTCTTCTCATGTCGTCTGGCGGTCACATCGCGCTGTTCCTTATGTCCCATCGGCCATTCTGTATGGGGATTATCTTCACGTCGTTTCGGACGATGGAATGTACACCTGCTACGAACCCGCATCGGGAAAACTGTTGCAGCAAAAACGAGTGGGAACGCATGTCTCCGCGTCGATTGTCGGAGGTGACAACCATGTTTTCATCACGGATGACGAGGGGCGTACGACGGTCCTGAAGAACAATGCGAAGTTCGAAATCGTGGCCAAGAACGGAATCGGGGAAGGTGTTTTCACCTCCCCCGCGATTTCTCATCAAACGATTTTTATCCGGGGCGAAAAACATCTCTTCGCCATCGGACGGTGACTACTGGAACTCCTTGGCAAGCTTGCTTTCCCCTTCCTTGGGAGCACTGAAGTCCTCATTCACGAAGGGAATGATGGCATATTGGAACACGCCATAACTCGCCCCGCCAAGTAGAGCCACCAGAAAGACGACGGTTGTCCAAAACCAAGCTTGCTTGAGCATCTCCGCATTTTTCTTCTTCTTCGCTTGGAGTTGCCGTTCGAGGATTTCTTCTTCGGTCGGCTCGGGAGCCTTTTCCTTTTCAGGCGCCGCCTCGACACCGTAGTTGATGTTGGCGTCTTCCTCGGGGGTGACGACGTAGATCCGCTTCTTGCAATTCGGGCAGTTGATCTGAGTCCCGACAAGATTCTGGGATTTGATCTTCAGCCCAGACTTACATTTGGGACAGTACATCGTGTAAGGAAATTTGAGCTTGGTCGCCATGCAGTTGCCTCGGTAGTCGTGGAAGCTCAGTCCGTGTGGTTTTCAAATCGAATAGTAGTTCGTCGGCGGGATACGCGCGAGCCCTTATTTTCTAACTCCCGGTCCCTCGCAGATCAACTCCCCAATGGTTGAGACCCTGTCATTCGCTGGCAAAGGGAAATTATTTCCCGGAGTCTTTCCATGGGCAGGCCTACGACGTTTGAGAAACTTCCCTCCACGGCCGCCACGAAAGGATCATGGTCGTCCTGAATCCCGTAGGCGCCCGCTTTTCCCTCCCAGAGATTCGTGTCGAGATATCCCTTGAGTTCTTCTTCGGTGAGCTTATTCATTTCGACCGTGGTGACGATGTGATCGACGATACTCACATGCTCGCGGGGGAGGGCGACACACAGACCAGTGATCACACGGTGCCTAGTTCCCGATAAGGAGCGAAGAATCCTCTCCGCGTCGTTTCGGTCGGCGGGCTTGCCGATGATGTCGCTTCCGAGGGCGACGATGGTATCTGCTCCGACCACCCAGCGCGTATCAGCGCTGGAATGGGCCACGTCATTGGCTTTCAGCCAAGCGGTGTGAGATGCATACGCCTCAGGAGCGGCAAAGTGATCGGCGGGTGGCTCCTCTACTTTGCTCACCCGAACCTCGAATCGATAGCCCGCCTCTTCACAGAGTTGACGTCGCCTCGGAGACGCACTCGCCAAAATGAAGTCGAGGCCATTCATGTCGGTTACATCTCTCGTTGCCATACTGATCAAACGGGATTCTTAATTCTTCTTGCTGGCCCACTGGCTGACGAGTTCGATCAGCGTCCGGACGATGAAGCCTGTTCCACCCGCATCCTGGTGGGGACTCTCTTTTTCGGCGAAGGCAGGACCGGCGATGTCGATATGGACCCAAGGTTTGTCTGCGACGAAGTTTTGCAGCAGCTTGGCGCCGGTGATCGCGCCTCCCCAACGACCGCCGATGTTTTTCATGTCGGCAATGCCGCTTCGAATGAGTTCGTCATACTCTTCGAACATCGGAAGGGGCCAAACCCGTTCGCCCGCGGAACTGGCGGCATCAAGCACCTGTTTGCTCCAGGCTTCGTCATTGCTCATGACACCTGCCGTTCCCAAGCCGAGCGCCACCATGCAGGCCCCGGTCAGCGTGGCGACGTCAACAATATGAGTCGCGCCCAAATCGACCGCGTGAGCCAATGCATCAGAGAGAACAAGTCTCCCCTCGGCATCGGTATTCAAGACTTCGATCGTCATGCCGTTCTTCGCCGTCAGAACGTCTCCCGGCTTGACGGAACGACTACTCGGCATGTTCTCGGCGAGGGGAGTCAGGCAAAGAATGTTGATCGGCAATTTGAGTCGAGCGGCAGCAATGGTCGTCGCGACCACGCTCGCGGCACCCGCCATGTCGCACTTCATCGTCATCATTCCCTCGGCGGTCTTGATTGACAACCCGCCGCTATCAAAGGTGACTCCCTTCCCGACCAGCGCCAGCGTGCGGTCGTCGCCGGGCGCTCCTTGATATTTCATGATCAAGAGGCGTGGTTCATGATCGGAACCTTTGCCGACGCCGAGGATGCATCCCATTTTCTCCTCAGCAAGTTTCTTCGCGTCGAACACTTCGAGGGAGAGATCGAGGGATTCCGCCTCTTTCCTCACTCGCTCACAGAATGATTCCGGATAGATGTCGATCGGTGGATGATTGACGAGGTCCATCGTCCATCGGACAGCCTCGCCGATGGTTCGACCTCGTGCGACTGCCGCGTCTTGTTTCGAAACAACAAGCAGGACGGTTTCTGGGGGCTTGCGATTCTTCTTCGCGCGGTAGATGTCCTGGCTTCCTTCGGCGACGAGCAGCCCGGTCATGACCGCTGTCGCTCGCTCGGCGGGGGTGAGTTTGCTTCCATCACCCAGCAAGGTGAACGCGACGGTCTCATATTTCTTTCGGGCAATGCTCCGGAGCGCGGTACCGGCCGCTTTCGAAAGAGTCATCGGGGTGCAGTTTTCGACTTTTCCGAGCCCGACAAAAAGTATCCGCCGTGCGCCGGTCCCGGCAGGCTCGTAAATGGGGAGGAGTTCATTCGCCTTCCCCTCGAAATCACCCGACTCTCGAAGTTTGGCGATTCGAGGATTGAGTAGCTTTCCCAGGGCATCGTTCGAGTTCTTCGCCCCCGTTCCCTCCCACGCTCCGACGACAAGCCAATCGGCTTCAAGGGTGGCGGGCGACGTGGTGGTACATTCGATTTTCAACGGAGCACTCCTCCTCTGGTGGGGGCAGAATGATCTGGCTATCCGCCTTTACGTGGCGTCAGGTCAAAGAAACATCTGGGAATGCGCGCAAGCCGTCGAGACGGCTTGGCGAACGACTCTTACTATAGGGGCATGCGAAGCTTCAGTCTCTTTCTCGTTGGCGGCCTCATTTTGGTTGCCGGCTGCACGCCGGCACCCGAGGCGATGACTGGCAAGGTTCTCATCTATGGACGTGGGAATGATGCGGTGACGCTCGACCCTGCGGATGCCGAAGATGGAGAAAGCGTCAAAACGATCACGAACGTCTTCGACACGCTTGTCACTTATGACGATAACGGTGCCGATCTCGTCCCCGCTCTCGCGGAAAGCTGGACGCCGAATGAAGCTGGAACCGAATGGACGTTCAAACTTCGCGAGGGAGTGACCTTTCACGACGACACTCCCTTCAACGCCGATGCCGTCGTCTTTACCTTCAATCGATTGATCAACCCTGAATTCCCGGAGCGGAATGGAGCGGCGGTACCCTACCGAGCTGATTATGCCGTGATCGAGAAGGTCGAGGCGAAGAGTCCCTACGAAGTTGTCTTTACCCTAAAGCGGCCGAGCGGAATCTTTTTGCGGAAGCTGGCAATGTTTCCTGCCGCCATCGTCAGCCCGGGCGCGGTCAAAGAGATGAAGGAAGGTTTCAAAAGTAATCCCGTCGGAACGGGACCATTCGTTTTTGGCGAATGGGTTCCCGGCGAGCGACTTTCCATGTTAGCCAATCCGAAACATTGGCGAGGCGCGCCAAAGGTTGACCAAGTCATTTTGAAGCCGATTCTCGAACCGGCCGCGAGACGTCGGCAACTTTCCGGTGGTGAGATTCACATGGCAGACGAACTGAGCATTCCAGTGCGGAAGCAAGTTCGTGAGGACAAGAATCTCAAGCTCGATACATGTCCTGGCATGAACACTGCCTACATCGCGATGAACAATGAACGTCCCCCGTTCAATGATCCTCGTGTTCGCAAGGCGATCGCACATGCGATTGATAAAGAAGCGATCGCGCGAAGTGCCTACGAGGGAGAGGGGCAGATTGCGACGACGCTCGTTCCCAAGGCCATGTGGGGACACCACGACGGCATTCAGAATCGCGCTTATGATCCCGAGAAAGCCAAGCAACTTCTCCAGGAGGCCGGAGTCGCGCCAGGGACCAAGGTGAAGTTCTTCGCGATGCGAAATAGCCGACCATATATGCCCTCTCCGGAGCAAGTGACGGCCATCGTCACGCAGCAGCTGAAGGAGATCGGCCTCGACCCTGTTGTTCATAGTCCCGACTGGGGAAACTATTTGAATCAAGTCGGAAACGGCGAGCACGATATTTGTCTCATGGGTTGGCAGACGGATAACGCGGATCCGGACAACTTTCTCTTCGCACTCCTCGACAAGGAGAATGCGATCCCTCCCAAGGCACATAACCTCAGCTTTTACAAGTCAGAGCCGGTTCATGAACTTCTCATCGCCGCACAAGGAGAGACGGATCAAGCAAAGCGGCTCGAGCTTTACAAAAAGGCGCAGGAAATCATCCATGAGGATTGTCCCATGGTTCCCCTCATGCACCTCGATTTAGCGGTGGGAAAGAGACTGAACGTCGAAGGATACAAACTTCACCCGACGGGCCTGGTGATCCTACGGAACACGGAACTCAAATAGTTCGACAAGGAAGCAATCTCTCCACATGTTCCTTTCGGCCGTCACACGACTGATCCGTGCCGCGGTGACGGTCTTCGCGGTTTTCGTTATTGTCTTCGTGGCGATTCGTTTGACGCCTGGTGGGCCCGCGGTCGCCATGCTGGGGCAGCGAGCCACGGAGGCGGAAGTCGCGCGGCTCAATCATGAAATGGGTTGGGATCGTCCGATTCCAGAGCAACTCTTTCGCTATCTCGTGCGAGCGGCGCAAGGGGACTTGGGAATTGCGTATCTAAGTCCTGGACGCCCTAAGGTATCGAAAGAGCTCGCACGGCTCTTTCCCGCCACGGTGGAATTGACCCTCTCCGCACTGTTGATCGCTATACCGCTTGGGCTGACGCTCGGAACGATTGCCGCCGCGTTCCGAGATCGATGGCCTGATCGGATCGCGATCGCGCTCTCTAGCTTGGGGGTTAGCATCCCGATCTTCTTCTTGGGAATCTTGCTGCTTCTTCTATTTCCCAGCATGCCTGGGTCAGGACGAATCGACATCAGCGTGAGCATGCGTGGCATCGATCGGACGGGGTTCTATTTGATCGACACATTGCTTGCCGGGCGATGGAATCTCTTTCAAAGCGCGGCTCGCCACCTTGTCTTACCGGCGATGACTCTTGCGACCGTTCCCATGGCGATCATTGCGCGCGTCACTCGTTCCAGCCTGCTCGAGGTGTTGGGGTCCGACTACATCCGGACTGCTCGGGCGAAAGGGGTCAATCGAACGGGCGTTCTTTTACATCATGCACTTCCCGGCGCCGCCGTGCCAATCATCAGTTTACTTGGACTTCAGCTCGCAACCCTTCTCGCGGGTGCGGTTCTTACTGAGACGGTCTTTACCTGGCCGGGGATCGGACGTTATGTGATGCTTGCGGCATCGCAAAAGGATTACAACGCGCTCCAGGGAGCGGTCCTCTTACTCGGCATCGTTTTCATCCTCGTCAATACCGCGACGGATGTTCTCTGCGCCTGGTTCGATCCACGCATCAGGCGGCGAGAGGGGGCTTCGGAATGAAAAGCCGATTCGGCCCTGCCGTCCTTTGGCGCACGCTTCCCATCGCGCTCGCACTGAGTTTTCTCGTCGGTGTCGGTGGGTTGGCCATCTTTGCGTCATCCCTGCCCCTTCGAGATCCCTACACGCAGCGGAGTGAGGATCGCTTGCAACCTCCGTCACCGACGTATTGGCTCGGAACCGACGACCTTGGTCGCGATGTCATGAGCCGTGTGATTTATGGCGGACGCTACTCCTTATCGGTCGGACTCGTTGCCGTGGGGCTTGCTTTTGCGATCGGTGTGCCGCTCGGCATCGTGGGAGGCTACGCAGGGGGCTGGACGGATCGAATCCTGATGTCCATCGTCGAAATTGTGATGGCCGTCCCCGGAATTCTTCTCGCACTCGTGATGATTTCAATTTTGGGGCCAAGCCTCGGAAACGTCATGATTGCTGTCGGAATATCGCAGATTCCCGCCTATGCCCGCCAGGCTCGTGGTGGAACGCTGACAATCGCGAATCAAGAGTTTGTGCTGGCCGCGAGAGTCGCGGGGACGAGTTCGATTCGAATTCTGATCCGGCACATCCTTCCAAACGTCCTCGCGCCGGTACTCGTCGTCGCAACGCTGGGATTGGGGTCAGCCATTCTGGAAGCGGCGGCACTCAGTTTCCTTGGGCTTTCGGGTGATCCGAATCGACCCGAGTGGGGAAGCATGCTGAATATGACACGGGAGCGGTTTCAGGATCAGCCATGGCTGGTCCTCGTTCCAGGATTCGCCATTACTGCCTCCGTTCTATCCTTCAACGTGTTGGGCGATGCTCTCCGTGATTGGCTCGATCCGAAATCGCGCCGCTCGTAGAGGCATCGCCCATCGACAATCGAAAACTTGTTGAGCCTATTCGCTCACTTTGTTGTTCCGTTCCGCTTCCAGGAGCTTCTTCTCATCCTCAGGGGTGATCTCCGGACGGTGCACGGTCAGCGTGATCTTGCGGATCTTTCCGTTGAACGTGAACGGCGGCTGATAATCCTGGTCATCGATTCCCGTCAATGTGTCCGAACCGATATCCATCGATTCGTCCCATTGAAGGATAAGAGGAAGCGTCCGCTCCATCTTTTGTTCGGCGACCACCTTACCATCGACCAAAAGTCGTCCCGTGCCGCTCCGGCCGATCCCAGAGAGGTTGTTGAACGCGAGCGTCCCCGCGCCGAGTCCGTCATACTTGAAATCGAATTCGATCGTATGCTTGCCCGCGGTAAGGGAATCCTTCCCTTGCCACTTCACTCGCTTGAGATCGACGAGATTCCAAGTGAAGACAGGCTTGCCCTTGAGCAAGTAGAACCCGTAACCGGCAAATCGGCCACCCTGGGT
>JAIEPU010000043.1 GCA_019748235.1 bacterium
TCTTCCGCATCGAATCCGCTCCCTTCGTTAGGCGGATTCTAACCTATCAATCGGCCCGGTTTCTGGGGAACAGGTCAGAACCGGGATGACCGATCGAGCCATGAAGCAATGAGCACCGGCTGGCTGGCCCCCGTGAGCTGGCATTGAAATCTGAGCAACAGGACGAGGTGAGGCGGTCGCCCCGGGACCTTCTCTTTTGACAATCATGCTGTTCACCGGCCCCAACACGGACACGATGGAGTTCCATCGCATGATGTCGCGGTTATTGCCGGAGTTAACCGTCGTTAAAGTTTTAAAGACTTTTGTAACTTCGTTGCCATCGAATACGACCTCCGCAAAAACGGACTGGTTACGGACAATCGTTCAAGCTCTATAATCCCAACAACCTCATGCGATACGTCGGCTACAATTAGACGCGATCGGCCTGAGCCGCCGGATTGAGAGCCTCAGTTGCAACAGCAATAGACAAACACTGCCGACTGAGGCCATTAACAAACTCGACGACTCAGGGATAACCGAATAACTGTTGTCGACGATCCCTCCCTGTGCAGAATTCACCGTGAAGACCGATGCGCCACTCAAGTTTTCGAAGACGGGTCGATCAGTCGCAAAGGTGAGGCTGTGACCGAAGTCGGCTTCGACGTATCCCTTTTCATTGGATGCCAAGTTCCCGCTGACTTTCGTTTGCAGGGTAAGTAACAGCGAAAATGGGATCGTGGCATCGATCGTGATAGGGGCCGTGCTAATAGCAACTCCGAACCCATTTGAAAACCCTTGCACAATCCCACTGCTCGTCAGGCTACCATCGAATACCGCATTGCCACTTCCACTAGTATGCGTTCCTCCCTGGGCGAGCGAATAGGTTACTTCCATTTCCTCGTAGGCCTGACCGGACAAAAGGCCATTTCTAAATACTCCCGTGAGATTCAGATTCAGACGTGTTGATACAACCGACTGATCGGAATTGATGGAAAGGTCGTTTAAAAACAACGTGGCTTTAGCGATCGCCTCAAAACTAACCGTTGTCGATTTATCCTTAAAAACTGCTGTATGGCTTGTTAAATGCCCAGGCCAGGCGACCGCATAGGCGTAGCCGTCATTGGACGGGGAGTCATCGACGAGCGATAAACTCCTCGCGGAATCAGTCAATGCAAATTGTGAGTCTTGGTCGAAGAGGTTCGCAAACGTCGCGGACGTCTCAGCCTTATAAGTTGGAATCAACACGATGGCCAGCGATCTCTCGGGACTGACTGCCATCACTCCAAAGAATGTCAATAGAGCACAACGCGTCACCCGCTTCAATCGTTCGATCATGTATCACCTCACGTAAAGGACCACTTTTCACAAAGACTTGTTTCGGAGACGTTGATGAGAACGTTCCATGCGTCGCCCCCCAGAGAGCATGGGGTCGATCGAGCTCCCACACGCCCATCAATGAACATTTGCCGGTCGGCGGCGCGTGCAGCGCCGACAGATTGCCAAGGCTCCAATTCCCGCAACCAGCAACACTGAAGAACTCGGCTCGGGAATCGCGGTAGGGACGTAGTCGTTCAAGATGACCGAGTGGTCCGAATAGTGAATGGCAAACGACCCAAATCCGTCGGCGGTGGTGAGGCGAAAGCCATCAGGAATGTTCGCAAGCCATCCATTCATAAGTCCACTGGATGTTATGATCGAGAACGAGTCTTCATGATGTATCTTTGATTCGAAACCATTGACTAGGTAAACCGCGAGTGATGCGTCACCAAGATCAACGTCGCCAAAGATCGAGAGTACATCAAAATCAAGACCCGGGTCTAATCCGCCGAGCTGCATGGTCAGGTTGGTGAATCGGTCAAACGTTGTATCGCCATGAAGCGACAATTGACCAGGCGAGTTGCCAGGCTTGATATTGACGCCGTGGCAGTCAATCGCAGCCGCTGCGAGTGAACCACTCCCCGATATCTCGCCGCCATACATGGCCAGCACATTACTAACGAATAGAGTGCTTTGTCGATCGACCATCGCCAGTTGCCCATCGAGGAGAGTGAAATCTCCAGAGACTTGCAGTCTGGAACTGTCGTGAATACTGATGGACCCTGAGTTCGAAATGGAGCGAGTGGCAAGCAGCCGGTTATCATCGAGAATCAGTCGCCCGTCACTGCCAATGGCGTCGAGGTTCGTTAGAGCATCGCGGTTCGTGTACCAGTTCATCAGCTTTGAGGTCGCTCCGCTGAGTTCCAAACCCGCTTGCAGAGTCTCGATATCTCCCGAGAGCATCATCGTGCTGCCATTACCACGGACGACGTACTGACCGCCGGCCAGCGTCCCTCCGGACAAATTCGCCAGCGAATTCACGATCTTCGTGCCTCCTTCTGACGCACGAAAGATGCCATCATTCGAAATGCTACCTCCGTTGATGAAAACGCTCAGTTGTCCTCCGTGACTCGCTTCCATGAGTCCGTGATTAACCGATACTGCACTGCTAGAGAGCGAAAGGTCGAGACTTTGGCCTGGCAAGTCCGCACGAATCTCGCCGGTTAACTGATTGACCAGGTGAAGGCGAGAGGAGCTGATATCTCCCCGGCCCGAAATGGTGCTTTCGTTGACCAAATCGATATTCGATGTCACCCGGTTGGAGGTACCAATACTAAGGAAGTTATTCGGCTCATGAGTGACTTTTCCGCCGCCGAGAAGCGTCGTATTGCCTTCAAGCAATATGTCGCCGCTGATGTATCCCGAGTTGTGAATCGTCCCTTTCAGTCGCATCGTGCCACTGCCGGAGTTGACGAAGCCGAGATTCGTGATCGGGTCCCGCGATCCATCCAACAAGCTCGTGACTTCGATCACACCCCGATCGAACGTCCCCCCTCCAAGCGGTACGTACGAATTGAGCGTTCCGCCTTCTAACGCCATGCCGAGCTTGATTTTGGAAAACTGATCGGCATACAGCGTCCCCCCGACGTTGTCAATCGTCGGTGTCGCTGTTGTGTTAATTGCCGAGCCAACAAGTCGAAGGGTCCCGCCTTGCATCGCTCGCAAAAACCCCTGGTTGTGCATCCTATCGAAGGAGCTGCTCACTGGCGTATTGAGGGTAAGAGTCCCAATGGCATCCACAACCCCAGTGGCATCATTGGTCAGTTGCACCCCTGTAATCACGCCTGAGCCTTCAATCGAGTGTTCGTGCTGGGTCACCATCATGATCGTGCCGGGGATTCCAGAAATGCTTCCATTGGTCATCGAGATTCGGCCGCCTCCTTCAAGGAGCGTGTTCCCAGCGAAGTGAAGATCAGGAGCATCAATCGTTCCGTGGTTCACGATGTTTCCGACGAGTTGACCTCCATTCGCGTTGATCCTGCCTTGCAGCGTGACAGGATTGGCCGTCCCATTTAGAATGCCGCCTAGCGTACTTTGAGAAACAACGTTGTCCTGTGAGTCTAGAAGATATTGAAGGTTCAATTGGCCGCCTCGAATTTCACTCGCCACATAGACCGTTGAGTATTCGTCCGAGGCGATGATTCCGTGAACATTTTCGACAAGCGTTCCGAGATAGAGAGAGCCACCTTGGATCGCTTCCATTCGGTTGTTGTTGATGACCTGGTGTCCTGACGAACCGCTTATGGCCAATGGTTCGCTTCCGTCAGCTCGGATGACGCTAGTCTTGTCAATCGCAATGTTGGAATAGATCAGGCCTGCGCCCGCGATGGTGCTTCCATTCTCAAGATTGACGCCGCCGTCGTAGCCGTCGTCGTGCTCGAGCGAAGCGCTGGGGTTGAGTCGGAGAAAGGCGTTGTTGTGCAAATTGAAACTACTTCGAAAGTGAACCTCGGCATCGAAGCCTGCATTCAGGCTAGCGTCATTGGCGATGAGAAAAGTATCGGCCCTTAGCTTCTTGAACGGGCCCAGTGCTAATCCTGATGAGCTACCTTGCACTGAAATCGATCCCAGCGCCGTGAGATCCTGCTGTGTAATTAGAAAACCGCCCCCCGTCACTGAAACGCCACCAACCTGAATCGCGGTGGCTGAGATCGTTGCTGTATTGCCGGGGACAAGGGCAAAGTCCCCGTCCTCTCGCGGAACGTGCGCTGGATCCCAGTTTAGTGGCGCTTCCCAAGCGGGCCCGCCAAAGCCAGTGAACGTCTGCGCTGATGCACGCGTTGGTGCTGTTGCGATGGTGAAAAGCACGGCAACCATGGCGAATGCGCGAAGAGTGCAACAAGCCAAGAATTCGCACAGAGAGCGATCCATGCGGTGGCATGGAACTACTGGGAAGCAGCAACCGGATTTTAACCGCTGCCTAAGGTGACGTGGCCCAACCATGAGTAGATCGAGGATAGCGCCGATGAATTCATTCAATCTCCCCCACCTAAAACTCACGAGACATCGAGTGGTCACTCCAATCGGTCCCTCGCCTTTGAGATGTGATGGCGGGACGAGCCGATCTTCCAGCAGTTCGTTGCTCGGGCGAATACCGATGCCGAACGAGACGAAACAATTACGAATCGGAATATGCCGGGATGGGCACATTGGCCCATCGATTCGGCTGAGCGTCATGAGACGTTCCCTTTGAGCATCTTGATGGTCGTTGTTTTGAATCTCGACGTGCTAAGATCCAGATCTCACCGCGTTTCAAAACGGCCTTGGGTACGGGATCAGATTTGACGCCCAAGGGTAGAATTGTCCGCGGTTCAAAGTCTCCATTGCGCGCAGGGTCAGCAGCGTACAAAAAGTGGAGGAATTCTGCGGACAACGAGGAGAATCAGGGAGGGATGCGAGTCAATGCGCGAGGCCGAGTTTATTTCATTGCCCGCGAACAGCAAAGCGTACAAAGTTTATTCCTTTTTTCTTCGATTACTCTTCGGCTGGTGATCCTACGGGTGGGGCGTTAGGATGGGTTTTTCGCCATGACATTAATGACTGTCTTGCTGAGACGAACCGTGCACGAAGACCTCACTCAATTCGAGGCGATGGTAGCTCGGCTGCACGGCGGAGATCCGTCCGCGGCCGAGGAGATCGTTCGGCATTATGAGCCGTTCGTCCGCCGGGCCGTTCGAATGAGTCTTCAACATTCGAGCCTTCGGCGAACTTTGGATTCGATGGACCTGTGCCAAAGTGTTTTTGCGGCCTTCTTTTATCAGGTGGCGACCGGCGCCACGGAAGTCGTGGGACCGGATCACCTTGTCAAATTACTCACCACAATCGCCCGGCGAAAACTAGCGCAGGCCATGCGGAAGGACTATAGGCGTCGCAGGCAACTCCAAGCGGTAATGCCGCCCGCCGGTTCGTTTAGCCTTATCGATCCTGCACCGACCCCCAGCAAAATCCTTTCCTCCAAGGATCTGGCCCATCGTATTCGTGCCCTACTGTCAGACGAAGAACGGGAGCTGGCCGGAATGCGATCGTCCGGGGCGAGTTGGGCGAAAATTGCCGAGCGGACTGGGGGATCGGCCTTATCATGTCGGGTTCAACTGTTCCGTGCCATTCGCCGAGTGCTCGGCGAACTGGGAATGTCCGAAGATGGAATCTAAAAAAGCATCAGGACCGCAGTCGTCGACTGATCTCGATGGGGTCTTCCTTCAGGAGTGGTCTGCGACGCCCAACTATATTTCGTCGTTTCTTCAAGCTCAACAGATCACTCAGCCAAAAGTTATCGCACACTTCGTCAATCTGGATCAACAAGAACGCGCTCGGCTGAATGAAACATCTCGGCCAACCGCGGAAGAATATCTACAGTGGCTTCCTGCTTTACACTCAGATGACGAAGCGGTATTCGACATCGTCTTTCAAGAGTACCTGTTGGGCGACGAGACCGATCCTCAGTGGCATGAACGTCTTTCATCTCGATTTCCCAGATTCACCCGACCCCTGAAAACACAGATTGGGGTTTATCGCCTATTGACGACAAGTCACGATTTTACTGCGGATAAGTCGGACAGAGGCCAATCGCAAGATGACTCTGAACGATTTGAGTTGAGAGAGATAGTTGGTCGAGGCGGTGTTGGCATTGTCTATCGAGCCGTCGATCGCCGACTTGGTCGCGAGGTGGCGATCAAGATGTTGCATGAGGCGGGTGCCCAAGCGGAATTCAATCGCGATCGATTTGAAGAAGAGGCCGCGATCATCGCCTTCTTACAACATCCAAACATTGTTCAAGTATTCGAGCGAACAACAATCCAAGGGCAATCGGCCCTTGTTCTCGAATTCATCGACGGGGGAAGTCTTGCGGAACTCATGGAATCGGGCCCCCTTCTGCCTACGCTCGCCGCTCGATTGTGTCGCGATGTGGCTTTGGGAATGGACTATGCCCATCAGCGGAGCATCGTCCATCGGGACCTGAAACCTAGTAACATTCTTTTGGCAAAAAACCCGGACTTAGTCGATTCGAAAGATCATTACGTTCCCAAAGTCACGGATTTCGGCCTTGCGAAGAGATTTGGTCTCTCCGCTGAGACACTTTCGCGACGAAACTTTACCGTGTCAGGTCAACTCTTG
This sequence comes from bacterium, assembly GCA_019748235.1. Classification (GTDB taxonomy): domain Bacteria; phylum Planctomycetota; class Planctomycetia; order Kolteriales; family Kolteriaceae; genus JAIEPU01. The sequence continues at coordinate 6,472 of JAIEPU010000043.1, forward strand.
GGAACGCCTCGCTACTTGGCGCCCGAGCAAGCAATGGGGCAGACGGAGCAACTCGGTGCGCCGGCCGACATCCATGCCCTGGGTATCATCTTGTACGAGATGCTTGTCGGGCATGTTCCGTTCGAAGGACCGACCGTCTTTGATCTGGTCCAACAAATTGCCAAGGAGGACGCCAAGTTTACGAAGTCGGACGCCCGACGAGTCCCGAAGGATCTGCAAGTCATCTGCTTGAAGTGTTTGGAAAAGGATCCGAATCGGCGGTATGAATCCGCTCGCGCTCTCACTCGTGATCTCGACCGATACTTGAACCGTCAACCGATCTTGGCACGACCGATTTCGCTCTGGGGCACCATGGGCCGATGGTGCACACGTTACCCCTTGGTGGCCAGCCTTATGGTTGCCGTCGCCATTCTCCTAATGATCCTTGCGGCAGGTTCCACTTTGGCAGCCATTCGATTGAAGCGCCAGAGCGAGCTGGCGCAGCTATCCGAAAAAAGGGCGATTGGACTTGAACAAGAGAGGCGTTTGGAACTCTTTCGGTCACTGATGGAAAATGCGTACGTGCAGTCGAACTCTGGCAAGGAAGGCCAGCGTTTCGAGGCGGTTCGTCTTCTTCAAGAAGCAAAGAAAATTAAGCCGATTGAGTCTCTCTCCTCCGAAGAACGATGTGAACTGGTGACAACAGCTCTCACATCGTTGGCACATGGGGACATTCGCCGAATCATGTCTATTCCCTTGCGAAGAAAAGGGGATTGGTGGGTGGACGTCGATCCATCGCTGCAACACATCATCCAAATTGGCCCCGCCAACGGCGTTCCAATCGTTCGCGCGATCGATGGGTCGGAAGAAGCCTGGCAACTCGAGAATCCCAGCGATAATTACATCGGCCAACGACTCGTGCAGTACAGTCCGACTGGACGATGGATCGCCGAGACCGGCTACACGGGGAAATTGCACCCTCTTCGCATCTGGGACACGCGAACACGGAAAGTCAGGTGGTCGGTCACGGATGGGCCCATCGGTTTAGTGGTGGGTTTCCATCCTGATGACACATTCCTGGCGTATTGCGCAGACTCGAAGATCCATCTTGTTGATCTTGACAGTGGCAAGGAGACCGGCCGATCCCCCGCTCGATTCGCAGGCGCGAAACAGATGCAATTCAGTCCCGATGGCGCAACATTGGCAATCGCCAGCAAGGAGTCGGGAATTCAATTTGTGAATTTCCAAACGTGGGAGTTCACCTCGGCCGAGTGCCCTGTTCCCGTCAACGCCGTCGTTGCTTGGCATCCCGACGGTAAGGGGATCATGGCGGCAACGCTGGATGGACGACTATACGCATGGAATGAAAATGAGAAGCGAGGATGGTTTTGGCCCGTGACCGACTCGAATACAGAAAAACTCGAGTTCAGTCGAAATGCTTGTTATTTGGCGGTCAGCAACGAACGCGAAACGGATATGTTTCGACCCGACGGCCATCAACACTTGATTCACATGGATGGCAAATTGGTTCGCTTTGCGGATTCAGGTTCACGATGGGCCATGATCAAGGAGGACCGACTCGACATCGACGAATTCGTCGATCCATCTTGCTACCAACAATTACTCCGATCGGCCGAGTCGGCGACGCTCAGCCCAGACGGCGCTATAATCGCTATCTCCGGTGACGAAGGAGTACAACTCTATGCCACGGATCCTTTGACACTCTGGAAGGATCTGGAACTTGATGCCTGCGGGCCAGTCACTTTTGATGCCAGCGGTTCCACTTTGATCACCTTTGGAGTTTTCTCAGGGCCTCAACTTTGGCCCATTCATCGAGGAGAGAAATGGAGCATCGGCCCACCGCGTAAGATTTCAATCCCCCCCCCCATGGGAACACCAACGATCGGTTTGCAACCCCAGCATGGAGGGAGGCACGCGACATTCTCCAAGGACGGCAGGAATATGTCGATCGTCGACATGCGAAACGACCGGGTTCTATCACTTGATCGGACGGATTCATCGATCAAGACCATCGGATCTCTCGCAAGGGTCTCGAGGGCCGTTCTTTCTTTCGACGGACATTTTGTCGCAGCTACGAGCGGTAATCCAAGACGGGTCGTTGTATGGGATACTCAAGACTCGATCGTCGCTCTCGATCGAGCTGACCACGGCAGCGCGGATTTCAGCTCCGACGGAAAGCTTCTGGCCACCCGGTCAACGTCTGCGGTCCATGTTCATGACTGCGATACGTGGAAACAGATTCGAGAGATCCCTCTTGGCCACCTATTGGATTTTGAGGATATGCCGATGGCATTTCAACCGGACACTCATCGCATTGCGGCAATACGGCCCGACGGCGATGTTTGCCTATTGGATGCGGACAGCGGACTGGTGCTAGCAAGGCTGCATGTTCACGAACGACGTGGCCGGATTAGTTCCTTATCGTTCAGCGCAGACGGTCGGCGACTTGCCATGAATCGCTTGTATTCAGACGTGAACGTTTGGGACTTGCTCCCTCTGGAGCAAGAACTTCAACGAATAGGGCTCCCAGAGGATCTTACCCCGGCCAAAGAAAGCTCTCCCGTTGGTCTCTTACCGTCCTTGACGGTGGATCGTGGTCCATTGGTGCTAGGCAAGGACTGGCACAAGTATTGGCGAATCTTGGCGAGCTACGAAGCCATCCAACGACGATGGACGGATGCGCTGAATTCCATTGATCGCGCCATCGAGTCTTGCCCGTTAAGCGAAACCCAGAGCAGAGTCGACTTGATCACTCTGCGTGGAGATTTTCTCGTCCGTTGCGGTCGAGCGAGGGAAGCGCGAGACGCGTGGCGAGCGGCGATCGATCTTTCGCCGGAATCACTCGCCGCGTGTCGATCGTTGGCGATCCTCTACGTCGCCGGACCATCGGAGTTGCGTCAGCCTGATCGCGTTGCAGCCTTGACAACAATCCTCCATGGAGATGACCGTTATCAGTCCGATATCATGATTCTCCTGGGCATGGCCCAAGTCCGCATGGGGCGGTTTCGCGAAGCGCTGACCGATTTCGATTCCGCGACCGCCAACGCGGATCTGCAAATAGCCGTTCCATATTTTCGCGCGATTGCCCTCCATCAACTCGGTCAACACGCGGAAGCCCAAACTGTTATCGAGGCTAGCCGCAAGACAACCCATTCTTCCGGTAGCCTGCCGATTGATTGGGCAAGTCTCAACGACGAGGTTCAACGAGTGCAGGGCAATTCCAAGTCGTTGCCACCAGGATTGCCCTGATTGTTTCCACGATCTTTTGTCTTAGCCCCTCGACCTTCTGTCTGGGAAGGCATCGATGTGGGCAACCTTGCTATCTGTCAAGACGAGCGTCCCCGAAATTTGCCGATTCATTCGAGGCATCTCTCACGGCCTAGTTCACTACCACCGAAAATCGAAACGTGTCCACGACAAAATCAGCCCCGCCAACATGAACAGCATCTAGCCGGCGGCGAGTGTGGCGATCGCTTACCAACTTCGGGTCCATCTCCCGAAACGACTTCGGCGCTGTCGCCCATACCGATAAATCGGCCGCGCCCCATCGCGCACAGGACCGGGTCGCCCCAGGGCGTTACCGCCCCGGGGCTCCCACAGACCCGTACGTGCACGCATTAGCGCATACGGTTCCTCTCATCATGGATTCGCTGCGCGCCTGAGAGTCGAGCGGACCGCGCGATTGGGGGCAAGCGGGTAGCGGCGGAGGATGACAAGGAATCTCTCCCACGTCATTGAGCGGATGTTGTTACGGCGGTTAAGCCACCGCCGCCAACGTGGCCCGACTTCGTGGAGAAACCGAGCCAATGCTGCCGAGTTTCCCGTTACTCCGTAATACGCGTAGTGTCCGCGCAGCTTCTCGGTGAGCTTCTTGTGTTGGTCCGGGATCGACAGGTGTCGATTGTCTCGGCACCAGTGGTCGATGCTGTGAACCGCTCGCGTGAAGCGATCCTTGGCGGTCTTGAGTTTGACTACCCAGTACCCATTCCGGGAGCGTGCCCAGTAATGAGTGAAGCCCAGGAGGTCAAACGTTCCAGGACGATCGTCTGGTAGTTCGTTCCATTCCTTCCGCAAGGAAGGGGGACGGAAACGCACGAGCTTCGTCTTGGTGGGATGGACGGTCAGGCCGTACTTGCCGAACCGCTGCGGGATGACTTCCAGGACGCGTTGAGCATCACGCTCATCACGGAACCCGATCACGAAGTCGTCCGCATAGCGGATGAGGAAGGCACGCTGACGCATCCGCGGCTTCACGTCCTGCTCGAACCACTGGTCCAGCACGTAGTGCAGGAACACGTTCGAGAGCAAGGGTGAAATCACACCGCCCTGAGGAGTCCCGGAGTCCGGATGACTTAGGTTACCGTCCTCCATGACGCCTGCTTTCAGCCACTTGTCGATCAGGCGCAACAACACGCCATCACGCACCCTGAGTCGGAGAAACTGTCGGAGGAGTCGATGATCCAAGTTATCGAAGAACTTGCGAATATCGACCTCCAATACCCAACCGCCTATTGGCCGTCCGGTCATTGCCTGGTCTCGGAAGGATGCCAACGCTTGGTGTGCTGATCGCCGAGGTCGGAAGCCGTACGAACAATCCAAGAAGTCCTGCTCATAGATGGGTTCCAACAGCATGACGACCGCCCGCTGAAGCACTTTGTCCTCCAGCGTGGGAATTCCTAACGGGCGGGTCTCGGTACTCGACCCGCCCTTCGGAATGTGCACACGTCGCACCGGTGGCGCCCTGTACGCGCCGGACTTCGCGCGGTCGAGCAGGCTTTGAAGGTTAATCTCCAGATCCTGCTCGTACCGCTCCGCGGTCACCCCGTCCACGCCCACGGCGCCATCCTTGCGCGTGCGTCGGTACGCTTCTTTGAGCCAGTCAATGTCCATCAGATAAGCGAGCGAGGTAAAAGCCATCTCTGGCGACAGTTTCGCCAACGCTGCTATCCGTTTCTGTTTCGTGGACACGATGGTCGAATTTCGATGCATTCGTCGTGTTTCTCAAAAACGGGTCCATGAATCGGCGTCTCGCTTTCCTCCGCTGGCTCCAGCCGGGTGCTGTTCGCCATCTTCGTCGGTACTATCAAGACGCTATGACACCCTGCCGCCATCCCGCCGCACTTCGTTTCCTTCGCTTGGCGGTACCTCGGTTGCACTCGTTGTCTTCGCTCCCTGGAGGACGAGCGCGCCGCCAAGGCCTGGAGTTGGTAACCCGGTGTCTCCAGCCGGGAATTTGCCGAGGAGCGAACAGGGCTCTCCCAAGTTCCTGGGGAACCACGATTGTCCGTTTGCACATGTTCCCATCCGACGCCGGCAGGACTGCTTGCACCTGACCGTTGCAGTGCAGCAGCGTGGCCCCTGAACGCCCTAGTGCAGAGGCTCCCACAGTTGGGACTTTCGACGCTCAATAGCATGGCTTTCGGACTCGCTGTCTACGCTTCGCAGTGCGGATTACTCCAACACCACGCAAGACTCGCTTCCAGTCGCAGGTCAGGCTCTACTGGACGGGCTTTCCACCCGCAGGGTTCCGCTGAGAGGTTTCAGAGTTGTCAATTACATCTCGTCCTCCTCTCCCAAGCTTCTTGGCGCAAAGGGCGTGCCCTGTGCCAGCAACCACTCCTGCCCTGAACTTCGCCGGCCTGGCACAGCGAGGGGACAATCAAGCCCGATCGAACCTGCCTCGGTGACATCGACTGCTGCGACGAAGGGACTCTCCTCCCGACTGGCGGCCGATACATCCTCCACGAGACGGTCAGCCGCTGAATTGCGTGAGTTGTGCTCAACAGAAGCGAGAGGGAATCGCTATTTCGGGTCGTACCCGTCTGCGGTCTAAAACCAAAGCTCTGACTGTTCCAAATGGCAATGCTCCGTGCCCGCCCACTGGACAGCAGATGGATTAGGGTCGCTAGGCAGTGAATGCGATATAGCAAAAGCAACAGGTGCGCGAAGACGCACAACCTATGAAGGGAACCACGCTTAGACGGCATGGGGATCACCAATCTCAAGGCGGGAGATAGAACGATGCAGACGACTTCTCGGGCGATCAAGATTCTCCTCACTTGTTCGGTGATTGGTGTCGTGTTGAACTTCGAATTCGGCCAGGCACAAGATGCCAAGCCAACACAACCTAGCAAATACAAGATGACCACCCCAATTCCGCCGGGTATCGCCATCTCAGACAAGGTTGAGACGAGGTATGGGACGCTCAACTTTTCCGACGGTGTCCCCGATGAAGCCACCGCCCAAAAGCTCTACGACCACCTCGACTTTCAACGTGCAGTGCAAGCCTATCTGCTTGGCCTGCCTTCGGTAAATCAGGCGAGCAATCGCAACAATATCCTCACATTAGGTCCGGCGAATACTACCGTGCCGATTTGGGAAAACCTGGTCGATTCAGCTACCATCGAACTGACCGCGAACGACAATACGCCCTACACATGGTTTTGGGTGGACCTCCGCAACGGCCCGATCGTGATTGAAGCACCGCCGAAGGTACTCGGACTCGTTGATGACATCTGGTACCACTGGAACGGGGACATTGGCATAACCGGGCCCGACAAGGGCAAAGGTGGGAAGTATCTTTTGCTGCCACCCGGGCACCATGGGGACGTGCCAAAAGGCTATTTCGTCATTCGACCTGGCTCTCTCAGCGTGTGGATAGGCTGGCGAAGTTTTGTCATCGACGGCGATCCGAAGCCTGGCGTAGATGCCGTGAAGAAGTACACCAAGATTTATCCCCTCTCCCAGGCCAGCAATCCCCCAGAGATCAAGTTCGTGAACATGTCAGGCAAGCTCTTCAACATGGTCGGACCTGCGGATTATTCGTTCTGGGAATTACTCAACTCAATCGTACAGACGGAGCCAACGGACAACCTTGATGCCACGACGCTCGGCATTTGGGCATCGATCGGCATTGAGAAGGGCAAACCCTTTCAACCCGACCCACGGATGAAGAAGATCCTCGCAGAGGCAGCCAAAGTGGGCGACGCAACGGCGCGTGCAATTGGATACCGAATGCGGCAAAAAGAGGCTTACTTCTTTGATAACAGAAAATGGATGAGACCGTTCATTGGTGGCTACAAATTCGAAACGCAGCCGGGAGTTGCAAACCTTGATTCAGCCGCCATGTTTTTCTTCTTGGCGACCGGCGTCACCCCCGCCATGGATACTCAGGTCGTCGGAGAGGGGTCTACGTACCCTTGGACGGCAGTGGATGCCGATGGTAATGCGTTTGAGGGCGGCAAGAGTTATCGTCTGCACTTACCCCCCCACGTCCCGGTGGCGACATTCTGGTCGGTTATCGTCTACGACACGCAGACCCGATCTATGCTGCAAACCGACGAGCGATTCCCTAGCGTGAGTAGCCAAAACAAGAACTTGCAGCTGAATGCCGACGGCTCAGTGGATGTTTACTTTGGCCCCAATCCGCCTGAGGGCAAACAAAGTAACTGGGTGCAAACAATTCCAGGCAAAAGTTGGTTCACCATATTGCGGCTCTATGGGCCATTGGAGCCGTGGTTCAATAAGAGCTGGCGACCTGACGACATTGAATTGGTCGATTAGGCGCAGTCGACGTGTTAGACGCATTCGGTGCAGCGGCCAGATCGACCACTTTCAGATGATGACGCTGGCAATCTCTGGCAGCAATACCTGACTTGCTCTTCACGGTCATGCGCAAGGAGGGCGTATCTTGTGCGACCGAGCTGTTGCGTCTATTTTTTCCCGGTACCGACACTTCGATGTTAAATGAACATTCCAATCCTTCGTCGGTGAAATCGATCGAATTGCTCGTCATCAAAGTCATCGGATAATGTTCCGACGCGTTGGTAAAAGGTCTGGGATGGCTTAGCGTTGCCGCCTCCGAGCGCAAGTTTACTGAAACGCCGAGACCTGTCGATAGAATGAGTCTGGTAGAGCGCATTGGTATTCGCTCGTGCTGCGTCTCGCCGATTCCTTCTGCGAAGGAACTTTATGCATCAACCAAGAATTAAGTACTCTCGATCATTTTCAAAGGTCGCCCGGTTGCTCGGCATTTCGGTCCTCATTGCGCTGCCAATTGGAGTATTGATCAATAGCCTGCGGCAGGTGCAAATCTCCGATTCCAAGCCAATTCGCCCGGTGGTGAGCGCTGTCTTTTGCTGACATAGATCAATGGACGGAGATCCGCCGTCGGGTACTGACCGCCTTGTCCCCGATAATTTATTGCACGCGGATGCTGCGATGTCGCATTCATTGCGATCTCGTTTCTTTATTCGTGGAAGTCAAGATGCCTTGGCAGATGTAGACTCAAGGCACAATGTCGTCCATGGCTAAATCGTCTTCGCCTCAATGTGGGTCCTGTCGTTCCGACACGATCGGGATTATTATGGATGCGTAGCTATTCTTTCGGTTGGCAGATACTTCCTATTTACTGTCTTCGACGAGCCTTCGTAACAACCCAAGCGCGAGGGTACGGGGGCTCCTAGATTGCTTTAGATTGGCGAAGAAGGCGGTCGTAAGGATGATCTCAGAACTCAGAAAATCGTTTCTGACGTGTGGATTTGGCATCTTCGTCGTTGCCTTCGCAGTACTGATTCGGTTGCTTTTCGATCCGATCCTCCACGATAAAATCCCGTTTATCACGCTGCTTCCTGCCATCGCCTTCGCGACGTGGATTGGAGGATTTCGCTCAGGACTTACGGCGACGGTCGTTGGTGTCTTCGCTTCAGCATACTTTTTCATACCCCCACGGCATTCCTTAGCCCTTAGCAATCTCGACGATCAGATAAGCATCGTTCTCTATTTGTTCCTCGGGTCAGGATTGATTGGTATCGTCGAGTCGTTACGCCGGAGCAGGCGATCCATTCAGGAGCGGGAACAGGAGTTGAAGCTGCTCGCTGAATCCATCCCTCAGATGGCATGGATGGCGAATCCCGATGGTTACATTTATTGGTACAACCGTCGATGGTACGAGTACACGGGCACCACGCTCGAACAGATGAAGGGATGGGGTTGGCAGGACGTTCACGATCCGACCGTGCTTCCTCAGGTGATGGAAAAGTGGAGTACCTGCTTAATCAAAAGTGAGCCTTTCGAAATGGTCTTCCCGATCAAAGGGAAAGACGATGTCTTTCGACCCTTTCTGACCCGAATCGTCCCCGTGAAAAATGATGACGGCACGATCGTCCGATGGGTCGGTACCAACACCGACATCACCGATTCCAAAAGGTCTGAGGATCTCTTGCGAGCCAGTGAGGCTCACATGAAGGGGGTGCTTGATTCACTAGCCGCCTTCGTTGGGATTCTGACGCCTGACGGCGTCTTGATTGGGGCGAATAGAGCGGCACTATCGACCGTTGGTCTTGCTCCCGAAGAGTTATTTGGAAAACCACTTCAGGATCTTTACCCCTGGGCAAAGTTGCCTCAGGAGAAGTTGAAGCTCATCAATGCGATTCAGAAGGCTCAATCAGGCGTCGCCTCACGCTACGATGCCCAGGCACATGTGGCGGATGGGCGACTTATCGACATCGACTTCATGCTTCAACCGATGCTCAACGATGAAGGTAGGATCACCCATTTAATCCCTTCCGCCATCGATATCACGGATCGCAAAAGAGCTGAGTCACTGCTGAGGGAAAGCGAGGAGCGAATGCGTCTCGCTACGGAAGCCACGGAGGTCGGGATTTGGGAATGGAATGTCGTCAGCGATGAAATCAAATGGGACACCCAGATGTTTCGCATCTATGGAATCGCCCCGACAGCAGGCGGTATGGTTCGTTATGAGACTTGGTCCACTGCCGTTTTGAACGAAGATCTTCCCTCTCAGGAGGAGCAGCTGCAGACAACGATAAAAAACCGATGCCGAGGGAATCGTGAGTTTCGCATTCGTCGGAAAAGTGATGGCGAGGTTCGCATCATCCGCTCGGTCGAGACGGTGAGACTGACTCAAGAAGGAAAAGTGGAATGGGTCATTGGCACCAATCTTGACGTAACCGAGATTCGCCACGCGGAGAACAAATTACGACAACTCGCTTCTGAACTGGCAGAGAATGACCGGCGAAAAGACGAATTCCTCGCGACCCTGTCGCATGAGCTTCGGAACCCGCTCGCACCGATTCGAAACGGACTTCAGCTCATCCGGTTATGCAAACATGACCAAGATGCCTTCGAACAGTCGTGCAACATCTTGGAACGGCAACTCACTCAGTTGGTTCGACTCGTTGACGACTTGATGGATATTAGTCGTATCAATCGCGGAAAGATCGAGCTTCGACGAGAGCACGTTTTGTTGTCTGACCTGGTGAATAGTGCCGTCGAAACGAGCCGACCCATCATTAATCAGATTAATCACCAACTGACGGTTCACCTTCCTGAGCGTCCCGTCATCTTGAACGCCGACCCGACGCGATTCGCCCAAGTGATTTCGAATCTTCTCAACAATGCCGCCAAGTACACGGAGCCGGGCGGTCACATCTGGGTTAATGCGAAGATGCGAGGGGAAGACCTAATCCTTTCGGTCAAGGATAATGGAATCGGCATCGCCACCGATCAGATACCTCGGCTCTTCACGATGTTTTCGCAATTAGGCCAGTCGATGAAGCAGTCGCAAGGCGGTCTGGGTATTGGGCTGGCGTTGGTGAAACGCCTCGTCGAAATACACGGCGGAACGATCGCAGCAAAGAGCGACGGGTTGTCCACTGGGTCAGAGTTCATCATCTCACTTCCGGTCGTCACCGAGGCAAGGGAAATGGGAAAATCGCTCGGTGGTAATATTCGATCCACTACAGGTTCTCTACGGGTCGTCGTTGTCGATGATAACCGAGATAATGCCGATACCCTCGCTCAACTACTGGCTGCCAATGGTCATCAAGTAAGGATCGCATATGACGGCGAGGAAGCAATCCAAGCAGCAGTCGAGTATCAACCGGAAGTGATTCTTCTCGATCTTGGGCTTCCTACAATGGACGGCTGTGACGTGTGCCGCATCATTCGTCAAAAGTCGTGGGAGAAGCAACCGGTCATCATCGCTCAAACAGGGTGGGGGCAAGAGAACGACCGCAGGAGGACGGAAGACGCTGGCTTTGATCATCACCTGATCAAGCCACTTGATCCCAATAAGCTCATGGATCTTTTAGCCAACCTATGACACAAATAGATGATCGAAGTCCTAGCTGACGGCCGGGTAGTACACCTTCGCATTAACTCCAGAGGGCGTGCCCGGCGTTGGGACATTCACTGTATGTTCGCCCCACGCATCGGGGCTTGGTGTGGAACAGATATCCACTGCGAGAGGGCTTAATCGCTTACCGAGTTGCCAATTCGCTTGGAATCAAAATCGAGGCGCTACAAAAAATGGAACAAGGATCAGTTTTTGTCCTGATGCTTCGGCAAAGAGATACTTGTTTCGTTGGTACTTCGGCTCTTACAGAGAGTTGCAACCGCTGTGATTCCGCTGGTCAGGACAAATAAGATGCGTGATTCGATCTTTCCTCTAATTTGCCTGATCATCACGATCAGTGTCGTCGCCGGATGCAGTCGACCGACTGGACCGACGACGTCGAAGTCGCATGACCCTGCTCACGTTGACCAACGATTAAAGGAAGAGGAACTTAATCGGATTGTACTCACGCCGTTATCCGAAGAGCGGCTCCGGTTGAAGACCACCTCTGTATTGGAGAAGAAGCTTCCAAAATCGCGGCAGTATGGAGGAGAGGTCGTCCTGCCTCCAGACAGTTCGCTTATTGTCTCTGCTCCATTCGCGGGTCGCCTCGAACTTGCCGGCAAAGGGATTCAGCCGACCGTAGGACTCTCGTACGAGAAAGGGGACATCGTATTCACGCTGATTCCCGTTCTTTCTCCAGAACGAGATGTACTGACGCCAGCCGAGCAAACGGCATTGGCACAAGCAAAAATGCAGGTGTCGCAGGCCAAGATCGATGCAGATGGACAAGTGAAGCAAGCGCAGGCTCAGCTTGACGCCGCGGACATCGCTCTTCGCCGGGCAGAAGATCTTTTGCGAGATCAAGCCGGAACAGCCAAAGCGGTTGACGACGCTCGCGCTCAACGTGAACTGGCAATGAAAGCTCTTGAGGCGGCTGTCGAAAGGAAAAGCGCCGTCGCGGATATCAAGCTCGACGGAGTCGGTGGGAAGGTCACTTCGTTTCCCATCGTCGCGCCAAAGACTGGACAGATTCGTAATCTGTTTGCCGTCGCCGACGAAGTTGTTCCCGCAGGCGCCCCCCTCTTTGATATGGCGGATTTTCAACACGTTTGGATCCGAGTACCCATCTATGCCGGCGAGACTGGTGATGTCATTGATGACACGTTTGGTGCCGTCACTCTGTTATCGGACAAGAAGGGATCGCGTCCTCGCGAAGCAAAGAGAGTTAAAACTCCCCCTACGGCCACTCCGCAAACGGCGGCGGTCGACTTTTACTTCACACTCGACAATAAGGATGGATCGCTTCGACCGGGTGAACGAGTCCTCGTTCGGCTTCCTCTTCGTGAGTCTGAGAATGGTCGTGTCATACCGCGATCCTCGATCATTTATGACATCTACGGTGGGACTTGGGTCTATGTACAGATTGCCTCGCACACGTTCGCCCGTCAGAGAGTCCGCGTGTCGTACTATGTGGGCGATGAGGCTCTCATTGACGAAGGTCCAGCTGCTAGCTCATTGGTCGTTACCGACGGTGCAGCGGAGCTCTTTGGAACGGAGTTCGAGTTCGGAAAGTAGAAATCACTGCTCCTTCTAAACCGTCGTAAGAACTATGTTCGTCTGCGAGGGAAGGCAAACTCTTGACTTGGCTTGTCACGACATCGTTGAAGCACCGGATTGCGGTGATCATTCTTTCGATCGCCGCCGTCATTTGGGGATTGCGATCTCTTCAGTCCGCGCCTCTCGATGTTTTTCCCGAGTTCGCTCCACCCACGGTTGAAGTGCAAACCGAAGCACCCGGTTTGACTTCGCTCGAGGTCGAGAGCCTGGTGTCGACGCCGATTGAGAACACGCTGAATGGAACCCCCTTCTTAGACCTCATTCGATCTAAATCCGTGATGGGCCTCTCTTCGGTTCAGCTTTTGTTCAAACCGGGAACAGATCTGATTCGGGCTCGACAGCTCGTGCAAGAGCGGCTTGCCGTAGAGACGGCTCGATTACCGACCGTCGCCAAGCCGCCAATCATTATCCCGCCTCGTTCCTCGACGAGCAGAGTTTTGAAGATCGGCATGTCGTCCAAGACGCTCTCGCAGGTCGAACTCACCGAGTTGGCACGATGGACCATTCGCCCGCGATTAATGTCGATTCCTGGAGTCGGCAATGTCGCCATCTGGGGACAGCGAGACAAGCAGTATCAGATTCTCGTCGATCCGGATCGACTCCGTGCCCATGGGGTAACCCTTGCTCACGTTGAAGGCTCTGCTGCCGACGCGGTTGCTCTGAGCAGCGGCGGATTTGTCGATACCCCAAATCAAAGGTTGGCCGTTCAGCAACGATCAGAAGCAACTGGCGCGAAAGAGATAGGGCAAACTGTCGTAGGCTTTCAAAATGGGGCGTCTGTTCGATTGGCCGACGTTGCCGAGGTTGTGGAAGGCTTCCCACCCCCAATTGGCGATGCTGTCATCAATAGCGGACCAGGACTTCTACTCATTGTCGAAAAGCAGCCTTGGGGGAACACGCTCGATGTAACGCGCCGTGTCGAGCAGATGATCGATGATCTCCGTCCCGGCCTCAAAGATATTGAAATCGATCCGACGATATTTAGGCCAGCAACCTTCATCGAGCGCTCGCTGGGGAACTTAACCCATGCCCTCATGATTGGGTGCATTCTCGTCGTCATAGTACTGATCTCATTCCTCTTCGATTGGCGGACGAGTGTCATCAGCCTGACAGCGATTCCTCTCTCACTGATCGCGGCCGCCGTCGTACTTCGGTTTTGGGGAGAGACATTCAACGTGATGGTCATTGCCGGTCTGATCATTGCGCTGGGCGAAGTTGTCGACGATGCCATTATTGACGTCGAGAACATTCTGCGACGGCTAAAACTGAATAGCCAATTGAACAATCCACTCGACTCGTTTCAAGTTGTTCTCGATGCATCGCTTGAAGTGCGAAGTGCTGTCGTCTTCGCAACACTTATAGTCACTCTAGTGTTCTTACCGATCCTATTTCTCGACGGTCTGGCGGGTTCATTCTTTCGTCCACTGGGAATCGCTTATATCCTCGCGATCCTCTCATCCCTTGTGGTGGCCCTTACAGTCACTCCGGCGATGTCTTTGCTGTTGCTTCCATCAGCGGCAAAGAAACGGAACGAAGCACCTCTGACGATATACCTCCTGAGGATTTATAGGCGAATCCTTCCTCGTGTCATTGGACGTCCCAAGAGCGCTATTGCATGTCTGGTGCTGTTGTTTGTCATTTGCGGGGCCATGTACCAGACGTTGGGAGAAGAGTTTCTTCCTAACTTTCGTGAGACCGATTTTCTCATGCATTGGATCGAGAAGCCTGGAACTTCCCTTGAAGCCATGCAGCGTGTCACCGTCGAAGTCAGCAAGGATCTTCAGGCAGTTCCTGGAGTACGAAATTTCGGCGCGCACATCGGTCGAGCCGAAGTGGCCGACGAAGTCGTCGGTCCGAACTTTGCCGAGCTATGGATTAGCATCGACGAAAAAGCGGATCTCGATCAGACCATGCACAACGTGCAGGAAGTTGTTGAAAGTTACCCGGGTCTGTTTCGAGATGTTTTGACATACCTGAAAGAAGTCATCAAAGAGGTGCTGACAGGAGCCAAGGCGACGATTGTCGTCAGAGTCTTTGGTCCCGATCTCGGAAAGCTCCGGTCCAAGGCTGATGAAATTTATGAATCGATCAAACAGGTTCCTGGGGTAGCCGCTCCCAAGGTGGAACAGCAACAGCTTCTTCCTCAAATCCAAATTCGTTTACGATCCGATGCACTTTCGCAATTCGGATTGACGCCGGGACAAGTTCGGCGTTCCGTCGAGACACTCGTCAGTGGGCGAACCGTCGGCGAAGTTTACCGCGACCAGAAAAGCTTCGCCGTCGTCGTATGGGGCACGCCACGGGTTCGAATGAATCCGTCGGCCATTGCGGAATTGCCGATCGATTTGCCGGCAAGCAAGGCTGCAACTTCATCGGCACCCAATCGCTCCCCCATGAATCGCCTCGCGTCAGCGGTTCCTCTGACAATGTCGGACAATACATCGAACAGTTCGATCATGCCTGGTTATGTACCCTTGGGCGATTTGGCAGATATCGAGATCGTCGCGGCTCCAAATGCCATCCAACATGAAGGGAGTTCCCGGCGCATCGATGTGACTTGTAACGTTCAGGGGCGAGATCTCGGGTCCGTTGCCCGTGATATCGAGAATCGGGTTCGAGAAATCCCGTTTGATCATGGATATCATCCAGAGTTTCTCGGTGAGTACACCGCTCGGCAAGCTTCGCAACGTCGGCTCATGCTGCTCGCCGCCATGGCCGTCATCGGTATTCTCATCCTCCTGCAAATCGACTTCCAATCATGGCGACTCGCCTTACTCGTGTTTACGACGATTCCGTTTGCATTGGTCGGAGGAGTCTGGGCGGTATGGTTGAGTGGAGGCATCTTATCCTTGGGGTCGCTGGTTGGATTCGTGACGGTGTTGGGGATTGCGGCTCGCAACGGAATCATGCTCGTGAGTCACTATCGTCATCTGGAATCCGTCGAGGGAGAACCTTTTGGAATCGCACTGGTTCAACGAGGTTCCGAAGAGCGACTTGCTCCCATCCTAATGACGGCCTTAGCGACGGGTTTGGCCCTGGTCCCCCTCGTGATGGGTGGAAACAAGCCTGGTTACGAGATCGAATTCCCGATGGCGGTGGTCATTCTCGGGGGACTCGTCACCTCGACATTCTTGAATCTTTTTTTGCTTCCTCCGATATACGTTGCCTTTGGAAAGGGGAAGACCAGAGAGAATCATTAAGTTCGTTACATTTGTCGATTTTCGATTCATGATGAGTAGTTGGGTTGGACGAACTAGCGAAGAGGGATATTCGCGATTCGATGAGTCTCTGCTAACAAGTATAACACCCGCAATCGAAATTCCCTTCGAGTGTTCGCCGCCGGAGAAACACATGAAACCTTCCGGAAGGCATTTCGTTTCCACTGCCGCAACCATCCTCGCTACCCTGATATTGGGTTTGGTAAGTGCAGTCGCCGACGAAAAGATTTCCGAGAGTGATCCCGTCGGACGGAGTCCACATATCCGATTGCTGTCGGTCCAAGCGAAGGACACGGCAACTGCCATCCAGATTCCCACTTCGCGAGAGGTGGTGCCCTTACAAGTCGATGATGCTGGCTCATCGAATTCAAACGATGTTCCAAGCGGATCGTTATCGCTGATTGAAGCGATCGATCAATCGCTTATCACTAATCCCGATCTCATTGCCGTTCGCCAACAAGAGGGAGTTGGCCAAGCGATGGTGGGGGTCGCTCAAAAGTATCCATTCAATCCGTTCCTGCAGACAAGAATTCTTCCCTGGGGCCAAAGAGCGAATGGAAACAGCGCGTCGGTCTACCGGTACGTGCTTTTCTCTCAAACTTTCGAGTTAGCCCATCAGCAACGATTCCGCAAGCAAAACGCGATGGCCGCGCTGAATGATATCCGTTGGACGATTTCTCAAGCGGAGCTTGTCAGCGTGGCCCAGACGGAACGGTTATTCTTCACTGCGCTCTATCAGAAGGCGTTATGGCAACTCGCCATGGTGAACACGGACGTGGTCGTTGGGTTGCAGAACATCATTGAACGTCAGCTCAAGGCGGGAGCTGCTTCCGCGTCCGACGTCTCCATTGCACGAATCGATGCCAACTCTGCTCGTCAACAGCAGAAGCTTGCCGAGGCGAATTACTTGACGGCGCTCGAAGCGGTGAAGCGACAATTGAATTTGCCTGACGACGCGACGTTCGATGTACGAGGCGACCTTGATCAGTTTCAATGGAATGAAGCGAACAATGCTTACGCCTATTGTTTGGAAAAGGATGAGACTGCCAAACGCACCTTGAAGGAACTCGCTGACGAACTAGCTTCTATTCGTCCAGATGTATTGGCGGCAGAGTCGCGAGTTTCTGCTCTTCGTGCGAACTTATCTCTCGCGAAGGCCAATCGGATTCCTAATCTCATGGTTGGCCCTTTTTACAGCCAGGATGCTGACATCTACTACCTCGGCTTTCAAGCACAAGCAGACGTCCCCATCGTCAACGGCGGCAAGCCATTGGTCGATCAGCGAAATGCGGAACTCCGGCAACAGCAAGTGGTGTGGGAACAGCTTCGTGCCCGTGCACGCATCGAAGGCCTGACCGCGATCGAACGATACGAGAGAGCTCGCGAACTCCTCGATCCTGAATCAATGAAACTATCAAAAGAAATTCCTGTCGAACTTCAAAAGCTCGATGAGTTATACAAGCGAGGGGAAGTTGATATCCTCCGCGTCATTCAAGCTCGCACCAGCCTTCTGCAACTTCGTCGCGCTCAGCTCGATATCCTCAACGAGGTTGCCCAAGCCTCTGCTACTGTCACTCAAATGACCGGTCTTAGGCCTCACGCCATGGTGAGCATTCGCTAACCGCAAACATAAACGAAGTTCGTCGATTCCGATGTGAATGCGGCATCTCGATTAGGCAAATGCCAAATGGAACTCGTCGCTTCAAGGCGACTTCCGGACGCCAAGAACCAGTACAGCGGGGCTGCTTCGGTGAAATCGCCGACATGCATTGAGATGCCGGATTGTCTGCTGTTGATTTCTCGTCTCCGGCAGCATCATCCTCAACTTAGACCGAGATGTACGGAGTGCATTCCAGAACGCTCATTTGCAAAAAAATGGCGATTGCAACAGGAAGTAAAGATTGCAATCGGATCGATGGATAGGGCAGGAAGCGAACGCCGGGGGCGTTGGAGCTTGCCGATGTAGATGATGCTTGAAGCGGCATTTGCCAACTATCTCCGAGCTGGGCGGCCGTCGCAGGGAACTCGAGCTGAATATGAAACCATCCTCCGCAATTGGTTTCAGTGCGGCGGAATGATCCCAGTCGATCAGTTGGGACGCCAGGAGTTTCTCGACTGGGTCTACGAGCGAGCGGTCGCGGAGGGTGGGACAAATCCGAGACGAACTGCCAACAAGGCTCGAGAACAATTGGGTGCCGTTCTGTCTTGGGCTTGGGAGCAAAAGTTAATCGAAGTTCCCTTGATGTTTTCCAAGTCCGAGAAAACGGCGAGATATTGCCGGGAAACACCGTTTATCGAAAGCAGAAATCAATTCACTTTGTTTCGCGACGTACAAGATGAAGCGTCAACGAGGTTGGAGCGATCCCTATCCTCTTGGTCGTCATTAACGCGCGGCCCTCGTCTTGTTCTTCAATTATGGATTGAACAGTGGCAACGTTTGGGGAGCATGCCCTGAGCATGAGCCAATTCGATGGCGCCATATTTCCTGGAGCGATTTATCGCCTGACGGCCAAGCAAAGCAGCGATCTCCGTGGGGATGGCCTTACTATCGACGAACGAAGACAGGGAAAATGTTCTATCGGCCGATAAACAAAGTTGTTTAGCCCCGTGTAAAAAGCATTCTGCCCATAAACCCCGAACCAGACACGCCCATTCTCAAAGGGGGCGGATCACGTCCCAACACTCGCTTCCCGGAACTTTGTCATCTTGCGGGACTTCAAGCGAAAAAGAGTTTTGAGACGGGAGCGGAAGAACCCTGGCTTTTTGAAGGAACTGTGCAACATGTGCGACCGATTATGATCAACACATTCCTGAGTCCTCGATTGAAATTCTGGGACACTCCATCGGAGGGATCACTTATCGTCATGATGCTGGTCGGACACCGCTCGCCTTTCGGTCCATCATGACTTTGCCACAACCTCAGGCATTCACGGCCCTTGTTCATGGGTTTGAGAGTGAGTGCTCATGCTGTCGTTGGCGATTTGAAAATGTCGAGTGAAATCGGTCAGTAGGACTCGAACGCGATGACAAGCTAAGAACCGTCGTGACTGTCGTGAACACCGAAGCAGGCGTAAATACAAAATCGTATTTGTTTGAATTCGGTCGATGAAACAGGCTTGATGTCTGCAAAGAGTGGGAGCACTCGCGCCGATGAAATAACCGTAATCTCCTCCCCTATCTAAGTGCCGCATCTTCAGCAAACCAAGCGCGAACAAGCCTGTGAAATCCTCGACAATCGCTGTCCGATCACCTCGCGTCCGGGCGATCGCATAAATCAGAATCGGTACGAACTCTCGTGCTGGTCAGCAGCATCACCTCGGAAGAAAGGTCATATACAAGACTCACAACGACGAGAAGGATACGGCATGAATAATACTCTCGGACTGCTCCCCACGGAACCGCTGGACACGCTCACTGAAACGTTCAGGCGCTTTCTCCGGCTGGAGGCGATGGCCGGTACCGCCTTGATGCTCTGCACAATCTTCGCGCTGATTCTTTCCAACTCTTCCTTGTCGGATTCCTACCGGTCGTTGTGGGAAACGCAGGCAGGTTTCTGGATAGGGAATCTCGAGTTCTCGCGCTCGCTGAAGCACTGGATTAATGATGGATTGATGACACTTTTCTTTTTCCTAATTGCGATGGAACTCAAGCGAGAGATGGTGTTAGGTGAGCTGCGCAATTTACGGGTGGCAGCCCTCTCCCTTGCCGGGGCTTTGGGCGGGATGCTCGTGCCGGTCGTTATCTTTCTTTTGTTGCTGCGCGGCGGCGAAGAATGGCATGGCTGGGGCACAGTCATGTCCACCGACACTGCTTTTATGGTTGGCTGTCTCGCAATTCTTGGGTCTCGAATTCCGGAAAGCTTACGATTGTTCCTGCTCTCCCTGGCGATCTTTGACGACATCGGCGCTATTCTCGTTATCGCATTTGGATACGGTCACGCTTTGAATTGGATAGCCCTGGTACTGTCGGCATTGGGCGTGGTTAGTGTGGTGTTCGTTGCACTGCTGGGTATTCGAAGCATTCCGATTTACTTCCTCATGGGAGTATTCGTCTGGTTGGCTTTTGATACATCGGGGATTCACCCGACGATCGCAGGCGTCATTCTGGGATTGTTAACCCCCGCCCGTAGTTGGATTGGCGATGCACGGCTCCATGCGATACTAGCTCGTGTGATTGCCTATCCAAGCGGCGAGCACTGGAGTGGCGACACAACAGATCGGAGAGACTTGCAACGTGCGAACGTTGCCACACGAGAAGCGTTATCTCCAGTCGAAAGATTGGAAATCGCTTTGCACCCATGGGTTGCTTTTGTCATCGTCCCCGCTTTTGCGTTGGCAAACGCCGGCGTCTCATTCTTCGCCGTGCCACTTGATACATCTCTCACTATCGCGGTTTTCGCAGGGTTCGTCTTTGGCAAACCTATAGGGGTTCTACTTTTTAGCTATCTCGCTGTGAAATTTCATTGGGCCATCCTCCCTCCCGACCTCAATTGGAAGTTGGTCTTTTTCGGCGCTACTTTGACTGGTATCGGCTTCACCCTGGCACTGTTGATCGCCGAGTCCGCTTTTGATTCGGCACGGCTGAATTCCGTCAAGCTGGGAATCTTCGCGGCATCGATCGCGTCGGCTGTCTTCGGACTTTCGGCATTGAGGTTGCTGACTACTTCAAGAAGTCTGTCACGTGAATCGAATTCATGAGATGGAATAAATCTTTCTTCTCCAAGGAGTATTATGCCATTGCCCTATTGTCTTTTGGAGTAAGGCTAACTCATGACTATCCGACGGATCTCGACCCGAATACTGCTCCAACCCAGTGATATATCTCCTTCGCAGGACGACATGGAAGTTGTCGGCGTGTTTAATCCCGGGGCGATCCAAGGCGTGGACGAAGTCATACTGTTAGTGCGCGTTGTTGAGCGATCTCGAGAAAGACGGCCGGGGTTCTTTGGCCTTCCCCGTTGGATGGGCGGTCGCATCATCACCGATTGGGTGTCCGAATCGGAGTGGAAATCGGTCGACTCCCGTTTAGTCCAGCGAAAGGCCGATGGGCTGATACGATTGACGTTCACATCGCACCTGAGAGTGGTTCATTGCGGCGAAGGCAATTCCGTGCGAGCGGTTACCGACGTTTTATTCAGCCCAGAGTGCGAACTGGAAGAGTTTGGGGTCGAGGATCCCCGGATAACGTTATTGGATAGCCGTTTTTACTTTACCTACGTGGCTGTATCGCGGCATGGTCCGGCGACGGCGTTGGCTAGTACGTCCGACTTCCGTACATTCGATCGCCATGGAATGATCTTCTGCCCGGAGAACAAGGATGTTGTGCTGTTTCCAGATCGCATCGATGGTAACTTTGCCGCCTTGCATCGGCCGGTTTGCGGGACGCCATTCACGCGCCCGGAAGTATGGGTCGCTCGGTCACCGGACTTGCGTCACTGGGGATTCCACTCGCCCCTAATGATCCCGGCTGCCGAGTGGCAGTCTGGGCGCGTTGGAATCGGTCCGCCGCCGATCCGAACACCCGATGGTTGGCTGACAATCTATCACGGTAATCGCCAGCCTCAACGATTGGGTGAAGTCGGTGAATATTGCGGTGGGGCGCTGCTGCTGGCGATTGACGACCCGACCCACATCTTAAATTGGACCGAATTCCCTTTTTTCCGACCAGAAACTGACTTCGAAAGGGCTGGATTCGTGCCGAATGTTGTCTTTCCGACGGGGGCAGTGCAAATCGACGAGAGACTTCTGCTGTACTACGGCGCCGCGGATCGAGCGACCGCGGTTGCCGAGTTCTCGGTACGGGAATTGTTGTCAATGATGACTGGCACGAATTGATCGCCGCCTTCACACCCGAATCATGGCGTCAAGCACGTCGTTGAGCGGCACAGTGGCAAACGTGCTGGCATAGTCTGACATAGCGTATGGAATGACCAAATCGCGTCCATGAATTAGGCCGCCGCAACTGTAGACGACGTTAGGTACATAACCTTCTCGCTCGTTTTCATCTGGTTCCAGCAACGGTGTGGCTAACCGACCGATCAGTCGCGAGGGCTCATCGAGATCGAGTAGAAATGCACCCATTGCATACCGCCGCATCGGCCCGACGCCATGTGTGAGGACGAGCCACCCGGCAGACGTTTCGATCGGGGAACCGCAATTGCCAATGTGCATAAATTCCCAAGAGTATGTCGGTCGGGCGATTAGTTCCTTGCTGTACCAGAAGTGGGGCTGGTCAGAGTACATCACGTACAGGTTCTCGTTGTCTTGCCGCGAAAGCATGGCGTACTGTCCGTTGACTTGTCGCGGGAACAGAGCGAACCCTTTGTTTTTCACCTCTGGTCCATTCAGCGTACTGAGACGGAAATGCAAGAAGTCGTTCGTTTCCAGCATCTGTGGAAGAGTCGTTCGGCCGTCGTATGCAGTGTATGTGGCATAGTAAGTGATCCGGCCATCGGCGTTTGAGAACTGGACAAATCGAGCGTCCTCTATTCCATTCGTCTCGGTCGGTGAGGATGGAAAGATAATCCGCTCAGACAGATTTAGTTTCGGGTCGAAGCAGATCTCATAATTTGCCCTGGCTAGTACCAGCATTGTATGTGCGATCGGTTCGAACTCGCGTTGCCGGGCGCGGTGGCTCTTGAGCACGTTCTGAAGGGTTCGGGATAGGTCGCCCATCGTGAAGCAGTCACCGAGTGCAGCCATTGTCTCGTCTGTGAGCGGACCATTGATTCCGAGTTCCGACAGCTTGCGATGGAACAGATTCTTTTCATAGAGGGCGTTGGGTACCAATTCTGGGGTCTGGACGTAGCGGGTCGGCTCATCTAATAGAATTCGGCTAGCTGCGTCGATCACCCCGGAGCGAAAGGTGATGGACGAGATATGCCCTTCCCCGGTCGAACGGAGACTCAGCACGAACCGACGGCTCCCCGCAGGCAGATCAGATTGATCTGGGTGCCATACCATCGAGGGATTGAACAGTGCGGCGGACTCCAGAGCGTACTCCTGGGTAAAGTACGAACCGATCAAAAGTTGACGGGTCTCACCGATAGGTTGGTCTGTGAAAAGATGTCGACGGATCTGGTCGAATCGGCGTAGGAGGAATTCGTGAGTTCGCTGATGCCGATCGCGAAAGTCTCGCATGACTGCCGCTAGTTGGCATTCGACATCTGCATCTGAAAGGGCCATGACACGGGCGATGATCCGCTCCACCCGCGATTCGCTTGCCACTTCGAACGGCCGGATGACGACGCGGGAGTTATTGGGGCGGAGAACGATCCCGGTACGTTTGATGTCCATGAGGGCTTGGCCCACCTCTCTGAAGAATCGAGACTGTCCTTGGAATGCGCACGGTAGATTACCCAGGTTGGCGGAATGCCACCAGAGCGGTCTCGAGCCGACTCATATCAGCAAGTGAAAGAAGGAATGCGAGAGTGGATTCGGCCCCTTGGTTCCGGTTTACCCGGTCCTCCTGTAGCCCGTCAAAACAACCACCGGTGCTGGGGTCATACAGTTCCAAACCTAGGTCGTTTCTGCCGAGAAACCACTCGAAGGAAGATCGTGCCTCGGTCATCCAAGTTTCGAGTCTGGTGATCCGGTATGCTTCCATGCAGGCGGAAACCGTTGCACAGGCCTCAATCGGTTGCTGGTCAAACCGTGCAGGCTGATGTCCCTTGTGATAAAAGCCGTTGCAACCAACAGCCCGAAAGTGTCCTTGCGAAGCCGTCTGGACTTGGACCAACCATTTCAGAGAGTTTAAACCGATCTCCAGCGGTCGGGGGTCTTCACTGTCAACGCTACTAGCGATCAGCGCTTGGGGGAGGCGGGCGCTGTCGTAACTGACGACTTCCTCGAACCAAGGCCAGTCGGGAGTTGCTGTGCGATCGTATATATCGACGAGTCGCGCCGTGAGGACGTCGCGCGTCTGGGCGGCAAATCGGTCGCCTCCGAACCGGCGGAGGTACTCGCGGATGCCCAGAAGCGCAAACGCCCAGGTCCGTGGTGAAGTCGTTTCTAGAACTGCCGGCAATGCTCGTTCGAAGTTGCTCGCCGCCCATAATGGCAGGTCACTCCGCCGAGATCTCCCGACACAGGCACCCAGCGCCCATAGTGCTCGTCCGTGGGAGTCCTCTGATCCGGATGTCTCCAACCACCGACGATCGAACCCGAGAAAGTTCCTAAACCGGCCTGAATCCGGGTTAAAAGCAGCCTGGAGAAATGCAGCGTACCTGGTGGCTAGTCGCTCGAGTTCCGGCCCGGTTCGGCCCAACTCCTCCAGATGCACGGTAAGAAGCAAAGCGCGGGCATTGTCGTCCGTGCAGTAGCCATCGGCGAAATTGGGAACCGTATGAGTAGCATGCTGGAGGATCCCTGCATCGTCAGTCATTCGAACAAGGTGGTCGAGACGCCAATCGGGCAGGTCCGCCTGCTGCTCGGCGAGCG
>JAIEPU010000141.1 GCA_019748235.1 bacterium
CCACCTCCGAGGGGATCATTTTCGAATGAGTGACGAGGTCAGACCTCGATCATTCGTTCGATCCGATCCTTTTCCACGGCGGCTCGATCCATTCCTCAACTGCTAAACACTCTCCCCTGCCCCCGATCATGCCCTTCAAAGATACACATTTACCGCGTGCTGTTCGACATGCTTGATCGAAAGTCGTTTGGAATGCTCAAGCGTGACAGCGATTGCTCGATGAATAACAGGACTCGTCGCCGAGGAGTGCTGGACCGTGAAGGAGTTTGAGCCGATTGTTTGTTTCGGTCAAACGGAATGTTCGCCCGTTTGCAAATGAATGTCAGACGTTCAATTCGTGCGGCGCTGAATATCCTTTGAGCAATTCTCTGCTTCGACACGGACGAAGGGATCAGAATCATTCAGTAGTTTCTGAATTTTGGGAAGAGATTTCCCCGTCCCGATTCGTCTGAGAATACGGAGGGACAGTTTCACCGTTTCGATGCTGCTTCCTTCCAATAGCGGCCATACCGATTCCTCGGCTGAACTCCCAATGTTCGTCAGCGTCTCCTGTATTTCGGTCCGATACTTTCCGGTTCGCGCGAGAACGATGACTGCGGGAACTGCCGAGGCGAATCGACGTTGTCCGATCGTCTGAAGTGCTTGGAGTCGCATGAAGTCGTTTCCTTCCTCGAGCGCGAGCCGAATATCAGGGACAACATCCTCTGTTCCCCAAGTGCTCCAAATGCGAAGGATTTCCATGCGGACCGCATGATCGGATTTCTCGAATAGTTCCCGAAGGACGCGATTCAATTCTTGTTGTTTGGAAGACACGGGAGACATTTTCGCGAGCTGCGCCAAAGGGGCTCGGACCTTCCACTTGTCGAGCGTGAGAAGTGAAGCGATCAGTCCGTCCAGTTCCTTTTCGTCGATCGTCTCCTCCTTTTTCTTCCGAATTGTCTCTTCATCTGTCGACGGCTCAGGTGCGGAATCGCGATCGATCACCACTGAAAGGGCGTGTGGATCGTCGAGAGGTGGCGGAGGCACCGGTGGGAGTGCATCTGTTCGAGTGAAGGAGACGACATTGGAGACCCGAATTTCGGGTCCCCGCTGTTCCGGATTCTTCCATTCAACCCAGCACTTCAATTCCGCCGGAACTTGGTCTCGAAGCGGTTTGATTTTAACTTGAAGGAGACCTTCACGATTCATGTTCTCAAAGGGGAGATGCTGCGTTTCTCCGTCGAAGGTCAAATGAAGAGTATAGTGGCGAGCCACGATAACCTTTTCGGTCCGATTGATCCGATAGTGGACGCTAATCATGAAGCTGTCTTGTTTCTCTCGACGGGCGAAAAGCTCCTCGGCAAGCACGGTGGGAGCGACGATCACGGCCTCTGAAAGTTCAAACAACGGTTCAATCTTTTCGGAATCGACCGTTTCCGCGATATGACGAGCTGGCGGAGCGACTGGCCCTGGCTTCGGTGGACGGGAATTCTGCACTTGCTCGTTCGCTACCACGTTCTTGGGTGCGGGCGATAAAGCGACGTTTTCATTCGGAACGACGAAGCGGGGGCGTGTCAATTCATCCTTCACCCATCGAAACACCATGAGAGTGGGGAATACGATTAAGATAATAACGATGGGAGTTTTAATGCTTCGCCAGACGTCCTCGCCGTTCTTCTTCCATGATTGCATCGTCGGCAGATGATCGTACTCCGCCGGATCGAATGCTGAAGTTTGAAATGGACCGAAGGGATCAGGAGGGCCGTCATCGTCACTATAAGACGCGACCATTTCCACTCCTTCCGAGAGAGTGGAAATGTCCTTCGGGATTCGGAGCGCTGCGCCACACCGATCGCAGTCGAAGATCTTGCCGGCCAGGCTCTCTCGCCAGAGAAATCTTTTGTCACACCGCGGGCAGTAAAACCCTGGCATATGTCCTCAAATGTATCCGATAACCTATTCGCACATTCCGCATCGGGTTATGCAGAACGGACGTAGCTCATTGAGAGCTCATAAAAGACCGCCATGTGGAGCCGAATATCACTCGGCATATATTACACATGTAATAGGACGTGTCGAGCAGGATTAAATGAAGATTTCGTGGGTTTTGATCTCTGATGAGGGCGACCGTGCCGCGCATCTCGCCCAGGGTTATGAGACGCACGGCATCAGACAGGTTCGTTCGATGCTAGACCAATTCGTCGAGTTCAGTCACCAGTTCATCAAATCGTTTGAGCGCAGCGGCAACGGGTTCTGGCTTTTCCATGTCCACTCCAGCATCCCGAAGGATGTCGAGTGGAAACTTGGAACATCCCGCCTTTAGGAAGCCGAGATACTGGTCCAGTTCTTTCTTGCCGCCACTCAGCACGCGCTGAGAGAGTGCGATAGCGGCCGAAATGCCGGTCGCATACTTGTAGACATAGAACGCGCGATAGAAGTGCGGGATTCGCAGAGACTCGAGTTCCAGTTCGGGATCGACCACAAAACCCTTACCGAAATAGAGATCGAGTAGCTTTCGGTACTCTCCCTTGATCCGTTCGAGCGTGAGAGCTTCTCCGTTTTCAACGACGTCATGAATGATCTTTTCGAACTCGGCGAACATGGTCTGCCGAACGAGTGTCGCGCGGATGTCATCGAGTTCACGCGTAATGAAGTATGCTCGCTCCTTGTCGTCTCGGGCATGTTCCATCAGATGCTTGCCGAGAAGTTCTTCGTTGAAGGTGCTGGCGACCTCAGCCACGAAAATCGTGTAATTGTAATACACGAACGGCTGATGCTTCGCCGAGTAGTACGAGTGCATCGAGTGCCCCGCCTCATGCGCCAACGTGAAGACATGATTGAGCACATCGGGCTGATAGTTCATGAGGATGTATGGATCGCCAAAGAAGCTGCCGCAACTAAAGGCGCCGCTCCTCTTGCCCTTGTTTTCGTATTTGTCGCACCAACGTCCGAGGAGACCCTTTTCGAGCACGCCGCAATACTCGCTCCCGAGAGGCTCGAGTGATTTGAGGATCACTTTCGACGCCTGAGCCCAAGTATGCTTCATCTTGATTTCGCTCACGATCGGGACATATGTGTCGTACATATGCACATCCTTGAGCTTCAATGCGCGGCGGCGGACGTCGACGTATCGGTGGACGGAAGGAAGATACCGATGAACCGTATCGATGAGATTGGTGTAAACGGAGATCGGGACATTGTCGCCAAAGAGAGATGATTCAAGCGCGGAAGGATAACTCCTGGCGCGGGCATAATAGACGTCGCGCTGGACCGAGGCGTTCAAGGTCGAGGCGAGTGTGTTGGCGTGATCGCTGAACTCGGCATAGTACTGATGGAACGCTTGCTTGCGGATCTTTCTGTCGGGATTTTCCAGGCAACGCGAGAACGAGGAATGCGAGAGCTCGATCGTTTCGCCGGGAGCGATTTGTATCTCGCCGAACTTGAGATCGGCATCATTGAGTTTTCCAAAGATCTGATTCGACGCTTCCGACATCTCTGACTGCATCGCGATCAGGCGTTCCTCAGAGGCGCTGAGGGTATGCGGCTTGTAGCGGATCAATCGTTCGAGAAGCAGTCGATACGCGGAGAGCTCCTTGGCGGCGAGGAACTTCTTCATCTTGGCGGCGGGGATCGCCATGATCTCTGGACGGGCGAATGCGCCCTCTTGTCCTGCCTTACTCATGATGTTCGAGTAGCGCAGGTACATCTCTTGAGACTTGCCGTCCGCGGTGTCTTCTGACGTCCGGAGAAAGACGTACGTCCCTAACCTCTCCCCGAGCTTTTCCATCCCTTCGTCAAAGGTGAGGTACTTCGCCATCGCGGCCGGGCTGTCAGCCAATGTTCCCTTGAACGGGGTAATCTTCGGGATCATTCCCTCGAATTTAACGAGATCCTTTTCCCAGGCGGCATCGGTCGGATAGAGGCTCGATAGATCCCACGTGTCATCGGCCTTAACCTTCGAACGTGGAGGAAGCTTCTTGACCTTGGACTTCTCGGCAGTGCTTGTCATGTGTCGTTTGAATCCATCGTTTCAAGGTTATGATTGCCGGATGGGCAGCTTCGCGACCCTTGTGACTGTTTGTATCACGGCAACCGACAGAGGTGGAACTTCTGGCTCCGGAATCACGCGGGAAAAGGGAATGGTGGGGTCGTTCTACACCAATACTTCGACCTGCCGATTCTTCGCCAGCGAATGCCCTTCATCTCCTTCATCATCGAGTGAAGGCACCACCTGTGGCCTCCCCGAGGAGAATTCCTGATAGAGGGGATATGCCCCAGGAATGCTCACGATGAGAATAGCGAGTCGATAGAGAAGGCACAGTGCTACTGCGGTTGAAGGAGCCGCTCCGACCGCGCCGAAGAAGTGTTGAAACAACCCTTCCAGCACCCCTAGGCCCGCAATGGAGGGGGCGACCGCTCCCGCTGAAAAGATGACGGGTAGGCAAATGAAGTAATCGACAAAGGGGACAGACATCGAGATCGACTCACCCATCAAGTAAATGCCCCCGATGGTCAACAGCCAAATGAAGAGTCCGATGCCGACGCAACGGGCAAGCTGCATCTTGTGATCCCGGTAATGGAAAAGACTGTCATCGATCCTCTTGAAGTGATGCCCCATTGGGATTCGGTCGAAGAAGGCGGAGATACGAAAGATGATTCGAATACGGCGGCTGAAGAAAACGATTCCACCGACCACCGCGATCGCAAGCATGGTCAGGACGAGCCGACCAGTGCTATCGATGCCGTCGCGGGTCGCTTTTATGGCGACTCCTAGGGCGCCGAGGATGATGAGCGCCAAAAGCCCGATCACTCGATCGAGGAGGACCGTCATCACCGCGGAGGTTCGCTTGCCAGGGGTTCGCCGCGCGATGGTATAGGCTTTGACGAGATCACCTCCCGTCGCGCCGGGAAGAATGTTATTGCTGAGATATCCCATCCAAGTCAATCGTGTCGCTTCACGGAGGCCTGGGTCGAGGTCATGACTCTGAAGTAGCCACTGCCAGCGAATCGCTCCAAGAAAAACGCTCGTTGCGACGAGCAGGGTTCCTTCGAGGAAATAGCCGAACTTCACACGAGAGAAGATCGTGATGATCCCAGGGACGAGTCGGACTTCCGCATCGGCTTGTTCGGCATCGGGAGGGACGGCGACGACTTGACCGGTGCGGGTGACGAGGGTCCGAATGCCGTTGTCGACATGCAGCCACCCTTCGATCACGGTGCCATGATCGATCAGTCGGTCATGCCAGGTGATCTGACTCAGGACGTAAGCAATGGCTCCCACGGTGACGCCCAAACGGAGGACGTTCCAAGCCAAGCGGCGAAGTCTCGGAGTGAGGGAGCCTTGGTTCAACGACCCATTCCTTCAAGGGGGAAAGTGATTTTCCTATACTTTCACACGGGTGGACGCCGTGATGGTGATCACTTGGGGCTTTTGCCCGTTTTGAGATCCCTCCTCGCAAGGCGATAGAAACGAGGCAAGGTTCCTCAAACGTTCCGAAATCGTACCCCGCAAATTAATATGCCTCAACCCCGCCAGGAATAATGGTCTGATCACTCCCCATTCCTGCTAAAAGAGGATGTTTCATGACGTTTGACGTGGGCATCGTAGGAGCCGGTCCCATCGGCCTGGCGACCGCCGCCGAACTTCTCCGTCGCGGTCGCTCCGTGGTCATTTTCGACAAAGGTCCCATTGGCCGCACGATTGGCTGGTATCCGCGTGGAATGCGATTCAACAGCTCGGCCGGGAACTTGGCATTGCTGAAAATGCCCGTGCCAGCTGCGGATGGAGACAAGCCGACGCGAGAAGAGTACCTTGCCTACTTGCGAGGATTCGTCCGCTATTTCGGCATCGAGGTCAACACCTACGAAGAGGTCCTGAGGATCGACGGCGATCGAGGAGCGTTTACCCTTCATACTCGGAAGAAGAGCGGCATCAACGGATCGTACCAGTGCCGACGAGTGGTGCTCGCTGTCGGCAGTAATGAGTTCGCCAGGCATTTAGGTATTCCCGGCGAAGATTTGCCGCATGTCTCACACTACTTTACCGATCCTCACACTTATCACGGCCAGCGGGTGGTAATTGTGGGCGGACGAAACAGCGCGGCGGAGGCCGCCATTCGGCTCACCCACTTGGGGGCGATCGTGACGCTCGTCCATCGCCGAGCGGAGATCGACACGAGTCATTTCAAATATTGGATCGGCCCCGAATTGATCGGGATGATTTCTCGCGGTCGGATCACCGCGAATTTGGATGCTTGCGTCTCACGCATCGATTCCCAACGGGTTTATTTCCAGCGCGGCGATGGGACCGAGGGCTCGGTCGATTGCGACTTTGTTTTGCTCCTCGTGGGATATGTTCCAGACTATCGACTGATCGATCAACTCGGGCTCGATACGCAGGGAGAGCAGCGCGCTCCGGTCTTTGACGCGGACACGCTCGAAACGACTCGCCCCGGCGTCTTTTGCGTGGGGACGATCATCGCCGGAGATCAAAACCCGTACCGCGTGTTCATCGAGAACGCACTTCATCACCCGAAGCTTGTCGCCGATACGCTTGATCGTGAAATGCCGATCACTTCTTCATGATTGAAGGAATGGATCGATGAGTTCGTGAAGCTTTGGGAGAGGGGCAAGATAGGATTCGATCGCTAGGCCATCGACGGACAGCTCGCGACGTCCCGTGACGCCGTCACAACAATCCGCATCGATCAAATTGCTCAAATGATTTGTTGCCTCTTCAACGTTAGGAAGAAGATTTCTCCCCGCGAGGAGAGATAAGGCTGCGACTAGTCCCCACGCTCCCCAATTCGACGTGCCCGCCGTGATGAGGAAGTCGGTGGCTACGGTCGATGAAATCGTGCCGCCGTGTGGAATGTGTGACATCACCATGTCACTCACTTTTCCCATTCCAATCTCATTACCTCCGTCGCCGATTCCAATCGTGACGATCTCCTGATGGGCGGCGTCGATGAATAACTGATCAAGTGGTTCCGTAACGGAACTGATGTCTCGGCCACGCATGGAATAGTAACGTCCATCGGCGGCCCGTCCGAGTCGTTCCACCGCGATGAGATGGGTGCAATCGAGCGGACGTGAGCTATCGCGGTGAGCTTCACCAACGGGCTGAAGTCCCCCTTTTCGAAGGATCACCGCACCGAAGGAATCGACGAGGAATTCCACGGGAATCTCAAGCAATTCGAGAGCATGACCGATGGCTCTCGCACCCGGAGGCCCGTCGGTCTCGTAGGTTTGCTCATCAATAATGTAAAAACCGGTCACGATGGTCACACGACGCGCGGCAAGAAGCGACGTTGCCGCTCGCGCGAGATCTCCGGGCAGGGTCAAATGGTGAACGCCACGTCGACCTGGGTCATCCCAAATGATTCGTTCGATCGCTTTGAACGAGAGGTCGAGATCCATCACGGCTTCTCACATCGCGTACTTCAGTTCGCTTCGTATGGCCAGACCCCGCGCGTCCAGAGCCCACCGTCGACATACAGCGTTTGTCCGGTCACAAACGTGGAGACATCGCTCGCGAAGAAAATGACCGCATTGGCCACGTCGTCAACGTTACCGACACGACGGAGCGGAGTGATGGTTCCCCATGTCTTGGCGTAGTCGGGATTCTCGAGGCGCGTTCGTTCGATTTCGATAGCGCCAGGCGCCACGCAGTTGACGCGGATGCTGTACGGACCGAGTTCCACGGCGGTGACTCGCGTGAGCTGATCGATTCCCCCCTTCGATGCGCAGTAATCGATGAGATTGGGGAAAGGTGCTTTGTTCGCGCCCGAGCCAATATTGATGATCGAACCACCGCCGGTTTCACGCATCCATCTTCCGGCCGCTTGGGTACAGAGGAACGATCCCTTCAAATTCGTTCGAATCGTCCGATCCCAATCCTTCTCAGTCAGATCGAAGAGACTGGCCCAAGTTTGAACGCCGGAATTGTTCACGAGGACGTCGAGTGCCGGACTGATTTGCCGCAACTCCGCGAAGACGCGATCGACATCCGCCTGATTCCCAACGTCACCCTGGATGATCCACGATCGCCGGCCGAGCTGCTGTACCTCTTGGGCCGTCTGCTCGGCTCCCTCGCGATCGCTGTTGTAATTGATCGCGACATCGAATCCCGCCTTGGCAAGGCCAAGGGCAATGCCTTTACCGACTCCCTTACTGGCGCCCGTAACCATCGCGACTTTCGCATCCGTCGACAACGTTCGTTCCTTTCCCTCATGAAATCATTCCGAGCGGTTATCGTACGCAGGTTTGCCCACGAGATGAAATCCCGTCCCCCCGCTTCATGATCGCGAGCGTCCGTTCAATCTGAGTCGGACGCAAACGATTGGAACGATAATGCCGCTCGACTTTCTCAAAGTAGTCTGGAAAACGATTTGCCAATCGAGGTAGCATGAGCTACCGCGTTCCCCCTCTCTCACGCCGCGGCCCACGAATGAATCCGCTTGTGATGGAGAGATGGCTCGTGTCGACCATTCCCAGTTATTCGCTTCATCTCTTCGAACCGTATGTCCGGCGGATCCGCCACCAGACGTTTTGCGATCGGATCGACACCGTGGAAAGGAAGGAAGCGGTGGTCAGAAAGCATGTCGGCATTCTTCCGACACTTCAGCCTTCATTCCCGGACATGCTTGAATGTCTCGCGGAGAAAGCACGGCTTCGTCGAGCGGAGATGGAGAACGATTTCGCGGAAGACATCAAAGAAATCCGCGAGTTCCGTGAACGTTTTGAGGTGGATCAGAAAGAGCCTCCCACTCCTCCACCGACACACGAACAGCAATTGTACTTGGCAGACCTCATCAAGCAGGCTTGGTGTCACAAGAGGTGGCGTCGGCAGCTTGATGGAAGCTGCTTCAAACGGGAGAGGCACGAAGTGCCACTGCCCGCGCCGGTGAGTTCGTTCCCAGAAGAGGTGAAGGTTCACCGGGTTGACAAGCCTCATCTGCCCGGCCGTCCCTTGATCCCACTTCCGGTGTATGCGGATCCGGTGGTTGAGAAGAGCGGCATTCAGTTTTTCACCGGAACCCAGCTCGACATGCTCGTCTGATCAAGAAAGCAAAAGACGCGCGAAACATTTCTCGCGCGTCATGCTTTGAATTACTTTGAGGTCACTGCTCAGAGCGGAATCAATCGAATCGACCCCATGACACTTCGAGTCCCGCATAGGGCCCAAAGAAAATCGCACTGTTTTGATTTTCGATCTGTCGCTGTGGACCGTTCGGAACAGAGATATCGTTCACACCCTGCGTCGGAGCGACGGCGCCATTGTAGATCCAGAGGAATTGGTAACCACCTTTGAACACGATGTTCTTTGTCAGCCGCACATCGACCGTCGCTTGCAAATCGAGGATGCCGCTGATGACCGCTTCCTCGTCGTATTGAGCCCTGGATCCTTGGACTCGTGA
This sequence comes from bacterium, assembly GCA_019748235.1. Classification (GTDB taxonomy): domain Bacteria; phylum Planctomycetota; class Planctomycetia; order Kolteriales; family Kolteriaceae; genus JAIEPU01. Next base: position 9,399 of record JAIEPU010000141.1, read on the forward strand.
ATTCAGAGTCGAATTGAACGCATCTCTACTTTGATGAATCGTCGATTGCGTGAAGTTCGCACCGAGTAGGAATCGGTTCGAGCCGCCGACGCGTATATCGTCGGTGATTTCCCAAAAGATATCGGTTCCAATCTGTGGACCGAGAATGCAGTTCTGAATTTGAACGACACGGCGAGCATCATAGTTGAACGGATTCGCGGTGTTGCCGGAGGTGATCTGAACAATTCCCGTTTCTTTGATCTGCAATGTTTCACTCAGGTTCGTGAATCGAATACCGCCGATCAATGCGAAATTGGGATTGAAGTAACTCCGTGCGTTCAACTCCGCATTGTGTAGGGTCGAGCTGTATTGGATTCCTTGCGTCTGGGTGGTAACGTTCGAATTCCCAGGTACTCCGAACCCCATGTCCAGATTGGAGGAAACGAGGCCGGACTCAGTGGTTAAGCCGCGCGTCGTGCTCCAATGATTGAGGCCGTAGTAGCCGATTTCGATGAACGTGAGCCCGTCCCAAACATTTCTTCCCGCGAAGACACGCATGCCAGGTTCATAACCGAAGGGCATGCTCGTGATTCGATTGTTGCCAAGGGAGCCATCGCCGTTTCGCACCGTGGCGGTGGTTAGATTTCCATCGCTCGTTCGATTGAGATACATTACGTCACCTCTGACGAACCAGAGGGGATAGGCCACGTTGAAGTCGTCTATGAGACAGCAAGGTTGCTGAAAAGCGTCCTCGACTTCCATCGGCTGAACGATCGTCGAGACCTGCTCCGGAGAGACAGCCGCAGGCTCAGCGGGCGCCTCCATCTCCTCGGCGGGAGATTCGTCCGTCACGGTAGAGGTTTCAACGGGGGTCGATGATTCCTCCGTTTCCGCCGGGGCCGTTTCTCGAATCTTTCCGGTGATCGTGGCGGGTTGGACTTCTTCTATCGGGGGATCGTCCGCGTGAACACGGGCGTTACCGACGAAGACCAAGAGTGCCATCGAAGCAATGAGCAGTCGCGCCGTCACGGAGAACTCCTCCAGACACCATGCGGGAACCAAGCCAACCTTCGAAATGCCCAGACGTGAGTCGGGCACTGGTTGACTCTCTCTACTCGTATCGGCAGTCCGCCCGCAAAACCGTGAAAATTCCTCCGATGCTCAGAATCGTTTCTTTCAGCAGGATTGACCCAGTCTCCCTCTCTTCGCGACATTGTCCCATGTGAATGCAAACTGGCAAATTGGGGGGTTATTTGGAAGGGTGATGGGTTCAGGGGTAGTAGCCGATGAGCCGGGCGAAGATCCAGAGGGGGCCGATGAGAAAGTGCTCCACACTTTTCAGGATGGCGGGAGATCTTTTTTCGAACTGGCTGTGGCCGATGATCTGCAGAATCCAACCTGCGAGAGACATTCCGCCCAGTAACGGCCAAGCATTCAGGAGCATCAGTTGTCGGCCGCAAATGTAAAAGCCAATGAAGACGAGTGAGAAAGGTAATCCCAACGACCAATCGAGCCAGAGGTAGAAGAGGCTCGCGATGATGCAAAAGGTGAACCCTGCATCCAACGCCAACAGGTCCCCGAGCACAGAAGGGCCAAAGCGAAGATAAGAAAGTAGGCCCAAGAGCCCCAAAACGAGGACCGGCACCCCCACGAGGTGAACGACCTTATTCCTTCCATCTTGGTGAAACGACTGATATTCCTGGAAATAGTGCTGCAATCGGGGTGATGGCGTTGAGAGAGTGGACACCGATCGACTCCTGGTTGGTCTGTTGGAGAGGAGTATGCTCCGCTGTGGCGAATCATTCCACAGAAACATCCGACCCGATAGGAAACTTCATTCGGGCGGCGATTGCGTTTTGGCCCGATATGTGCGGAAGGTACGGTTGCGTCACGGGGCCCGATCGCGACCTCCTCAGGGTCCTCGAAGACGTGGGCGGGAGTTTGGAGCACAAGGAGCGAAGAGTTTTTGTAGACCTCCTCTCCTCAGCTTGGCTTCTTTGATCCAAACTCCCGCTGTGTTTTTCTTTAAAACTTGATTCCGTAACAATTTATATCCATCTTGTGCAATCAGGACGCGACCCCGTCTGTCGCTCGCGAGTCTCATCTTTCCCTTCGATTCATCGCTCTAAGAGCATAAGCAGCACGAGTTTATCGAGAATTCCTCCTGCTAGCACGATGGGCAACTGTTGCTTTGGTTCAGCGCAACGCAGGGGCCCGTTACTGTCTTTGAAGTGATCTCTTTTTGGTCAATCTAAATCGGAATCTCAGGGAAGACCCGCACTTGGTTTCTCTTGAACTAGACTTTGGGCAAACCCCTATTCGCGTTGCTGTCGTTGCGGAGGGATTGCTCATGAAGGACGAGCCTCTTTACTCTGAATATCTCGATGACCCGGACATGGGGGAATTGATTGAAGACTTCGTCATTGGATTGACCGCCACGGTAAACCAGCTTCGACTCGCACTTTCGCAAAACGATGTGGAACAGGTGAAGCGGATTGCCCATCAAATGAAAGGGGCAGGTGGAGGGTACGGGTTCCCTGACCTCTCTCAGGTTGGTTGGGAGCTCGAAAACGCCATTAACGGCGAAGATTCGATTACCCCGCGCGTTCTCATTCGCGCGGAGGACTTCATTTCCGTCTGTCGTCGCGTCCAGTTTGCCCCCGCCATCCGGTAGCGCACCGATTCATCTCATTCAACAACTCCGTCCGTCACGCGTATCCCCGAATTCGTAAGGAATGAGGGGGATCATCGCTTGTATCGCCCCCAATTGTTACCGATGATTTCCTGGGAACTTAACGCATCCGTCTTCCCTCTAAAGGAGGGACAGACGGGGGCTCGCGGCACTGTTTCTCCGAGTACGATCCGACACGCTTGTTGAGAAAACCATTCAGGACGATCGAATGAGATTCTGTTTCGCAGCACGCGGGAAATCGGCCGGTCTTGCCGTTATCGGTATGGCTATGATTCTATCGCCAAGCGCTTGGCTATTCGCCGAGGCGCTTCCCGCGGGATCGTATCGCTCTCGTTTACAGGAACTGCGAAGGGAACGCGATCACGAACGAAACCGTTCGAATGATGCGTCATCCTCCGCCTCGGACGGTCAGCGTCCTGATTACATCGATGCAATGGTCGAGGAAACGTGGAAGGAGAACGGGCTCTCCGCGACCGAACAGGCCACGGACGGTGAATTCATTCGCCGAGCGACACTCGATATCGTGGGTCGTATTCCAACGCTTGCGGAGACCAAGGCATATCTCCAGGAGAAAGGAGGCGATAAGCGAAGCAAGCTCGTCGATCGACTGTTGGCGTCGGATGAATACGGCCGAAATTTCGCCAACGTCTGGGTGAAGCTGCTGATCCCGGCAGATCTGGTCAATCCACGCGACGTGAATCGGGATGCGCTTCATGCCTGGCTCGAACGAGAGTTCAATCGGAGTCGTCCGTGGAATGAGATGTCGCATGAACTGATTGCCGCGACAGGAAGATGGGATGAAAACCCGGCAGTCAACTTTATCCTCGCCAACCAAGACAACAACAATTCGATTCGCACCACTTCAATGGTGACGCGGATTTTCCTCGGGGTGCAGACGCAATGCACGGAGTGCCATGACCATCCCTGGAATGCGTGGAAGCAAGATCAATTTCACGGCGTGAATGCCTTCTTCGTCGGAACGCGCGAGAAGCGCGCGACGAAGCCCGGCAACCAGCAGCAGACCGATTATTGGACGCTGGAAGAGGTTCCTTTCCAAGACACGCGCATGAAGGGTGTTTTCTTCGAACGACGAAACGGTCTTTCCGTTTTCACCGAGCCGACTTATCTGGACGGTCGGAACTTGAAGGCTCTCTCGGGGGCCAAGCCGACGAAGGGGGACGTGACGGAGTTTCTGAAGGATCAGATGAAGGAGGATAAGCCCGTTTATCTCCGACAGGTGCTAGCCGATGCCGTCACTGCGCCGGACAACCCCTACTTCGCCCGAGCAATGGTGAACCGCGTCTGGTATCACTTCCTTGGGCACAGCTTCACCAAGAATGTCGACGACTTCGACAACGGACTTGACGAACCATCAATGCCGGACTTGCTTGATAAGCTGGCCGAGGATTTCCAGGCGAACAACTATGATGTGAAGAAGCTGGTCCATTGGATCGCCACGACCAAGACCTACGGCTTGAGCACGAAACGGAAGGGAAAGAAGAGCGACGAGGCGGTAGGCTTCTTTTCCTTTCAGCTCACTCGCCCTTTGACCCCGGAGCAACTTTACGATTCGGTGCTGACGCTGACGCAGATCGATCGATCGTCGGAGACGGCGAATGCATCCGGCGAACGGAAGCAATTCATCGACGAGTTCGTTCGAACGTTCAGCAATGACGATTCGCCGACCGCCGCTCCGACTTACGATGGGACGATCACTCAAAGCTTGATGATGATGAATAGTCCTCTGATGAATCGGGTAACTTCGTGCGTGCCGGGCTCTTATTTGCATGACTTGATCAAGGATGAGTCGCGATCGGACAAGGAGAGAATCGAGTCGATCTATTTAGCTGCCTTGTCACGCCGTCCGACGTCGCACGAAGTGAAAGCGATCGGCAACATGCTTGATCAGGCAAAAGACAAGAACGATCGAATTTACGTTTACTCAGACGTTCTTTGGGCGGTGGTGAATTCTGCCGAGTTTGCCCTGAATCATTGATGAATGGGATTCGTCGTCTGAGGGTATTGACCACGCTAGCGACCTAAGGCTCGCCCGACGCGAGCGGAAAGAGAGACCATGATGTCCATGGATCGACGCCATTTCATGAAGCATGTGGCCGGAGCGGGAATGGCTCTGCCAATGTTCGATTGGGTGAGCGGTTTTCACGCGGCACGAGCCGCGGACAAAAAAGTCGGCGGACATACTTTCATTCTCGTTTGGCTCAGCGGCGGTCCGAGCACGATCGACATGTGGGACCTCAAGCCGGGAAGTAAGAATGGAGGCGAATTCAAGCCGATCGCCACCACTGGCTCGGGACAAATCTGCGAGCATTTGCCGACCATCGCCAAGCAGATGAAGCATTTATCGATCATTCGAAGCTACACGAGTCGTGACGGTTCGCACGAGCGAGGCACGTACATCAATCACACGGCTTACGCCCCGGTGGCAAGCGTCACGCATCCGGCCATCGGCGCCGTGATGGCCAAATTCAATACGCCGGGAAATCTTGAAGTTCCGGGTCATATCAGCCTCGGTGGTCCGGGAGTCAGTCCTGGCTTCCTGGGGGCGGCGTATGCACCTTTCCGGGTCGAAGCGGGGGACAATCCGATCCCGAACATTGCCGCCGCCGTTGATCGTCGACGCTTCGAGCGTAGAGTCGGCCTGCTGGAGACGATGCAGGATTCCTTCGTCAAGCAAGGACGAGGCGAATTGCCGAAAGAGCATCACACGATTTACGACCGGTCGTTGAATCTCATGTCGTCTAAGTTGCTCGAGAGCTTCAAGATCGACAAGATCGCGGCAGCGCAGCGCGAGAAGTACGGCGATCATCAATTCGGGCGGAACTGTTTACTGGCGACGCGGCTCGTCGAGATCGGTGTCCCCTTCATTGAAATCGGCCTCGGTGGATGGGACACGCATCAAGAAGTCTTTGAAAACCTAGGGACGGGTCGCAATGCGCGATTGCCGCAACTCGATCAGGGTCTCGGTTCGCTGGTGGAAGACTTGGCGGCGAGCGGGCTTCTTTCGAAGACCACGATCTGCTGCATGGGCGATTTCGGTCGAACGCCCAAGATCAATCAGGATGCCGGACGAGATCACTGGCCCACAGGTTGGTCGGTCGTCGTCGGCGGCGCTGGCATCAAGGGGGGAGAGATCGTCGGGAAGATGGATGATGACGGTGTCGAGATCGTCGATCGACCGGTGGATGTCTCCAATCTGTTCGCGACGCTTTATCACGCGGTGGGCATCTCGGAAGCGACCGAGCTTCGAAGTCCGAACGGACGGCCGCTGAAGCTAGTCGGCGCTTTCGGGAGTGGTGAGCCAGTGAAGGAACTACTCGTTTAGTCTCCCGTTTTGAGGTTGATTGGACTTGATAGCATCCCCCGAGAGGTTCGCTCGATTCGAGTGAAAATCCGGGGGATCTTTTCGTTCAAGGGACGAATTCGGTCGAGTCGGTTATACTCACCGCATTGGCGAGTGAATCAAGAATGGGCTTCCTGTGACGGGACAGGATCTGCACATGCATGCCGTGTTTCTCGCTCTTGATGCGCGAAGCGATATCTGGGGTAGCCGATGAGTTCGACGATTGCTTTTGACGGCGAAGATAAATCAAATCAAATCCGCGCTTCGATTGAACATGATGAGCCTCGCGGCCTTCGCACCTATACGCCGTCCCTCGCCGTGATCGCCCGCTCCGCCGGGCTCTATCACTGGACGCCGGAAGGTCGCAAGCTGGCCGACTTCACATCGGGAGTTCTCGTCACGAATTTGGGTCATTCGCCACGGCGCTGGCTCGAGCGACTTCGTCATTACATGGGATGGACGGAAGAGGCGCTCACCACTCACGACGAGTACATCGCGCTCGCTCCGTTGACGGCTTACAACGCGATCTCAACGATTGAGAACGAAGCTAATCACCGTTTGCTCGCCAGTCTTCGAAGCACGAAATATGGCACTCGCATGCAGCAGGTCATGTGGGCTGCGTCGGGGAGCGAAGCCATTCAAAAGTCACTTTGGGCCGCTCTGCAATTTCAACCGATGAAGGACGTCATCCTCGCGACGCGAGACGGTTTTCACGGAAAGAAGGGACTCGCCGGTGCGGTGACCGGGGACGAGCGGTCGCCTGATCGTGACCCGCGCGTGCAATTCATTTCGTTTCCCAAAGAGGAATGCCGCGACGAGTTAGAGCGGGAAAGGCCGATCGAGCTCGAGAGCTATCGGGTCGAACTCGAGAAACTTCGCCATCACTTTCACGGGCGGATCAATTGTCTCATCACCGAGCCTTACTTGGGGGGTGGTGGTTCTTATCATCCGCAACCGGCATATCTACAGATGCTCGCTCAATTCTGCCGCGAGAATGACATCGTTTTCATCCTTGATGAAGTGCAGTCGAATTTCGGGCGGACCGGATCGATGTACGCGTTTGAAACGTACGGCATCGAGCCGGATATCGTCGTGCTCGGTAAGGGAATGGGAAACGGCATCCCAGTGAATGCTGCCGTGGGACGAAGAGACGTATTCGCCAGCCTCGGGTATGGGGGAGCTTCGGATACCTGGAGCGCGCATCCGCTCGGTTGTGCGGCCACGCTCGCGACGCTCGACACATTCGAGCATGAAAAGGTCATGGAACATGCCGATCGGGTCACGCCGGTGTTCGCCGAGGGCCTTCGCAAGCTAAAGCATCTGACCATCGTGAATGCACTTCGTGGAGAAGGATTCGTGTGGGGAGTTGAACTGGGGGATCATGCGGGTTGGAAGGCGAATGACGTTGCCATCGAATGCGTCCGCTCGGCCTATCTCGGTGACAGCGAAGGAAACGCGATTCATCTTCTTGGCCCACTGGCCGGCAAGGTCATTCGAATTAGCCCGCCGGTGACGATCACCATGGAACAGGCCAAGCATTGGACCGATGTGCTGTACCACTTGTTCGCGGGGGTTCAGCATCGTCTGGAACTGGCCAGCAACGCGGTCGCATGAGTTAAAGACTCGCCAAGCTCGTGATCTTTTGACTCGGTTCGAGCTTAGGGGCATCCTTTATGACTTGCGAGATATGTCTTTCGATAACCAACCCATCGTAATAAACCGGTGTTCGTCGGCGGGTTATTAGAACTGGATCAGAGAGCATGGTCGTAATGCTCGTAATAATCGCTTCGTTGATAAAGGATTATCCATTTGCTGTCGTTTGTCTGATCGAGAGCATCCGCACCTCTTGTCGATGAAAACACGGACGGATGAGTCGTTCGCTCGCCATCACGTCGACGTTTGTGGAATTGTTTCGAATCATCGCAAAACGAGAAGAGATCGATTCACCGTTCGTCGCTGCCCGCTGAGTCGACTAAGTTGAGTAGAGACACCCGGAGACGTGCATCCATGATTGAGACACCGAGCCACTTATTGCGCTGGCCTTGCATCGCGGCCCTCCTTCTCATGGTGGCTGGTTGTTCCAATGCTCCCGCTCCATCCACTGCCGAATCGACAAAGCCCTCGACCGTGCCAACCGCCGAACCGGAAAAGCCGAAAGAACCGGTCACGCCTGATCTCGTCCGTCAGCGATTGGAGCTGGCGATCGAGCATGTTCGCGCGCGTGACTTGCAGACGACGAATGCCTTCTGGACGGTGTTTCATGGAATGTTGGGCCTTGGTCCCAACACCCCATTGGTCGATCCCAAATCAGGCACTCGTGTCCCTGCCCTGAAGTACGTCTTCGGGGGTGAGTTTCCCTTTGGCGAAATTCGCGGTGCTCGCTTCGTTCCGACCGCCGAGGGGCTCGATGTGACCATCGGTCCCGTTCATGTGGGGCAAGGTCACCAAGACCAATTCATTGCCGAGATGGCGCAGTGGGGGGTGAAGAAGGACACGCCGGTCCGGGTATTCGGTAAAGACTACACGATGATGGACTTCGTGCGTGAGACGATGGCCCATTCGCGACCGGCCGGTCAAGAGTTGAGCTGGTCGATCGTCGTCATCGCCACCTACATCGGTACCGATGCGGAATGGACGAATCGATTCGGGGAGAAGTTGAAATTCGAGGATCTCCTTCAGAGCGAATACAAGGTGGACGCGAACGTGCAGGCCTGTGGCGGCACGCATCACTTATTCGGTTTGACATGGTGCTACTACACCCATCTTCGAAGTGGCGGAAACGTCGAACAAGGAATTTGGAAAGACGTCAAGAAGAAGCTCGATGAGCATGTCGCGATCGCGAAGAAGTATCAGAATCCCGACGGGTCGTTTTCGTCGAATTATTTTCGCGGCCCCGGGACGACGCCGGATTTGGAATCCCGACTCGGTAGCTCCGGGCACACACTCGAGTGGCTGGCAACACATCTTCCCGATGAACAGTTGACTGAACCCTGGTTGCAGGAAGCTGCCATGGCGGTGTCACTGATGATTCTCGACAGCAAGGCGATGCCGATCGAATCAGGGGCGCTCTACCACGCCACGCACGGTCTTTCGACGTATCATCATCGCGTTTACAAGCATCCGATCGCTGCGAAGGAATTGCCTGTGGAGAATGACGTCGAGAAGAAGTGAGTGGTCGTTTCCTCAACGATACTTTCGTCGCTTGGCATAGTCTGCGTCGACGTTCCCATCCAGGAAGCGGAAGAAGCCTTTTAATGGAGCGGGGGTGATGACTGGGTTGTCGAGTTGGCCGGTGATGTTGAACGACCAAACCTGATCACTGGCGAGGTTGAACGACTGCGTCAGCACGGGAACCCGAAGACGCCCTCGTCCCCAACGTGCTGAAACAGCTAGGTTCATTTCCAGAGAATCGATCTGAAGCGTCCCTTCTCCATCACTAAAGAGGTTGAACGACGGGCCAATCAGGTTCGGCGGTCCTAGAAGATCTAGCGTTTCAATCTTCACGACGCGATCTTCGATGCGGAAGTCGCAATTGACCTCCTCAAAGGCGCGGCCGCACGGAGGCTGTAAATTTCCTATTCGGAAAAGGTCCTGAAGGATCGGTAGATGATCGATGTCCGCGTCGAGGACATCGAGTTTGCCACGTCCCTTTAGTCGACCGATGTCTTCTCCCGCTCCTTCCAGGAAAAGATCGAGATAAACGCGACCGTCTGCCGTCGGTGCTCCGCCGCCGCGTGACTGTAGATACTCCTGCAGTTTCGCGCCGTAAAGATTCAGTCGACACTCATGTGCGGGATGTTCTCCGACGTTCGCACGGATGTTGCCATGAACCTGACCTCCATACATGTCGCCCCGAAGGTTAGGGAGGGTCAGTTCACTTCCTTCGGACTTGAAGCTGGATTTCACGTTCGTGATTTTCAGCCCGTTAACGGTGGCCGAGGCGAGACTCAGGTTGCCCGCGAAGATGGTCTCGTCATCATGAATGGAACCCCTGCCCCACCAGATGCCACTGACATTTTTCAGGCCGATCGCGGGCATGATGTCGGTATTGCGGAGCGCGATGCCCCCTTCCGCCTCCATCGTGAAATGATGCTCGGTACCTTGTTCCCATTCAATTCGCATATGGGGATAGCGAATGCCGAAGGGTCGATTCGGCGCCAGGAATTCAAGCGACTGCTTCATGTGCAAGGGGGCGGCGCGGTGAAGTGCTTCATCCCAGATCAGTGTCGCACTTTCCAGGTTTCGGAATTCGATGACTCCACCCTGGGGCTTCGCGTGAAAGGCGCCGGAGCAACTCACCGTAACGGTCCCGTGCCGCGCGGTCATTGTCTCCCATTCCACCTCTCCGTTCCGGTAGATGACATGGCCGTCAAAACCTTCCAGGCGATAGGGAAACGCGACAGGCTCGATGATCGTTCCTGAAGGATCGAGATCCATCTCGAGGAAGAGTTCGTGATCGGGTTCTTTCACACAGTTGGCCGCGAAGCTGATATTTCCCGATGCTTGCAGCAACTCGATCGACTTTTGAACATTTGGAGGGAGACTCTTTTTAAGCTTTTCATCGATGCGAACGTTCTCGGCTCGCACTCCGACTTCGGTGTGGCTTCCTTCCGTTCCGGTCCAAACGGTTCCATCGATATGAACAAGCCCCTCTCCAGATTTGCCGACGAAATCGTGAAACGCCACTCGTCCGGGCTGAACGGATAAATGCCCGGTCACTTCTTCGAGTCGGTAGGGAGTTGCCGTCCAGGTGCATTCCGTCGAAGCGACATCGAGTTCAATCTGGTGAGTGATGCGGTGGCTTCCCGGAGTTCGCTGCACGGTACAAACGTAGTCACCGGTGGTATGGCCGGGGTGTAAATTGCGAATGACGTCGGCTGCCGCTGGAGGAAGAGCGCGAATCATCTCTTCGTCGAGGGTGGCATTCTTGCCGGTGAGCTTCACGTCGATGCCGACCGGAAGATTTCCGGCAATGGTGCGTCCTTCGATGAGGACGTCGCTGGTTCCCGCGCGCCCGGTCAAGACGTAGTTGATGGAGCCATCCTGTTGAAAGTCTGCCCGCCCCTTCACATGCCGCACAGGATACGCAAATTTGTCGAAACGAAACGCGTTATCATGAAGGTCGACATGTCCCGCGAGCGCGTACCGATCGCCGCGCTTGACGACATGACCCGATACATCGACGAAGCCCTCGGGTGAGAAGCGGTCCCACATTACTTGTAGCTTTTCGTCGAGTATTTTGCGAACGGCCGTGGTGAGCTCAACACCTCGAATCGATCCGTCAATGCTCATTTGCTCCGGATCCCACGCTGGCAAGCGAATCGACATTTCGCCGTGTGAGCTTCCCATCGCGAAGCGAATATTGGAGACGCTGAGACCATCCTTCTTTGCCACGAACCTGGCTTCTCCCTCTCGGACCGGATAGGGGAGCTTAATGTGGTAGGCGGTCGCATGTCGGAGTTGACCTCGCACCATGCCGTCCCAGTCGACTTTTCCTTCGACTTTGCGTGCGGTCCCCGCGATGTGAAGATCAAGCAAGCCCCCAAGATCCTCGATTTCATCAAACTTCTGACGGAACTTGGCGGGGACATACGGCCCGACATCGGCCACTTTCACGGGCGACACGGTCTTCGCCAGGACTTCAAGAGTCTCTGTGACGGTGTCCGCTTTTCCTTCAACGACGAACTCTTCGATCAATGGATGCGAGCCGCGAAGTTCCCACGAAGCATTTCCCTCGGGACGCAAGCGAACGATCCCGCGAACATGCTCCAGCGTGACGGAGGGTTGATTGGGATCTTCGCTGGTGAGTTCAATGCGAGCGTCACGAATGGAGATGTCGGTGACGGAGGGGAAACGAATGGGCTTACCGGTGAGAAGCCGTTGAAAATTCCAGGTGCCATCGGCGTAGCGATGAAGATGAAGCGTCGGGGACGACAGCGTGATCGTACGAAGATGAAGTTTTGCCTCGAGCATCTTTTGTCGGTCGGGGACGATCGTCACGGACTCGAGCGATAAGAGGTCGCTAAGCGGATCATCCTTCACTCGAAGTGTGCATTGATTGAGCGATACTCCACGGAATAGATTGGCAGAGGTGGAACCAATTTCAATCTTCGCTTTGGGGCTGGCCTTTGCCACCCATTGAAGCAAGAGCTGCTTCACGGTTTCGGGATCGCTGTAATGAAGGTAAAAATACCAGGCGGCTCCCCCCAGCGCAAAGAGGAACAGGGCGAACGTCAACGACAGTATTCGTCGAATCGTGGCCAATGTTCCTCCGGGACTTCCGTGTCCCACGTACCTGAGGAAAGATCGCTCCGAGCGATTTCTCCGGCGGTCTCATCCTGGACCGCTAAACTCACATTTCCTTTCGACTAACTCACCTCTACCAAACGTTGATTCCCATTCGGGAGGATCGATCGAACTCCGAGCCCTGCTACGAGAGCCAGCAGTGGCATAATCACCGCGCGGTAACGGACCGAACTGACAAAGATCAGATGGAGGCCGCAAAAGTAGAGGGTCGGCACGAGCACCAGGAGCACAAGTATTCGATCCGAGGGTGTTCCGCGCCATGCCGACCAAACACCGATGATCGCGAGGAGATACACCGGCACGGTGAAGAGAGTGGTGGCCGCCATCACCATTGGAGTTTGAAATCTTGGCTCGTTCGGCCAGGGAGACCAGAACCGCGCGAACTTGATGCATGCCAGTTCGACCAAACGCGCGGGGTTTGCCCTGGCCCAGTTGATCGCTTCTTTGCGCCAATGGTCGTCGCGATCCTTTTCCGACATCGCGAGAACAGACTCGTCGCGAGTAAAACTCATTTCGCTCGCGCCGGTTGCCTTGGGATTGAGGCCATCAAAGAGGCTTTCCCCGACATTCAGTGTCGTTAGAACGGGAGCGTGGAAGAGCTTGTAATTTCGCACCCACCAGGGGGCCAGAAAACAGGCCGTCGTGATTCCCATGACCAGAACGTAACGTCCAGTCGTAAGAAACGTCCCGCTGGTCACTAATGCCACGAATGCGGCGATCGGTCCGAGAAGCAAGAGGCTTGGTCGAACAAGAATCGCGGCGCCGGCAAAGATTCCTCCCCAAGTCCCACTGAAGAAATGAGGGCGCTGGATCGATCGGACAATCGCATCGATCGATAAGAGAAAGAGAAAGGTGAAGACTGTTTCGCTCAATTGAAGCGAGCCGAGCACAAGTCCATACGGCTCGACCATCGCGATCACCATCGCCAAAAGCGACCATCCGCGCCAGCGGCTTTGCTTCTCGAAGAGTCGAGCGATGTCGAATACGATCACTCCGCTCAACGCCCCGAGAAGCGCCTGCACCCAGAGGACCGCTCGATCATTTCTTTCACCCGCAAGTGCCCAGACTCCGGCGAGAAATGCCGGATATCCCGGTGTACGAAGAGCGTAGTTCCCGTTGAGCTCATAGGGTTGGTGATGAAAAATGCGTTCCGCGTAGGCGATGTAGAGTTCGGAGTCGGGGAGCGTCTCTCCCCCGCGGCGAATGGTGTATTCCGCTCCGGCAAGGCGCAGGCCGAGACCCAAAACGACGATGGCGATAAACCAAGCGGCGCGTGGCGCGAAAATCGAGCTCCCTTGGCGATCGGTCATAACCCCTTGCCTACGTTGCGTGATCCGGTTGCATCGTGATGGTCGTCCTCTGTTGCGCGACCTTGATACTTACGCACATCAGATGACTGTTGGTGCGGACGATACGTGCATGCGTTCGCGCACCGGTCCATCGAGGGAAAGGGGATAACGAAGGTTATTTCCCCGGTCAATCGCAACGTGGCGGATGTAACGAACTTTGGGTAATCGTCGCTTGACGTTACTTCGCACTCCGGCTATCTGCGGCAGATGACGGTAGCGGCGCGCGGGATGCCGCGCACGTCAAGTGCTTCTTTCGCGAGGAAGTCGCGAAGACAAATGCCCCAAAAACGGAGCGTCGATCAAGCATCGACGTTCCAAACCGAGTTCGCCAGGGATGATGACGGGGCCAACCCGCATGGAAGGCCGGGAGATGACGATGAAATCCAGGAAATGGGTAGGCTGGGTGATCCTGGTCGCAGCGGCAATCCTTGGGGCAAATTGGCTCCAGGCGGATGACGCCTCGAAGATCAAACTTCCACCGGTCGATGGATTCGTCCCCACTGCTCCTCCTTCCACTCGTTTCAAACCGACGATCCCAGTCGACGATTTGAACAAGCCGCCGGTTCGAACCAATGCGGCGGAGGCGGCCAAGGAGATTCCCACCGCTGTCCCGAACACGAATAAGACGACACTTCCCAAGGTTACCGATACCACTCCCGAATTGCCGGCTGCCAAAAAGATCGACCAGAAGGACGCACCGGCGAAACCAGTTGCTCCAAAGCAAGAGTCTGTGAAGCAAGAGTCTGTGAAATCGGCGACCCCTGATCCCGCGATCGAAATGCCGGCAGAGATGGATGCTCCTCCGCGCGGTTTCTCTCCGCGTCGTCAGCCCTCTTCACGCATGACGACGAGCGATGTCCGGTTCAAGGAAGAATCACCGCAAACGATCTTGCAGACCGCCGGCCACAGCGATTCGATGCAGGATTTTGGAAGTCAAGAGGTCACTAACCGACGACGGGAGCAAATTGTCAGCCTTGAGTGGGTCGGACCAGGACAAATCAAGGTAGGACGTCCCTTCACGTATGAACTCATCATCCGGAATAACGGCGACGTGGCGGCAACCGAAGTCACGGTGCGTGATCGTGTTCCCGAGACAATGAAGGTCGTAAAGGTCGAACCCAATGCTGTCCCCGATTCGCAGGGATACATTTGGAATCTCGGCACGTTGGCGCCTCGCGAGGAACGCCGCATCGAAGTCGAGATGATCGCCAGCCAGCGAGGCGATGCGTCGTGTCATGCTACTGTCACTGCGACTTCTAATGCTGTGGCAGCCTTTCGTGTGACGCAGCCGCAGCTTGAGATCTCGCAAACTACCCCCGACAAGATGATGGTCGGGGACCCGGTCGCGATGACGATCTCGGTCAACAATCCTGGAGATGGGCCAGCGGACGGTGTCACGCTGCATGTGACGCTTTCGGATGGACTTCGCCATGAGAAAGGAAGCGACTTCACGCTTGACGTCGGAACGGTCGGTGCGGGGGAAACCAAACCCGTTCAGCTTATCTGCAACAGTGTGTCCGGCGGAGAGCAACGAGTCTCGACGGTAGCGACTGCCGAGGGAGACATCGAGGCGAAGACGGAATCGAAGTTTGCCGTGACCGAGGCGGCACTTGAACTGGCTTTCACCGGTCCCGGTCTTCGTTATCTGGATCGGCAAGCGGTTTACACCGCCACCGTGACCAATCCAGGGGACGCGGCCGCAGAGAACGTGAAGGCATCGATCCTCATCCCGGCGGGGTTCAAATTTGTTGCCGCCTCCAGTGGCGGACGACATGATTTCACGACTTCGAGCGTCGTTTGGATCTTGGGAACCGTGAATCCGGGTGAAACGCGTGAGCTGTCGTACAAGGCGGTCGCGATACAAGCCGGAGCGCAGAAGCATTTGGC
This sequence comes from bacterium, assembly GCA_019748235.1. Lineage (GTDB taxonomy): Bacteria > Planctomycetota > Planctomycetia > Kolteriales > Kolteriaceae > JAIEPU01. The sequence continues at coordinate 24,973 of JAIEPU010000141.1, forward strand.
TTCCGTCACGGGTGGCCGAGGTCTAAAGAAGGAAGTGGAAGTCGCCACTCGGGTCGAGGGAATCTCCGCCTTGCTACTCGAGGTCGTTGATATTGATGATCCGGTCGAAGTTGGTGCGGAGACGGCCTACGAGATTCGCGTGACCAATCAGGGCTCGCGCGAGGCGACGAACGTCGAAATTCACGCCCTCGTTCCACCGGAAATGACCGTTCGGGGCGGCCAGGGTCCGACCCGTTACCGTGTCGAGGGACAGGAAGTCCTCTTCGCGCCTCTGCCGCAGCTTGCTCCTCGGGCCGATGCGATCTATCGCGTGTTGGTGACGGGTGTGACCAAGGGAGACGTTCGCTTCCGCGCGAGACTGATCTCTGATTCGCTCACGGAGCCGGTCATCGAGGAAGAAAGCACGAAAGTCTACGACGATTGATCAAGGGACTATTGGATTCTAATGGGAACCTTAGCGACTAGGTATCATATCTGATGCGGTGCTCTTCGCAGGTTTCCAAAGCCTAACGACGCCAAAGACAAAGCCGCGTATTCCGGCGCCGATCAGCGCGGCCGGATATCCCATGCTAATGAAACTCACGTATCGCCAAATGAATTTAAAAACCCCGTCCGCCCGTCTCCACGGTTCTTCCCGGAAGTACATGAAGAGAACGAAGCAGGAAAAAAGAATCACCCCTTCGAACGCGCCCGCAAGAATCTGCCGAACAAGTGCGGATTGCACATTTCGGACAAGACACACGATCGAAGCAATGAACGTTAGGGCGAAGTACGAGAGGGGAATCGACACCCAGAGGATATCGTCAACCGCATAGGTCGGTATGTCAGGAACGACGACGAAGAGAAAATATGCGGATGACATTGCGAGCGCCAATGCCGCACGAATACGAAGGGCGCGTATGCTGCTGTATCATTTCGTGGTCCTACTGAGACTTTGAAAGCGGTAGATCAGAGTTCGATTTACGACGACGATAGCTGTGAATTTCAATGCAAAAGATGCGACACCCACATAAAGTGTCGTCCAATGAAATTCACCATCGGTCCTAACAGAAGGATCTTCTTTGAAGTAATAGAAGAGGACGACTGCTGCGAGTATTAGCGATCCTTCAAACAGTCCCGCCAATAACTGCCGGATAAGTGTTGATTGAATGCTTTGCACCAAGCAATAGACGGATAGGGCGAAGATGGCTGTCGTATAAACAGGCGGAATGATCAGGATTCTTTCTTCCCAACGTAAATGCGGTAAGAACGGCAATATCACCAGCAAAGAGTAAGCGTACGATAGTGCCAGCGCCAAAGCCGCGCGAATCCGAAGGGCAAACAGGCTGATCTGTATCATGTCGTGATCCACATACCGGCTCGTCCGTATCTCATTAAGTTCTTGCGGTGGTCTCCACGCGATGGCATGCCACCTCGCAGCTCGCGGCGTTTAACACAGGAAACAAACTCGGCGTGATGGATCGGCATTGGTCGATGGCGATGGGGCACCGGGATGTAAAAGAACATCCGATTTCAGATCGCGCGGAGCTGACGTCGGGGGGAGCGGACGCTCCGTCAACGAGTATTCGTTTCACGCTCGGATCGAGGCTTGGAACCGACGCAAGGAGCTGTTGGGTATAGGGGTGTCGCGGATGCTCGATCAATTCGCGCGTCGGGCCTTTCTCCACGATTCGGCCTGCGTACATCACCGCAATGAACTGGCTGAAATGCTTCACGACGGCGAGATCGTGGCTGATGAAGAGAAAGCTGGTCCCCGTTTCCGCTCGAATATCCGCGAGAAGATTCAGGATCTGCACACGAATCGAAACGTCGAGCGCACTGGTCGGTTCATCCGCGATGATGAGTGCTGGTTTGAGCGCGATGGCGCGGGCGATGCCTATACGCTGTCGTTGACCACCGCTGAACTCGTGTGGAAATCGACGGGAGACCGTCGGGTCGAGCCCGACTCGCTCCAAGAGTTTCCCCACTTCGCGCCGAATCTCTTCGCCTGTTCCCCAACGATGCGAGCGGAGCGGCTCGGCAATGCTGTCTCCGATGCGCAGCCGCGGATTCAGCGATCCCGCGGGATCTTGGAAGATCATCTGCACTTGTCGAGTGAGCTTCTGGCGATCCGAGCGGCGATAGGTCTGAACGTCTTCGCCCCGCAATTCGATGGTTCCGGCGGTCGGAGTCATCAACCCGACGATCAATCGGCCAGCCGTCGTCTTGCCGCACCCACTCTCTCCGACCAAGGCGACCGTTTCGCCTGGGGCGATGTCGAGATCGATTCCATCCACTGCTCGCAGGAGATGGCCTCGAGACAATAATGAGCGCCCCAAGGGGAAGTGCTTGGCCAGCCCTCTTATTCGAACGAGGGGTTTCGTCGCTATCGGAGAAGCTATTGATAGGGGCATGCACTTCTTCTCCGTGACGTTCGATCGAACATAGTCGCTAGTCTATCGTCGCGGCGACTCACGGAGGAAGGGATCGAGCGCAATCTCTCCCCTCCCGCCGTGTAGAATTCTCCACGCTTTGGAGGTTCTTGTTGCAACTTCGTCCCCAATCACGCGAGATTTTCATTTGCAGCTTAAGAGACTCGCTTATCCCAATAGCCTGCTTCCTTTACGGGGGTAGGGAGTTACGGCGATTTATAGTCTTGTCCGCCGGTCTTGAGAGATTCTGGCACGAATTCTGCAAAAGGATTAAGTTGTCCGATGGATCGGACCCTCCCACTCCGCCAAAGGCGTGGATTGCATCAGGATGGCCCGCACGTTCAAGGAGGAACACGCGGTGGAACTCGAATCATTCATTCTCATGTTGTCGGTTCTGCTCGAGATCGCCGGTGCGGGGAGTATCCTCATCTGCACGACCTGTCGCCGAACTCGATGGGCCGGTTCGAGCGAGATCGCCTTGATCGGGTGCGTCTGTGCCTTGGGCTCGGTCACGATCATCAGCGCGATGCTTCGACTTTTCTGTGGTTTAATCTCGGGCATTGTCGTCGTGGCCATGGGAGTGGTGGCCATCTACTTAACCGATCATCATCCGGAAGTGAACCCGTTCGGGCCAATGGCAGAGACCCCGTTGACGAATTGATTCGGCTGACGGCTTTATCAAAACTGGCTGAAATGAAGAATCCCCTGCTCACCCATTAGGTCAGCAGGGGATTGTTGTTTTTACCGACCAGCCGCTCGGGCTATGTTGTTATTGTTGATGAAGGCGAACCTGAGCAGAGCGAAGATCGACGCGACTCGTTCGAACGGCGTCAGGTAGTTATCCATGAGCCGTGTCGTTCCAAATCCACAGGTCGCGGGAACAACCACTCGGTCGCCGGGGAGTAGTTGATAGTTGGTTCGTGTATCGCCGGCGAAGGCGAGAGCCTTGTAGTCGACCCAAAGGATCTGGTCGCATCCACCCCCTGGGTTTGGCCGGGCGACATGGATCTTCGAGTAGTCGGCAAAGTTCGTCAATCCACCCGCCAGCGTGATCGCATCAAGCACCGTTTCACGACCGGTGATCGGCAATCGACCCTGCTGTTGGACCTGGCCGAGGACGTAGTAGACCTTGCTGTTGAACGAAGCGACGTCAACATAGACCTGGGGATTCTCGACGTACTGCTTCAGGTGCTGTCGAATCTTGTTCTCGACTTCGACAAGCGTAAGCCCCGCTACGTGAATTTGTCCGTAGTAGCCGAGGCTGATGGTTCCATCCTGCCGAATAAGTCGTTCCCCCAGAAGTGGCCTATTCGGCAGGACAGTGAGAACTTCGATGTAAAGGATATCGGGGGGCTCTACCAGATATTGGGGGTGACTCTTCATGCGGAGTTCACGAGGAAAGCATGGATTATTGTAGCCGATATCGGGTGTGGGATCGGATTTCCAGGACTTGTACCATTTGTTGTGCTTTCCTTTGATCCCCATGCTTCGCATGGTGTCTTTCTCTGCGGCAAGCGCGGCATGCTTGCCATGATGAGCGTATTCCGGCGGATATGGAGCGCAGCCCGGAGCACCTTGAATGTTGAGACCTTCCGTCGAACAGAGACCGTTCGCACAGGAACCGGTGGCGCAACCGGTGGGACCGCACGATTCACCGACTGCTCCCTCGTCTGGAAGCGGCAGGTCTACGATCGCTTCACCGGTCGATTCAGAGACGATGGTCGGCGCGCCCCCTTCTACTGGAAGGGGAAGTTCGATGACGTCTTCATCGCTTTGGTAGTTTGCCAGCGCGATGTTCTTATTGATGCGCGGGCCGGGGGCATCGGGCGTATGCGATCCTTGGAAGTTTGGGAATGGACGATTAAAGGGCTGAACGTGGGGACTGCCGATCGGCGCGACACCTTTGAAGTTATCGGCCGACTTTCGACCCGTACCGATGCCGGCACACCCGACGGTGAGTGCCAGGATCGATAAAAGTGATCCACGGCTCAGACCGAATATCCAACGCTGTGCCATGATCCGTACACCCCTCCAACGGCGCAGCACGTCTCTTGTCTTTTAGCGGCGACCGACCAGACGGTTCTGAATCGAAGGTGCGTGACAAAGAAGCGTTCACTCACATCCGGCGCGCATTCGGCCGCGCTTCCAATGACGAGGCGCAAATCTCCCAAAGGGCGAAATCGCCGACGTCATCGACTGGCTTGTAGTTCGTCGAACTGAAGGACCGGTAGTGAGCAGATTGACGAGGAGTGGGGATGGAACGATTCGGAGGGGTCCAGAGATACGGAAAAGTCGCCCCATCTTGCCAGTAGAGGGTCCTAAAAAACAAAAAGAAGGGCTAACGCTTCGATTCGTTAGCCCTCATTGATTTGTCAGATTTTGCTTAAGTTTTGTCAGCATCCCTTTGGCGTGAGTCGCTGACGGCGACGATGGACGAGGAATCCGGCCGCAAGTGCACCGATTGACCAGACCGCGATGGACGCCGGCTCAGGGACGGGATGGCCTCCGTTGCCGCCACCTCCCGTCTTCGTGGTGTTGTTGATGATGTTGTAGATGATGATCGGACTCGGCGTGACGCTCGCGGAACTTCCTCCGCTGCTTCCATTACTTCCATTGCCCCAGCCGCGCATGAAAGGGAACGCTCCTCCGCCGCTCAAGTTCTGAGCATTCGGGTATAGAGTTCCCGCACCGATCGAAGCGACTCCCCAGTCGAGGGCAAGGTCGCCACCACCGTAAGAGGCCGGAGCGCTGTAATTGACGAATTCCGCAACCGATTCCTCTTCGGCGGGATCCGTTTCCGTGGCAGAGGCGGCCACGGTGCTTTTCTCTTCTTCTTTCGCACTGGCGTTGGCGGCAACGCTCTTCGACTCTTCACAGACCTGAGCGACCTCTTGGCCGCAAACCATCGCCGGCGAATAGGTGACGCAGTTCGACGCCTCTTGCGACGTCACATAGACCGGCATCGGCTCGGTCCAGTAATAAGTTCGGCAAGAGTTCTGCGACCATGGTCCAGCCACGCTGGCCACGGCGAGCAGCATGCACCAGTTCATGCCTAACGCCTCCCGAAGGATCAAAGAGTTTGGCATCGCATGAACGTCAAAGGGCGTAACCACGCCGACGCTCAGCGAAACCCGGCGCACGGGCTCTCACTCCCCCCGGAGTGAAAGCCGGCGCAGTGTACGGACAGGCCTGGCGCGGAAGACCGTTCCGCCGAGCGATCAAACTGGATCGTCGATCGATCCATCGGCTCGCGCGGCTGCGTCGTTCCGACTCAGGCGGAGTTTCTGCTCAATGTTGCAAATTCGAGGAATGGAGAGCGGATAGCGAACACCCTATTTCCATGCAAGGCAAGAATGCGGAAAATTGATCCACCGGCTCGCGAGGATGTAACGTGCCCCGTGATGACGGGAACGACGTCATAGAAAGAACGGGGTCGGCGTGACTTTTAGCTCTCTTTGCGACGGACATCGAGCGAGTCGGCAAAAGTGAAGCGAAACAGATCTGGTTCAGGAGTGAACGGGTGGGAAAACGATTCACGGTGGTCGGTGACGGAGCGATGGGGACCGCGACGGCGATTCTCCTGGCACAGCGACCTGAGTTCGATGTGACGATTTGGTGTCAGTTTCCGGAAAATGCCGAC
>JAIEPU010000148.1 GCA_019748235.1 bacterium
TGTACGTGGGATCGGCGGATTGGATGGACCGCAATCTCCGCCGGCGTATTGAGGTCGTCTTCCCGATCATTGATGATCGATTGCGCGCTCGCATGATGCACATCCTCGCCGTCTCGTTGCACGACAACGTGAAGGCTCGCTACCTTTTGCCCGATGGTGTTTGGAGACGCGTCCAACGTGCGAAAGGTGAGGCACCTCTTCGAAGCCAGAGCTACTTTTTGCAATACAGCGATCAGCCGCCCGTGCTCGGCAAGAAAAAGAAGGCGGGTAGTCTTGAGGACTTCGAGGCATTCCTCGCGGACGGCGGCGTGGAGAAGCAGAGCGAGGCGGAGCAGGAAGCGGCCGAAATTCGTTAGCCGGTCGTTACGAAGCTTTACCGCTCTTGCTTGGCCGCCAATCGGCTGAGCGCTTCTTTAGCGGAAGCGGCTCTCGGGTGAGATGGATAGACCAGCACCATGTCATACCACTTCCGGGCGGCTTTCATCTGGCCCGCCCCTTCATAGGCTTTGGCAAGTAGATAGAGCGTGTCAGCCCCACTCTCCGCGTTGTCTTTGAAGATGGAGAGATACTTGATTCCCTTTTCAGGCTCTCCCAACCGTTCGACGTAGAGTTCTCCAAGCGTTCGGCAGGCTCGAAAGTATGCTTTCTTTTCCTCGTCGTTTCGAAACTGCTTGGGAGGATCGGAAGCAGTTTGCTCAAAACAAAGAGCGGCGGCACGATCATCGCCGCGGCGAAGGTGTAGACGTCCGAGCAAAAAGTTGACGAGCCGAAGAAGTTTGGTCCCCCCCAGTTCCGCGAGATCGATGAAGTGAATGACTTCTTCATCGCCCCCCTTGGCCTCGAACAATTCGAATGCTCGACGATAACAGAAATCGAAGTCAAAAAATCGCTCGACCTCGGTGAGTCGTGGACGAAGCTCCTCCGGCGAAATGGCGGCGTACAGAGCCGTCTTTTCAGCGCGAAGCGTTTTCGCCTCTTTTTCGGGAAGGTCATATGCCAAGGCCGCCTGCAGATGCCGCACGGCATTCAAGCGATCACCCATCGACTCGTATAGCGATTGAAGGCGACGCCTTGTATTGACTCCGCTTCGATCGCTCGTCGCGAAGACTTCCCAATTCGTGATCGCTTCCGATGTGTTCCCCTTCTCCTCTGCATCGAGTGCCAGCCGTTTGAGCGACTCATCCAGAGCTTCTCGATCGGTCCGAGAAAGAGAGCTTAATCCCTTCGCACGTGCCTCCTCGCGGACTTGACGATAGAGTGTGAGTGCCTGAGTGGGGTCATGCGACTGTTTCAATTGCGCGATGCGATAGAGCAAGGATAATTGTTCGTCAGCTAATCCTTCCCTCGCGATCCAAAGGAGCTCTACGGCTTGCATGGGCGACTCATTGGACAATTCCATCGCAACGTCACGGCAGAACCGGAAATTAAATCTTGCAAAGGCTTCCCCTCCCCATCGCTGGCTGAATCGATCGAAGGCCGTGCGATCGACCTTGCGATAGAGGAAGGGTGTAAAATCACGAGCCATGGTGTCTTTGGGCTCACGTGATAGTCGTTCCTCGACGACTGCAATCACGTCGAATACCGCATGTTCGTCTTGTAACAGCGCGGTGCCAACGGAGAGCAGCTCCGGTCGACGAAGCAGATTCGTCCAAAGTTGAAAGAGAGATTCGACCTCGATGGCGGGGAGTTCGGGCAATGAACGAGGATCCACCATGGAAACGGCCTTCGCGCGCAGACGGGCCTCTTCGACCCGGTTCTCCGCGAGGAGTGCGTCTATCCTTCGAAGTTCGATCGTCCAATGTCGATTGGGCTCACGGCGATCGACAATTTCGAGCAGTTGCTGTGCCTCTGACAGATGTTCCTTGGACGGTTGATTCGATTGAATGAGTGCGGTCGCCCGGACCAGACAGGCATCAGGATCGATGAGCGAGATTAAATCATCTTGCCCCACAATTTGATGAGGATCGATTTGACGATGCACACGCCAGCTTCCCGCAGTGGCGAGTTCTGATTTCGGATCTGACTTCAAGGCAAGACGATAAGCAATGAGTGCATCGCGCCAGTTCCCTCGCCGTTCTTGATCCATGGCTCGGACAATATGTTTGAAGACCACGAACTGCTTTCTGATTCGCTCGCAGTAGACGACATACAGTCCGACCGGCCCCAAAAGTACAATCGAACGAATGGTTGGGGCGGTGTCCACCGAGCCCAGAGCAAGCGAAAGGAGAAGGCAGATCATCCCGATATCAAGCTCGGTCTCCTCTGACCGACCGGAGAAGGTGAGCAGGTAAAGGACAAGCGCACTACAGGCGAGTGACAAGGCCACGATGCCACCGGAACCCGAGGGTGCGAATCGCCCGGTTGAGACGGCCAGTATGACGAGCCCCAGGATTGCCAGCAGAGCGATCGTCATTGCCCCCCGCCGAAGGACTCGTTTTCGGAGAGCGACGAGGGCATATATTCCACCGCCAATCAAGAGTCCGATTGTGGCCGCCAATAACGTGTGGGGGATCGACCACCCGAGATAAACGAAAGACGTGACCACTCCTATCGGGATGCCGACATGTATGAGGAACGGATGATCAATCAGAGCAAGAATAATCTTCGCGAATGAATCACCCCTTGCGGAGACGCGCGATGGACGCCGAATCAGGGCGGCGACAACAACCAGTAGCGGCACAGCGAGAGAGCCAGAGACGACGACCGCCACATCACGGATCGACTGAACGGAGATTGCCGCTTGGCACGCCAGCCCGAGGTAAAGCCCCTTGAGCAGGTACTCGGATAGAAGCCAGCGCCACTTCATGAAAACAAGTTCCCCGATTTGACTCGATCATCTCTGGTCTCTTTTCATCCTATGGCCTCTGTTTCGCGCTTCCTTGAAACAGATGGATGCTCGTCAAAAACGATCTTCGCTCGCAGCGAGAGGTGGATATCGATGAGACGTTCGTACTAACGAATCGACATTCAGTGTAAATTTGTACATAAATAGTGTCGAGCAGAAGTTCTCTCGACTCCACAGACGCTGGGATTTTGCAGCGAACGACGGGCTCTCCTTCGATCCAGTTCCGTTGAAATGGGCTAGGTATCGGATAGGAAGTTTACCGCTTTGGGTTTTCGGTGGTAATCGATGCGAACCGCTATTGTCCATCGGCGACGCATATGCCATAGTCACACTGTTGTCACCGGCGGTGCCAACGGACCGACAAAGAGAAAATAAAAGCGGGATCGGCGCTCGATCCCCCTTTCATTTCCTCTTCTTCCCCAAGTCTGAGTTCGTGATCTTGTCGTCTGCGCGGTCTTTTAGATGGAGATTCTGTCGACGATTCTTTTTCGACGAGAAATGAATCAGTGGGACATTCATTCATCGAACCGATTGCGGGCGGATAGAAGGCGATCTTAGGTTTCGGAAGATATTCCCATCGTGCGGCAGCCGGCTTGTATTCTTGGCAAGCTTTCTTGGAGTCTGTTCGTGACCACAAAAACAAAGAAGGCGGCAAGCAATTCGGAGTCTGTCCGTATCGCGCCGTGTGCGGCAGGATTTCAGAATCAAGAGGAAATGTTGGTCGCTGCGGAGGATGCCGTTGGACATCTCTTCACCGATCGGTCGATTTTGCTCGCGGCATTGACCCATGCGTCCGGCGCGGATTCGCGTGTCGTTTCGAATGAGCGACTCGAATTTCTCGGGGATTCAGTCCTTGGCTTAGTGATTTGCGAACAACTCTATCGCCTGTTCCCGAGCATGCTCGAAGGTGAGTTGACGAAGATCAAGTCGGTGGTGGTAAGCCGAAGAACGTGCGCTCGAATAAGCCGTGCGCTTGGGCTTGATCGTTTTCTCATTCTAGGGCGTGGGATGACGACTCAAGCAGTTGTCCCTTCCAGCGTGATGGCGGCGGTCTTTGAATCGTTGATTGGCGCGTTGTTCCTTGATGGGGGGCTCAAGGCGGCGAAGACCTTCATTCTTGTTCATACGAACCCAGAGATCGAGCGGGCGGCGAACGGTCATCACGGCGGAAACTACAAATCGCTTTTGCAGCAAATGTCTCAGAAACAATTTGGCGCGATTCCAATCTATCAGACCTTGTCGGAAGTCGGGCCGGATCATTCGAAATCCTTTCGAGTGGCGGCAATGCTCGGTAATCACCAGTACTCACCTGCTTGGGGGCGTAATAAGAAGGAAGCCGAACAACGGGCGGCTCTTAATGCGATCAGTCAAATGAACGGACTTGAAATCCCTTATCCCGCGAGTGAGGGGGAAATGACGGACGGGGATGATTCCGTTTAGAACGGACGATCGATTCGGCCGCTAGAATAGATGAGTGGTTATTCGACTGATTCTGTATTGATCAATCAATTGCTCGTCGATCGAATGCCAAGTGGTGAGACGGTGGGTTACCTTTCATTCATCGGGGAAGAGCGCAACTGTTTATCACGACTCTTCGTTATCACTTTTTTCTTCATCCCTCAGCTCATGCTAGCTTGTCCTTTCTGCGCGAAGTTTACTCGAAGCTATTCTGATGAAGTTCGAGACGCTGACGCGGTTGCGTTTGGCGTACTCGATCGAGCCAAGAATGGGATGAATCAAACCAAATTCACCATCACAATCGTCGTTCGCTCCGGTGGGACTCTCTCAACGAATTCCTCGGTACTGCTGGCTCAATCTGTTTCAGGAGCTGAGCAGCAACCGATCACGCGACTCGTGTTCCTCCGAAAAGATGGAGATAAGTGGAAGGCGGCACGAATTGACAAATCGAGCATGCCTTTCGCGGAGTACCTAAAGAATGCTTGGAAACTTTTTGATGAACCCGCGTCACAGCGGATGGCATTTTTCTTCAAACATTTGAATGATCCCGATGAGAAGATTTCCGCTGATGCCTATGTCGAATTCTCGAAAGCGAGTTTTCGATCCACCGTTGCCGGAGCGAAGTCTTACGACCCGGTGCTTCTCCGCGAATGGTTGACCGATCCGAACACGCCGGGTGATCGGATTGGATTATTGGGACTCTTGCTCGGACTGTCCGGCGGAGAGCGGGATGCTGATTTCCTCGATCGACTGATTGGTCATCCCTCGTTGACTCAGCGGAACGGTCTGGATGGATTGATCGGTGGACTACTGCTCTTGGATAGGCCGCGTGGCGAGATGCGAATCATCGAGCGGCTGAGTGCCAAAGATGCAACGAGCCTGGAGCGAATGTCCGCGGTTTCTGCATTGCGATTCTTACTTTCGGATCTCCCTCCCCAGGATTCGACCGCACTTCTTCGGCAAACGATCCCTTCCCTTCAAAACTCAGAGGTCGCCGGTCAACTGATCGATGAAATGCGGAAGGCGAGTTTTTGGGAGGCACTCCCCGAAGTGTTGAAGCTCTATCCGGGTAGCCGCGAGCCGTCGGCGATCATTCGGTTCGCCATCGAGTCTCCGCGACCTGAAGCGAAAGCATTCATCAGCGAATTGAACACAATCAATCCAGCGTTGGTGCGTGATGCTGAGCAGACGCTTCTATTCGAACGACATTCGCGGGATGCTCAAAGAGATCTGCGAATGAAATAGCCTCACGTCTTTCGACCAATAGCAGAAAAGCCGCCCGGCGAACCAGGCGGCTTTCGATCACTTGATGGATGAGCTTGGAACGGACTAGTTCTTCGCGTCAGCGGTTGAATCGCCCGGCTCATCTGGTTTCTTCGGGTTCATCGCTCCTGCTTCAATCGCATAGAGGTGCGTGCGGTCGGCGATGTAAAGCACGTTCCCCGCGACGACAGGAGTCGTATAGACCGAGTTTCCCATGTTCGTTTCGAAGACAACTTCGAGCTCAGGAGAGAGCTTGAAGACCGTCACGTCACCATCTTCATCGCCGATGTAAACGCGATCCTCGACGATGAGGGGTGAGCCCCAAGACGCAGCGAGAAGATCGTGCCCCCAATGCTGAGTACCCTTCTTCGCATCGAGGCAATGAACGAAGCCCGAGAAATCGACGATGTAGAGAAGGTCATTCTTGATCGCCACCGAACCGCAGGTGCGGTGCATGTCGTTTTCAGGAGCTTCACTGAAGCCTGCCGACTTCTTCGCCTTCGGATCGATTTTGAGTGGCCCGCCGAAATGCCAGACGACGGCGGAGTTCGGGTTGTCTTCCATGTAGTCGCCGTCCTCTTTCACGCACGCTTGGATACGCTTGTGAGGAATCGGCTTGCCGGGGTTCTTCTTGTTAAAGACAAGCTGGGGGCTGACGTCACCGCGTTTGGTCGGGTCGATGCACCAGAGATGGCCGACTCCTTCGCCGTGTTCAGGGTCCTCACCGACCGCGATGTAGAGAAGATTGTCGTAAACCACCGGTGTTCCAATCAGGTGATTTCGATCGGCTTTGCTGCCAAGAATATATTTCGATTCCTTTGGATTCGCGTCGAACTTCCAAAGCAATTCGGGTTTAGAGGCTTGGGCTTTAAAGCTGTAGATCCAACCATCGCCTCCTGGGAAGATCACCTGATCGACACCCCCCAAATTGGCAATGGCCGGTGAGGACCATTGGCCGTGGAGGATATTCGTGCCGGGCGAGTTGTCCGTCCAATGAACTTTGCCGGTGTTCTTGTCGATACAGAGGAAGCTCGGCGCGGTCGGAGCGGGAATGTTGATGTGGCTTTCATCAACGCCGTTTCCCGTCAGAACGAACATCAAGTCGTTGAAGCAAGTGACCGAGCAACTGCACATGTTGTGCTGAGAGATGCCCAGGTCTTTCATCATGTCCACTTCCCAGATGACGTCGGCCTCTTCCTTGTTCTGATTCGGCTCCTTAGTGAAGGGTCCGTCATTTTCGCCGTCGTGAAATCCCTCGACGTCGAGGCAGGCGATGGTTCCACGGCTGGTGACGTACCAGACCTTATCCGCTTCCGCAAAAGCCGAGCTACAGATTCCTTGCTGCGGCCAGTCGTGAACGCGACCGGTCGGAAGTTTTTCGTTCGAATGTTGCCAAAGGAACTTGCCTGTCTTTTCGTCAAAGCAAAGGAAGGCACCGAGGTCCACATTGCTGGGATATCGTTTGACGTATCCCATGCCGTTGTTGCTGCCGATGAACACCTTTCCGTTGACGACGACCGGGTTGCCGTAAGATTGCGAGCCGAGCCCGGCCGTCCACTTGACGTTCTTTCCCGATTCCAGGTCCCACTCGGCAGGGATGTTCTTTCCCTCAGGAGTGTTGTTGCGAAGCGATGAGCCGCCCCATTGAGGCCAGTCGGTGGGGCGTACTTTCATCTTGGCAATTCGGCTAACTACTTCTTTCGTCGGATCGAAGTTATCGCCGAATGAGGTCGAAATGCCGACGCACGCCGTCCACACGACAAGCAATCCACGGCCACGAATCCCGAGCATTCACATTCTCCTTGCGGAATCATCGACCGGCCTTGACCGGCTCGTCGTCTGTCGATGGATTTCGAAAAGACGGCAATTGCCGCCGGTTACTTCACTTGCGAGTTACTTGTTGGGGGTCACGATCACATTGTCGAGAAAGATCTCGCCGTTGGTGGCGTTGCCGTAGAGGCCGGGGCTGCCGATTCGATTGGGAGCAATGTCCTCCGTCTCGACGGTCCACTCTGCCGGCTCAGGCTTTCCTCGCTCCCAAACTTTGCCGCGAAGCACCGCCTTTTCCCCTTCATTGGCGACGCTGAATTTGATCGTGTACCAAACATCGGGCTTCCACGGGAAGTCGATGGTCTTGCTCATTCGTTCGAGGATGGGGGGCCAGGCGCGAAGTTGAAGCTGCTGCTTCGCTCCTTCAACGGCTCCTTCTTCCGCTGATGCCGCTTCACCAACCTTTTGGTTTTGTCCCATGAGGTCCATCGTGTACCGCTGAGCGATAAGTCCGATATCGGGCATCTTCCCCTGCGGTGCTTTGCCCATCACGTCTGCCTGAATGGTGTAGTCGTGATTCGTCACCTGCCCGAACCAAGATTGGCTACGCGTTCCCTTTGGAATGGTGGTGATTTTGACGATCACTTTCTCACCACCGACGTCGCGAGGGACATGGCGATAGCGAGCACCGATCCAGGTGATGGGGACTTCATTGTCAGAGAAGTCGAACTTCCAAGGGAGCGGCGGGACAATTCGAACGCGAGCGATGCTGGTCAGTTCACCGACTTTAGCCGTCACATTGGTAGCTTTGTGAGCTGCCTTTGGATCGGGGGTGAATTCGCCGTTCGCGGTAATCGTTCCATTGGCGTCGACTTTGAACGTCGGGGCCGGCCCTTTGGTTTCGAGAGGCTGGCCGAGCGAGTTGAAGGTCTTCGTTCGGAACTGGATCTTCTCGCTGGGAGTGATCAACGATTCGACAGGGATCACTTGAAGTTGCGCGGGCTTCTGGTCATTCGCGACGTCCGCTTCTTTCAGGGGGACCGGGTTGGAAGCTAGCTTCGGAACCGCATCTTTGAGTCCGATGCAGTAAGTCATTTCCGTCGTCACAATGTAGATTCGTCCATGCGAGACGATCGGGGATGCCTGAATCTCAACAGGTGTGCCAGGAGTTTCGCCGGTGAGTTGGATCTTGTGAATGACGTCAACTCCCTTCGCCGACGGTTTCAAAATCCAGCAGCGACCATTCGCCTCGCAGGCATAGATCTTCCCGTCGGCGGCAAGCAGACTTCCTCGCATCACGGTTCCAAACTTCGTGGGCCGCTTGTTGATTCGCTCGCCATTTTCCGCGTTGAAGATGAAGAGCCCGGCGCCGTCGTCCACGACATAGAGCCTGCCGTCGAGCAATAGAGGCTGATTTCGTCCCGCGAGCACTTCCTTGACTCGCCAGACCACTTTGTTGAGGGGAATCTCAGGAACCGGAGGTCCAGCGGCAGGAGGAGGTCCTGCACCCGGCTTCGCCGCGCCACCAGCGGGAGGCGTGGGTGGAGTTGCCGCGGGAGGCTTGGGAGGAATTTCCCCCTTCGTCGTTCCATCAATGCAGGTCACGGAACCCATCGTTGTGTCTTCGGGATTCTCCTCGGCTTGGGAAACGTAAATCTTGTTCCCTTCAATGAGCGGAGTCCCATTGGCGCCACGACGAGAGACTTGATGCTTCCACTTAATCTTTCCCGTTCGTGGTTGAATCGCGTACACCGCTCCATCGCCGGCGGACACGACGAAAAGAATTTCGCCATTGAAGCTGCCGAGGATGGGTGTGCTAAAGGTTGTGTCATCGGGGAGGGGACGAGTTTGGTTGAACCAGACCGATTCGCCGGTCGCTTTATTGAATGCAATGAAACGATGATTCGGTCGTGCCGCTTCACCCCAACCGGTCATGACGCCGCTAATGATGACGAGGTCTTCAAACAACAAGGGGAAGTTCGTTCGACCGCCGTAGGTGGTGAGTAGACCGAATTCCTCACTCATCGAATGGGACCAAATGGTTTTGCCTGTATCACCGTCCAGGCATTGGAAGTAACCGCAAACGCCGAGCGCATAGATCCGATTTGTCGTCGGATCGCCGATGACGCTGGACCAACCGATTCGCGTATCCGGCACGTCAGACAGAAAGACGTTAAAGACGTTTTCCCAAAGCTTCTTACCGGTGGCCGCATCGAGACAGATGACCTTCTCGGCCTCTTCCTTCGTTCCCGGCTTATGGCGCGACAGCGTGTAGAACTTTCCCCGCATGACGATGGGGGTTGATTTGCCGATCGCTTCGTTATTCGACCAGATCAAGTTTTCACCGGCAGGGGACCATTTGTCCGGCAGGCCAACTTCGTGGGAAATTCCATTGCGCTCAGGACCACGGCTGAAAGTCCAGTCCATCGGGTCGACGGGATACGTTTCCGCCCCGTTGGCAATCGCAACAGTGAACAGAAACGTCGGCAGGAACCATCGGCAGAACCCAAGCATGCTTTTCAAACTCCCAGTCGGGTTAGATTGTGCGTGCCGTCCGAGGACGTTGCGGCGGTACACTCTCTACGGTTGAAGCCCCACTATTTTATGACCCTGATGAAAACACGCCAGCAAAAGGAATACGGACCAATTCACCGTGCTTTCACGACCTCGAGGCGGTGCTCGCCAAGAAATCTTGCTAGTTCGTCACCATGAAAAACTCCCTCAGTCGCTCCCATTTTTCGAACGCATGAAGCTCCCAGAGCGCTCCCCCAGGTGAGGCAGTCCAGCGGATTTTTCTCCGCGAGCAATCCCGCGATAAAGCCCGCGACGAAGGCATCTCCACCCCCGGTTCCATCAACGTACTCGACTGGGAATGTCCCAACCTCCAAAAAGTCTCGATCCGAGAGATAAGCGGCTCCACCTCTTCCGCGAGTGATAATGACTGCCTGGGCACCTAGGTCATGAAACTTTCGAGCTTGTTCTTTCGGCGTGATCAGTCGCGTCATCAGTTTTGCTTCGTCTTCATTCGGAAGGAAATAGTCCGTTTCGGGGAGAAGGAGGAAAAGCTCTGAAAGGTAATCCTTCGGCCCCGGAGTAACGACGTCGAGAACCGTTATCGTGCCTTTTTCTCGAAATCGGCGAAAGACCGTGGCAAGTTCGGCGGCCTTAAGCCCATCCATCAGGAACATTCCCCCCACATAAAGGACTCGGGGAGGGTTGCCTGATGTTTCAGAAATCCGCGTTGCCGAGAAGAGGTTATTCGCCCCAGGAAGATGAATGAATCGGCGATCATCTCCCCTGACATTAACCACGAGTGTTTGGCTGGTTGGGGTCTTCTCACATCGATCGATCCCTGACGTTTCGATCCCGTATTTTTCCAGCGTTTCGACGGCGAACGTCCCAAAGAGATCAGATCCCACCGTCCCTAGGACTTTGCTCTTGATACCGAGCTTCGCAAGGTCGATCGAGACGTTGGCCGCGCACCCCCCGATGTGGAGTTGGCAATCGTCCGTGAGAAGCAACTCTCCTGATTGGGGAAGATGGTGGATTGGGGCGGCCACATGATCCACGACGATGATGCCAGCACAGAGCACGGGACACGGATCGTCCATAGTCTCAAACAACTCCATTGAGGGGAAACCGTAATGGTACCGGGTGAGTCCGCAAAAGGATCATGGATTTTTGATTGATTGAGGTGCTTGCTTCGTGGCAGGATCGTTCTATCTCTGGCAAGTGCAATCTTTTGTCAGGGTGCCTCGTGGAGGGTAACTGGCGCGACGGAGCGTCCGTGGACATGGGGCTCACCGGATTTGGGAGGTTTGTATGCGCATGGTTCCTCGGGCAGGGGTAGTAGCCCTGTCGATGTGGGCATTGGTGGTGGGCGTGTTGCTGACTGGCCCATCCGGCACAGCAGAAGCTCGACCAGAGTATAAGAAGGGCTTCGATACGAAGTACAAGGAGTACTACGACAAGGCCGGCACGAAGACGAGCTGTGACTTCTGCCACGAGAAGGACAAGAAAAAGCGTGTGAAGTACGGCCAGGATTTCGGCACCGCTCTGGGCGAACCGAAGGTCAAGGATCAGAAGAAGATCGAGGAAGCACTCGGCAAGGTCGAGGATAAGGATAGCCCGGTCGAAGGGAAGAAGTACATCGACCTGATCAAGGCCGGCAAGTTCCCCTCAGGCAATGATCCTAAGTAATTCCATTTTTCGATTTAGTCGTTATCAAATTCGATTCGATCGAGAAAATTGGGAAAACAACGAGGCCAGAGGCAAACGCTTCTGGCCTCTCCTGTTAGTTGACGAGCGGGAAGAGATCTCGATCCGTGCGATGGATCGTTCTCCCCGGATATGATGAGCAATCGGCCACTGCAATGCGTTTCGAGTAATGAACTTGTTCACGGATGAAGCTCATGACCGCTATCCCGCCCAGCCGGGAATTACCGATCGAGGCTCCGATTGTCGTTTTGTCGGATTTGCATCTGGGGCATCCCGCTTCGTTCATTAAAGACCCCGCTGAGGTCATTCCCCTTCTCGGCCCGGCGAAGACAGCCATTTTCAACGGTGATACTTTCGAGCAGCTCAATCTTGAGCGTTGTGAGCGTGCTCGACAGATGATGCTGCGGCTTCTCGATCTTTGTCACGCGCGGGGCGTTCGTCCTTTCATGCTCACGGGGAATCACGACCCGCGTGCATCAAGCTTGCATTACCTCGATCTTTTCGACGGCCGGGTGTTTCTGACACATGGAGATGGATTACACGATGCGGTTGCTCCCTGGTCGCGCGAAGCACCTGCCGTCCTAGAGGAGCGAAGGAGGCTTCTCCGGAACGAGGCGTACCCCCCAGACATCGACCACCAGTTATTCCTCACGAAGCAGACTGAGCTGATCGCAGCTCTATACGATCACAAAACCCCCTCGGGTTTCATCGGTCAATCGTCGATGGTGGCGAAATTCGCGATCAAACCGTGGCGAATTATTTATGCGCTAAGTTACTGGTCCAGAGTGGTTCATTACTCGCGTGAATTCACTCACCGATATCGCCCATCCACAAAGTTGTTCCTCATTGGCCATACGCATCGGGCAGGCGTGTGGATGAGCCGCGACATGACTGTGGTGAATACGGGAAGTTTTCAGCCCCTCTCGCGGCCACTCATCGTGCATATGAACGAACAAAAGGCAGTCATCCATCGGACGAAATACCAAAACGGGGCGTATCACCTCGCCGAGGGTTTGCACCACGTCGACCTGGCGTGAGGCTGCTTATAGGACATCATCGTCCGGTAGTTCGATCTTCTCTTCATTCGCGAACTGCAAGAGTTCTTTCATCGCCCGAACTTGGATTTGACGGACTCGTTCGCGACTGACTCCCATGTCACGGGCCAATTCCTTGAGAGTGGGTGGATTCTCTTCTCCGTTGAGTCCGAATCGCTGGGTGATGATCGATTGCTTTTGGGCGTCTAGCCTTTTCATGATTCGCGCCAAAGATCGCCGAATGTAGTCCAGGCGGAGTTCGCACGCGGTCTCATTCGCCCGTTCATCTCGAGTCGTCTGCAGAAGTTCATCTTCCGCGAGTGTGACCTGCTGCCGTCTCTTGTGCTTGTCGAAGACATAGTGATAGAGGTTGTTGCGAATCGCGCGAGTCGCATAGGTGCTAAAACGATTTCCCCGTGAGACGTCGAACTTTTCGACGGCTTGAAGCAGCGAGAGATTCCCTTCGCTGATAAGCTCATCAAAGGTATTGGCCGCGTTCACGTACTTCTTGGCGATCGAAATAACCAAGCGAAGATTCGCACGAAGAATGTAATTTCGGACTTCCTCCGACTGGCGAAGAGAAAGGTTCATCTCTTCAAGGAGGAACTCCTTATGACGTGCCCGAGGGAGTCGCTGCTGTATTTTCGCGGCACGGTGCTTCAAGTAATTCATGGCCCGGAAAAGAGTGTGTTCCTGCTCCTTCGTGAGCAAGGGAACATTGCGAAGTTCCTCGAACGTCTCGGCTCCGGGCTTGAAATCGGTCAAGCCCTTCAGGAGGAGCGTATCGGCGTTGGGCCGATTGAAGTCAGGGTGAGCAATGAACGAAACACTCGTTTCTAGGGCTTGTTGGCATTCTTGTTCCAAGATCGCTTCGCAAAGGGATTCTCGTTTCGAAGAAGTCTTTCCCACATTGGAATACTTCTTCTTCGACGACTCCGCCATCGCTGTGCGTCTTGGTGCGATCATTTGCTTTTCCTCACGACCTATTGCAGGGAGAAGGTTGAGCACCCTCTCGGATAATCCACTAATAGGACCGGTCCTCGCTGAGGTCAATCGCAAAAGGTTCAAAACGTTCAAAATAATGTTCGGCCGGGATTATGCAAAACGTCGTGAAACAGGGGGGTTACGAGGCTAATATGGTATACATCAGGCCAAAACGGTCAAAATTCGTCAGGAGTTGAGACGGTGGAATCGAGAACGAACGATCGGCAAAACGTTCAAATTTCGTCGGACTTATTGCTGGCTCATCGGAATCAACAACTTCTGAAGGGTCGATGGGTAGGCGGAATTGGCGCGGCCATGCACGCCGCCGTCTTTGGAGCTGTCTTCTCGGGCGCCACTGGCATTGTCCTGCCCGATTGGCTTCGGATGCTTCTGCTTGCCGTCTTGGTGATAGAGATTATTTGCTTCACGGTGGCGGCTATTGACGTTAGACGCTATTGGTTCATGCTGCTGTTTGTCATCGGGCTGAAAGTACCTGGCGCGATTGCGGGACTGGCGGTGATGCCACTCGGCATTGTCGATTGGAAAGCTTTGTTGTTCGCGGTCGTCTTCGACGCCGTCTGGAGTGCTGTCCTCATTCAGGTCTTGGCAAGACTGTTGGTTGTTCCGTCTGATCAGCAGGCTTCCTTGAGCATCAGTGAGGCGATCGAAGGGGTCAAGGATCAGCGCGGCGAGAGTCTCGAGCGCATCTCGATGGCGAATCCGGTAATGGTGGTATTTCTCCGCCACTTCGGCTGCACTTTTTGTCGCGAGGCACTTTCCGATTTAGGAAGACTTCGACCCGAGATTGAAAAGCTCGGAACGCAACTAGCGATCATTCATATGTCGACGGATGACGAAGCGGAATTCATGCTCGGCCGATATGGTTTGGCAGATGTTCATCGCATCAGTGACCCGTTTCGCCGGGTCTACAAGGCATTTGAACTCCGCCGTGGGACGGGGAGTCAGCTCCTTGGCATAAGGGTCTGGTGGCGGGGATTGGTTGCCGGATTGATTAAGGGGCATGGGATCGGCCCCATTTCCGGTGACGCCCTGCAGCTTTCGGGAGTATTTCTCCTCTGGAAGGGAAAATTAGTGCGTGAATTCCGTCACAAGACTTCTGCGGATCGGCCCAACTATCGAGAGATCGCCGCGTGCGATGCTTGTCCCAGCTAACATGTTTCAGGGTGAATGCTTCGATCGGCCGAATTAAGATCATCTCAACTCGGCCGATTCGAATTTGGTAGGCCTATTTACTTGTTTCGCCATTCGACGGGCTGAGGATGAATGGCGGCATCGGGTCGTTTGCCCGCATCGACACGCCCGCTTCCGGCAAGGCGGCTAATGATGCGAACCGTCATGTCATGATTACACAGTATTTGACAGCTTAAACGAACACCATCGAGACCTCTTGCCTTCAGCAGATTCTGCTCAGCTTCGGTGATCATCGTGGGCTCGCCGGAAACGAATTCAACTCGACACGTCGTGCATCGGGCATTCCCGCCGCACGCGTGAAGTTGATCGACCCCCGCTTCGTCGGTCAGCGCCAGTACCAGGCGTTTCTCGGGCTCAACTTCAAATTCTCCCACACTTTCGACCGTCAGTTTCGGCATTGTTCTCTCCTCATCGAGTTGTTATTCAAGCATTAGCATCGCATTGCTGTGCCATTCATGCCACTGCGATTAGGAGGACGGAGTGACCTCGACGGAATCAGGAGCATTATCACTGCACGGCAATTCATAGGCAGCCATCTCAAAGTGGTTCCGAACAAGGAGACGGTTTCCCGCTAGCGTCGGGGCGTTCCAATTCTTGATGCCAGGAAGCGACTGCCACTTCAAGAGTTCCTGGTGCTTCTTCGGATCGGTCGCGACAATCACGAAATTGCCATCTTCCGCCTGAATGAAAAGCCGGTTGTCGCTGTACAGCATTTGCCCGTGGCCATAACGACCCCCCTTCCATTTTCTCTTTCCGGTCTTGGCATCCAGGCAAGCGAGAATCCCGTCATCAAGGCCATAGATGTACCCATCGACGTAAATGGGACTAGAGAATTTACAACGGAGAAACTGGTTATCCCAAACGGGTTCGACTTTCCATTTGTCATCGTCTTTGGTGATCTTCACTAGTTTTGAGCCGGCACCGTAACTCGCGGAGACGAACACATGATTCTCCGGCAGGAGAAGAGGCTGTCCCACGGCGATGCCGTTCATGGGGGCGAACGGCGTCTGCCATAACTCTTCACCCGTTGCTAGATCTTGTCCCGTGAGCATATCCGCGCTTTGAAGGATGACTTGTGGAACGCCCTCGATCGTGACGAGTGCGGGGGAGACATAAGCAGCGGGATGCTTTCCTTTCGCCCATACCACTTTGCCTGTCTCTCGATCGTACGCAATGACGCCTCGATCATGTTTGTCATCTCCACCGGGGTTGACGATGACGAGTTTATCGGTGACGAGTGGGGAGCCGCTCATTCCCCAAGTGATGTTCTTAATCTCCGCATCGTTCAAGATGTTGACGTGCCAAACCGCTTTGCCAGTGAGAAGTTCGATGCAATGTAGTTCCCCCGTCGCTCCCAGAGCGAAGACATGATTGCCCGCGATGGTGGGAGTCGCGCGGGGGCCATCGCCTCCCATCGCTTCGGTAAAGAGAGCTGGATATCCGAGAGTCCACAACGGTTCGCCGGTCGAAACCTTGTAGGCAGAGACGACCTCTTTCGGGCCTCGTTGCTCGATGGTGACTGCCAGGTCCCCCTCAACCGCAAAAGCTGCGTAGCCCCCGCCGATCGGATGCCGCCACTTCTCCTTGGGAGGGGCCGAATCTTTGGTCGGTATAAAGCGACATGCCTGAACGTAACCGTCGTGATTGGGCCCGAGAAAGCTCGGGCAGGCCGAGCCAACGAGAATTGCCGGATCCAAAGATACAGCCGCCGGCTTGGCATCGTCTTCAGGAATGATAATGCCGGCCTCGACTAAACGTTGCTCAGGAGTCGGGGTCCAGGCAAATTCAACGACCGGGACGTTGTTTCCATTGAATCCGATTCGGCGAACGCTCGATGCCGCCCCGATCCCAACAAGCGCGATGAAGATCAGGCCGATCCCTTTTGTTTTCAAGGTGAAATGACAGTTCATGATGAACCACAGGAAGAGCATTCCGGCGGTCAGCGCGGTCATCATTTGCGTTCCGACATTTCGCGCGGAGGTGCCGAACACCGCTTCCATGCGGTTGTACTCGGAATTGACATAGATGAAACCAGCAACGGAGAGGAGGATGAGAAGGGCGAACGTCCACCAACTGCTGAAACCCGACCAGATTTGTTTAACGATCCGCATGAATTCGCTCCCTCGGAATAAATGTCGATGCGAAATCATTGTAGGGGAGAATAGGGCGGAGCGCAGAGAGTGGAATGGTCGGTCAACGACATGAAAAGAAAAAAGGCGACGAGATAACCTCGCCGCCTTCATTCGAACATTGTTGCTATTCGACTAGCGGAAGACGCCGGTCGCGAACCACTTGCTGCCGTTGGTCTTCATGTCGTAGCCATAGCTGCTCCATGAACTGCGGGCGGCACCCCAGTGGCCGGGGCTCTGACGCCAGCTGTTGACGATGTCGATCGCGGCATCGACAACGTTGTGATTCCAGGGCCACGACTCAGCGACGATCTCGCTCGAAGCGATGCCAACAGGAAGATTGTGGTGCTGGTTATTGCTGTTCGCTTGAACCTGCGAGTGATTCTGTGCGTGAGCCATCAACTCGGGAGCTGCCGCACCATAGGTACTCTGCGGGGCTTCCGGGTGAACTCGCATCGCCCAGATCAGCGTGCGCTGGGTGAGTGTGCCGGCGGGTAAATCGAAGAGCGCCTGAACTTGATGAGCCGTCGTATGTCGCAGCGGAAGAACGCTGACGACTTGGCCTTTGTGACCCTCGTTCTTCAAATCGATGACGGCAATACCCAAACCTTCCATATCGGAGAACGACGGGTGTCCGGCAATTTTGACGTCTTTGCCGTCCACTTGGATCGAGGCGTCTTTATCAACTTGGCAGAAAACAAAATCCTTGGCGTACCGATCGTTCGTCGATGCGAGGTCATAGGTCGTGCCGACATTCACGACGAGCATCTTCGAGTTGCTTTGTGCCTCGGCATAAGCTGCCGCATAATCCGATTTAACTTCGACTGCGGTGAACAGACTGACGAAAAGTTGCGAAGCCACGATGCACGCGGAGAGCATGCCAAATCCTCCTGTTGGAACCTTGAAATCAATGACGAAATACACGGGGGCGTGATCTCGGCATTCGTCGTTCCTGGGAACCGACGCAGGTTATGAGAGGGACCTAGCGTTCGCCAAGGTATACAAGCAGGCTTTGTCGTAAGACGCGATTATCAGAAGGGCTTAGGTTGAGTTAAATCCGATTTAGTACTGGCGGCAGAGCGTTAAATTGGGTTAACGTCTGATGAGACGTGAATTCGCGAATCCATGCATTCTGACGCGAATTCCAGTGGTGACATGAGTATGTCACCAAGGGGCGAGAGACAAGAGAAAGTCGAGCCGAAACTTTTTATCGGCGATCACGGTAAGACATGTGATCGTCGCGACGATCTCCTTGAGCGTGTGCCTTTTTATTTACCTCGTCTTGGTTTGAGAGAGTTTACGGCAGCGCCTGACCTTGTTAACGGCTGATCGTCGCTCACGCCTAAAGACCTGAATCAAAGTGGGGAACTCGAGTTGGGAGAAGTATGTTCCATGGGACGTTGGATCGTTAGTCTTGCCTTGTTCGTGATGGTGTCCTCGGTCGCGTTCGGCGCCGATGAGGCACCGGTCTTCATGGCGGGGGCACATACCGTCGATATCACACCTCCCGTCGGAATACCGATGTGGGGATATGGTGCACGCCACGACAAGCCTGCCGAAGGAGTTCTCGAACCGCTCGAGGCGAATGCGCTCGTCCTTGCGATTGGCGATGAGAAGCTAGCGATGGTCGGGCTCGATATGGGGCGGCCGCCGGTGCGCGAATCATTCGCCAGAATTCGCAAGGCGGTCGAAGAGCAAGCGGGCGTCGATTATCTCTTCATTGTCGGCTCTCACACCCACCATGGTGCATGTGTCGAGTTGTCGGACGTTCCGAGCAAAGAGAATCCCTATCAGCGGAAGTTTGAGAACGGCATCATCGAGGCCATCGTCACGGCCGAGAAGAAAAAGGTTCCCGCGAAGTGGGCGATCGAGCAGCCTAAGGTCCCAAACCGGAATCGAAATCGCCAGAGTCATATCGAACCGGTTCCCGTCGATCGTGAGCTCGGTGTGATTCGAGTGGATGATCTGAATGGAAAGGTAATTGCGATCGCGGTGAACTTTGCCGCCCATCCGACGTCGATCGATGCCGACATCTGTATGTACTCTCCCGATTACCCCGGCTTTCTGAAGAAGCGAGTCGTCGAGGAATTTGGCGGAGTATGCCTTTTCCTTCAGGGGGCAGCGGGAGACATGTCTCCGGATCGAGGGGGGCTCGACTACAAGGGATATGGTACCTCGATGGGAGAAGAGGTGATCAAGATTGCAAAGGGAATGACGACCCAGGTGCCGAAGGATCCGTCGATCAAGTATCGTGAAGAAGAGTTCCAGTTCAAGAACCTTCGCGTGGACTACAAGAATCGGGTAATTCGAGCGGTCTTCGCGAATGCCTTCTTTAAGGAACTCGTCGACTTTTACATGGAAGAGTACAAGGACGGCGTTCGTCCCCGTGTGACGGTTGCTCTCATTAACGGCGAACTCGGGATCGTCGGTGGATCGGGTGAGTTCTTCTGCAATCACTCGATTCGACTGAAGGAGCGGGCCCGCTTGCCGCACACGCTTTTCTTCGGCTATTGCAACGATTATCAGTGGTACTTCCCCACGATCGAGGCAGCGGCTGAAGGAGGATATGGGGCGGATGGAACTGTTTCTCCCTCACCCGTCGGAGCCGGGGAAACGATCGTCAATCGAGGTCTTTTCCATCTCTACGATGTTCAGAATAAGTTCAAGGGAATTACGCTTCGCTGAGGGTGAGGCCGTCAGTCGATCACCGATGACAGTTTCATGCCGGAGCGGTGGAGCCTGAATTCTGGAGAACAAGTTCTTATTTGAATCATCGGAGCGCCGTCAGTTCATCCTGATTGGCGCTCTTTTCATGTCATCTTTTGGATGCGTCACGTTATTCTTGACGTTCCGTTGGCATTGACGCCAACAAACCTTCCATGTCAGCCATCTTCGGGAAACGATTCGATGAGATTCGGGTTATCCACCTTCTTCTTCCTTGTCACGATTTTGCCTTCATTAAGGGGAGAGGAAGCTCAGCTACTCCCAGCCGTGGCGGAAATCATCAACCGACCGGAATTCAAACAGTCGCAGTGGGGGATACTTCTCGCGGATCGTGAAACCGGCGAGGTCTTGCAGTCGTACGGACCGCAAAAGCTTTATGTTCCCGCGTCGACGACGAAGCTCTTCAGTTCCGCGGCGGCGCTCGAAGTGCTGGGACCGGACCACCGATTTAAAACACCCGTGTTCAAACGAGGCACACTCGAGGGTGACGGCTCGCTGAAGGGAGATCTTGTCCTCGTCGCAAGCGGCGATCCGACCATGGGGGGACGCACGACCGAGGCCGGCGAGATCGCTTTCACCGACGCTGACCACACCTACGAGGGACAAGCGATCTTGACGAAGCCTGACCCATTGGCGGGTCTTGATGCACTCGCGAAACAAGTCGCCGCCTCCGGCATTCGATTTGTCGATGGGGAAGTCTTTGTCGATACACGCCTCTTCGATCCGGGCGAAAGCACCGGAAGCGGCCCACGCCATGTGAATGCCATCACGATCAATGATAATGTGATCGATATCGTCGTTCGTCCGAAGAAGGATGGTGAACCAGCAGAGGTGACGTGGAGACCGAAATCGGCCCGAATAAGCGTCGATGCGAGTGTGAAAACCGTGTCGCGCGATGCAAAGGATCGGATCCATGTCCACCGCACGCCATCGGGTGGCATCGTCGTCCGTGGAGAGATTCGCGTTGCTCCCGAAAACGAACCGGCCAAGCCGCAGGTACGAATCGTTGAAATCGATGATCCAGCATCCTTCGCGCGGGGACTTTTCATCGAAGCCCTGAACAGGGCGGGCGTGAAAACGAAAGCATCGGCGCTTGATGCAAACCCATCCGTCGATGAGATTCCTCGATCACTTCCCGAAGCCGATCGAGTGGCGGTGCTTGAGTCTCCTCCGTTCTCAGAGAACATCCGCCTCATCTTGAAGGTGAGTCACAATCTTCATGCAAGTGAGTTGCCGATTTTGGTGGGGTTAGCCGCCGGAAAGCCGACGATCGAGGGAGGGCTGAGAAAAGAGCACGATGTCTTGGCATCGCTGGGTGTTGATGTCGAGTCGATTTCGTTCGGTGGTGGGGCGGGTGGATCGCCCGCGGATCTAGTGACGCCCGAAGCCGCGGTGGCGCTTCTTCGAGGAATGACCAAGCACAAATCCTTCGCGGCCTATGAGCGAGCCCTTCCTGTGTTGGGAGTGGATGGTACGCTTGCGGACGCGGTGGAGAAGGGGAGTCCCGCGGTAGGACGTGTCCGGGCGAAGACGGGGACGTATTGGTGGCAGGATTCGCTCAACGACCGCCGTATCCTGACGAGTAAGGCATTGGCGGGGTACATCAAATCATCGAAAGATAGAAACCTCGTGTTTGCCTTGTACGTGAATTACGTGCATCTCTCCACCACCGAGGAGCGGCAGAAAGTCGGGAAATTGCTCGGTAAAATCTGCGAACACTGGGTGCAGTCCTACTAATATTTTCTCAATGCGCGGCGGACCACCGTGACGGATTGAAATGAGCGATGTGACTTCGCTCTTGCGACCGAGGAACCATCCTCCTAGAGACATTCCACAGCGCGAAGCGTCAATGGGGTGATCGAATTCCTAGGAATGACCCCGTTAGTCGCGACAGAGATTGCCGATCCGTTGTAATCGCATGAGATCGAATACCGAAAGGTGATGGCGAAGATAGATCGCGTGTCATGTGTTGCTGTTTTATCAGTGGGCAAAAGGAGATTGGAAATGAGCGTGGCAAGGGGGCCCTCCAGCGTCAACGTCGCCCTCGTGCAGATGCGCGCCGATGTTGATCCTGCCGTGAATCGCAAACGAACGGCCGAGCAAGTTCACTTGGCAGCGGATCAGGGGGCTCAAATTGTTTGCTTGCAGGAACTTTTCGCAAGCCAGTACTTTTGCCACGACGAGAACATTGACCTCTTCGAATTGGCAGAGCCGCTCGAAGGGCCGAGCCTTCATACTTTTCAGCCAATCGCTCGTGAGCGTGGCATCGTCATCATCGTTCCATTCTTTGAGAAGCGTGCGGCCGGACTCTATCACAATAGCGCGGTCATTCTGGATGCGGACGGAAGCATCGCGGGCTTCTATCGCAAGATGCATATTCCGCACGATCCCCACTTTTACGAGAAGTATTACTTCACGCCGGGAGATATCGGGTTCAAGGCCTTCGACACTCGATATGCCCGTATCGGGGTCTTAATCTGTTGGGATCAATGGTATCCAGAGGGAGCGAGGCTCACCGCGCTGCAGGGGGCTGAGATCCTCTTCTATCCGACGGCGATCGGTTGGCTCAAGTCGGAGAAGGAAGCGATCGGGCACACACAGCATAGCGCTTGGGAGACGGTGCAGCGTGGGCACGCCATCGCCAATAGCGTTTATGTAGCCGCTCCGAACCGGGTCGGCGAGGAGGGGACGCTCGAATTTTGGGGACAGTCGTTTGCCTGTGATCCCAGCGGAGAGATCGTGGCGAAGGCTGGGCTCGGCGAGGAAATTGTCTCGTTCGAACTCAATCGAGATCTGGTTGCGGAGACTCGCCGGCAATGGCCGTTCCTTCGTGACCGTCGGGTTGACGCGTATCAAGACATCACCAAACGTTTCATTGATCGGTAAGAGAAGATGCCCAGTCCGAAAGAACGTGGTTTTCGAATGCCGGCCGAGTGGGAACCGCAAGAGGCGGTGTGGCTGGCGTGGTCCGATATTGCCGAGCTTTGGCCGGGCAATTTTCCCGGTGTTGAAGAATCGTACATTCGACTTGTTGGATCGTTATCCCAATCCGAAATCGTGCGGCTTTTGATTCGAGATGAGGAATCCAGGGGGCACGCCGTCGATTTGCTCTCCGGTCGCGCAGCACGGATGGAGAACATTCAGTTCTTTACGCTCCCGTACGACGATTGCTGGATGCGCGATAACGGTCCGATTTTCCTCACCCATGCGAACGGCAAAAAGTTGATTGTCGATTGGGGCTTCAACGGCTGGGGAGACAAGTTCGGTCCCTACGATCAGGACGACGTGGTGCCGCAACACATCGCCAAACATTTTGGCATTGAATGCGTCGAGCCGGGAATCATCCTCGAGGGTGGTTCTATCGAGAATAACGGACAGGGGCTACTCATGACGAGTGAGCAGTGCCTCCTCAACCCGAATCGGAACGGCAGTAAGACTCGCGCGGACCTCGAACCCTACCTGATCGATTTTTTCTGCGGCGAAAAGGTGATTTGGCTGAAGGACGGCCTTTGCAATGACCATACCGATGGCCACATCGACAATTTGGCCCGCTTCGTCGCGCCAAATCACATCGTTGCGGTGCTCGCGGAAGATAAGGCTCATCCAGATTACGATTCGACGCATGAGAACCTCGAGATCCTCAAATCGTCGAACGACGTTCAAGGAAAGCCTCTGCGGGTAACGACGATTCCACTTCCGCCTCCGATCGTCGACTCGGGGGAGTCGATGTCTCCTTCCCATGCAAATTTCATTCTCGCGAATCACTTGGTGATCGTGCCCACTTACGGCTTTGACACGGACGAACAATCAATCAACATCTTGTCGAAGATCTTCCCAGATCGACGTGTGATCGGACAACCGTCGCTCGATATTTTGCTGGGAGGAGGGTCCTTCCACTGTATCTCCCAGCAGGAACCTCGTGTCTGATCGGCTCTATTGAGTTTGAGACGTGCGATGCGTGATCGTGAAAGCAATCGTGGTGAGGTAAGAGACGCTTGATTCGTGACTATTTGCTGAAGCGATGGTTTTTCATTGCCGCGATGATCGGCATCATCCTCGCCATTCGTGCTCCTGAGTTTTCCCGAAATGTGTTCTCATACGCCGACATTCGTTACATCTCAGCAGTCGGTCTCTTCTTCATGTCGATATCGCTCGCGACGAGCCGGCTTTGGGAAGCAATTCGTCGGCCCGGGCCCGTGTTAACCGCGCTGGTAGTCACCTGGGGACTCGCTCCCATCGTCGGATACCTCGTTGGCACCTATTTCCTCCCTCTTCAATATCGAGAGGGGTTGATCGTCATCTGCTGCGTGCCTTGCACATTGGCGTCCGCTTCGGTTTGGACCGGGATGGGAGGGGGCAACCAGGCAATCGCGCTGATGATGACGATGCTCACCAACAGTACCGTTTTCATCGGAACCGCGAGTTGGCTGGCATTCTTAACCGGAACCGAGGTTGAGTTCGACACCGGAAAGATGATGACCCAGCTCGTGGTCTACGTGGTGGTACCGATCATCATCGCGCAGTCGATTCGCGCGGTGCCAGCAATCGGACGGGCGGCGGATAAGCGGAAATCGATTATCAGTCTTATCTGCCGACTTTGCGTACTACTCATCATTGTTAAGTCCGCAGTCGATACGAATACACGACTCTCCGCCGAGGGAGAAGGGGCGCAGGCATGGAGCGCCTTTGAGTTGGTGGAGGTAGCGCTCATTTGCTCGGGCGTTCATCTCATCTTGCTGTTGGCGGGCTACTTCGGGGCAATCCAGTTATTTGGACCGGCCGATGCCGTGGCTGTGGGGATTGCGGGAAGCCAGAAGACTTTACCCGTGGCGGCGCTGCTCGTCGATCAGTTCTATTCGCACGTGCCGCTCGCGATTGTGCCGGTCCTCTTCTATCACGTCTGCCAGCTCATCATCGACACCTACTTCACAGAGATCATCGTCAGCCGGAGGTCTGAATCGGAGACGCCGGAAGATCCGATCACTGCCTAAACTTGTTTTCGCCGGGTGTCCTAGACCCAATCGCGCGGTTGGGTGATGACATCATATAGCTCCGCCTCTCGTGAGCCGGGCGTCGGGTTCCAGTCATAAATCCACTTGGCGGTGGTCGGGAGCGACATGAGAATCGATTCGATGCGTCCTCCAGTTTTAAGGCCAAAGACCGTTCCTCGGTCGTAGACCAGATTGAATTCGACATAGCGACCGCGGCGATAGAGTTGGAAGTTTCGTTCTTCCTCGGTGTATTTCGTCGATAGCCGTTTCTTCACGATGGGAAGATACGCCTCGACGAATTGTTCCCCCGCGTCTCGGACAAAGTCGAACGTCTTTTCCGCCTCGTTCTCGAAGTAGTCGAAGAATATCCCTCCGATACCTCGCGTTTCCTTGCGGTGCTTGAGAAAGAAATACTCATCACACCATTTCTTTAGTCGAGGATAGTCGGCAATTTCGGGATGACGCTCGCAAGCGGTCTTCCAAACCTGATGAAAGTGAACCGCATCCTCAAGATAAAGATAGTAGGGGGTAAGGTCTGCTCCTCCGCCGAACCATTGTTTTGAATCGCCTCGAGTCAAAAACCGGAAATTGGCGTGCACCGTCGGAACATGGGGGTTCCAAGGATGAAGGACGAGTGAAATCCCAGTTGCTGAGAATTCGAGACCTTCGCCGGGGATCTGAGCGGCGAACTCCGGGCTGAATTTGGCGACGATGCGGGAGAAATTCACTCCCGCTTTTTCGAAGACGGTTCCACCTTCGAGTACCCGAGTTCGACCACCCCCCTCTTGTTCGTGCGTCCAGCGATCCTCGCGGAAGGGGGTGTGTTCGACCTCCGCCAAACCTTCACAAATGCGCTCTTGAAGCGTGGCGAAGAAGTCAGCCGCTCGATGATGAAGGTCGTTCATGGTTCCCCGTTTTCGAAATCTTTGGCAGATGGCATTCCCCACGATCAGATATTAAATCGCACGAATGATTCCCTGGAGGAGGCAGCGATTGCCCTACCAGAGTCAATTCTAATCACAAATTCGGTTGTGCGGCATCGCGCGTCAAAGGAACCAACGACATTACGTCTACGTGACTTGCATTCACCGGAGCCATCGATTTGCACGGCTGCTGGGATCAGAGAAGTGGAGAAGTCTGTTCCGATTTTTATGGTCATTCCGATGAGAGAATGTGGAGCAATTACAAAAACGTTGCCAGGAGAAAGCATTGCTTTCATGCTTGAGCATAATACAAGGGCGAGATAGCCTGGAGACCTTCAGGTCGCAAAGCTCACGGTCGCCAACCGTAACCTGTCCAACCGCGCCAAGGAGCTACTACCGAGCATGATGCAGGTACGACGATTCACCATCCACCCGAGCATTCCCGAAAGACTGGCACCGCTCGAGCGATTAGCTCGCAATGTGTGGTGGAGCTGGAACCCCGATGCAATCGCCCTCTTTCGTCGGCTTGACGAAGAGTTGTATTCGGCGTGTGGTCACAACCCGGTCAAGTTGATCGGCAGCATCGATCAATCACGTCTTGATGAAGTGGCGGAAGACGCCGGCTTCCTCGCGCACATGGATCGCGTCGCCACAGCTTTTGAAAACTATTTGCGCGCGAAGCCGTGGTTCACCGATCACTACCCGGACGAAAAAATTCAGATCGCATACTTCTCAGCTGAATTTGGGCTCCATGAGAGTTTGCCGATCTATTCCGGTGGTCTCGGCATTTTGGCCGGCGATCATTTGAAAAGCGTCAGCGAACTTGGCGTACCGTTGATCGGTGTCGGCCTCGCTTATCAGCAGGGCTACTTCCGCCAGTATTTGAATGCCGACGGTTGGCAGCAGGAGCGGTACCCCGAGAACGACTTTTTCACGATGCCGCTCGACCTTCAGGTCGATGCCAAGGGAACACCGATCAAGGTCGGGGTCGAATACCCAGGCCGCACGGTCTACGCTCAGATTTGGCGAGTTCCGATTGGCCGTGCCTCTCTCTATCTGCTCGATTGCAACGTCCCAGAGAACAGTGTCGAGGATCGTGAGATCACCGCTCAACTCTACGGCGGCGATCAGGACATGCGCGTTCGCCAAGAGTTGATGCTGGGCATCGGCGGACTTCGCGCTATCCGTCTCTTAGGGATCGAACCCACTATCTGTCACATGAACGAAGGGCACTCGGCGTTTCTCGCGATCGAACGAACGATCACGACCATGGAGCGTCATAGTGTCGACTTTGATACCGCGAAGGAAGTCGTCGCGGCGGGATGCGTCTTCACCACGCACACCCCGGTCGAAGCGGGGAACGATATGTTCCCCCCTTACCTCGTGGATCAGTACCTCTCGCCGTACTATCACCGGCTGGGAATCGACAAGGACCGTTTCCTCGGTCTGGGTCGCCAGAATGCGCAGGACAAGAACGAACCGTTCTGCATGACGGTTCTCGCGATCAAGTTCGCGAATTTCTCCAACGGCGTCAGCAAGTTGCACGGCAAAGTTTCTCGCCGGATGTGGAAGAAGATTTGGCCGGATCTGCCGGAATCGGACGTGCCGATTCGTTCCATCACGAACGGAACGCATACGAAGAGCTTCCTTTGCAGTGAAATGAGCGCTCTTTACGATCGATACCTGGGTCCCGATTGGGGCGAAAAGCCGGGTGACCATTCGATCTGGCAGCGCGTCGAGCACATTCCGGACTCAGAACTCTGGCGAACACATGAACGACGTCGTGAACGGCTCGTTGCATTCTGTCGGCGCCGGCTCGTGCAGCAGCTTCAGTCACGCGGCGCGCCCACCTCGGAGATTCAGACGGCCGAGGAAGTGCTTGATCCTGATGCGCTGACGATCGGATTCGCTCGCCGATTCGCGACGTACAAGCGCGCGGCCCTCATTTTCCGCGACGTCAAGCGATTGGCGGAGATCGTCAACGATTCGAAGCGGCCGCTCCAGATCATCTTCGCGGGGAAGGCCCATCCGAAGGATCATGGCGGCAAGGAATTGATCGCACAGATTGTTCACATGTCGCGCAACGAAGAGTTCCAGCGGCGAGTCGTCTTCCTGGAAGACTATGACATGAACGTCGCTCGCTACATGGTTCAGGGCGTCGATGTGTGGCTGAACAATCCCCGTCGTCCTCTCGAAGCCAGCGGTACCAGCGGCATGAAGGGCCCGGCCAACGGCAGCATCAACTTCTCGATTCTCGACGGTTGGTGGGTCGAAGGTTATGCCCGCGACAACGGTTGGGCAATCGGATCTGGTGAGGAATACACCGATCTCAACTATCAAGACGAGGTCGAAAGCCGGGCAATCTATGATCTGCTCGAGAAGGAAATTGTTCCGCTCTTTTACGATCGTGGACAAGATGGATTGCCGAGAGGTTGGATCAAGCGGATGAAGCGGTCGATCATGACCGTTTGCCCGGTGTTCAACACGAACCGAATGGTTCAGGAGTACACCGAGCGATTCTATCTTCCTTGTTCGTCGAAGTACGGGGAGTTGTCATCAAACAGCTTGACGGGGGCGAACGAGCTTTCACGCTGGCTCAATAAGGTTCGTGGAAGTTGGGACGGCGTCCGCGTGGCGAATGTCGACGTGATTAAAGATCACCGTTTGGCGGTCGGTGAACGGCTGAAAGTGAGAGCTGATCTTCAGCTTGGCGACCTTACCCCCGCTGATGTTAAGGTCGAGCTTTATCACGGCACCGTGGATGCGACCGGCAACATCAACGGAGCGCAGGTCATCGCGATGTCGAGCACGCAAAAGGCGTCGGGAGGCATCTATTCCTTTGACGGGGAAATTCCTTGTCGAACGAGTGGTCAACACGGTTTTGCCGTCCGCGTCACTCCGAGTAATCCACGATTGCCCCGACAGTTCGAGCCGGGTCTGATTCGCTGGGGCTAGTCGTCCGAACACGATTGACGAAAAAGCGAATCGTGACTTCGCGAAATGGCTAAGCACAAATGGGGGTGTCCGCCTAGAATTGAAGGGCGGGCACCCCTTTTCGTTTAAAAAATCGTGAGAGTGAAGCGCATGTCTGTCGTTGTCGTCTGCGGCGATCTGATTTTCTCGACGAAGATAACTGGGACCGCTCAAGCGCTCGGCTTGACTGCGAAAGTGGTTCAAACGGGAGAATCCGTGGTCGGAAATAGTGACGTATCGAAAGTGATTGTGGATTTGAATGCCGGTGGAACTTCCCGGGAACAACTCGAACGGATGCGCCAAGAGTTTCCGGCGCCGACAACGCTCATCGCGTTCGGCTCCCACGTTGATGTCGAGCGCCTTCGAGATGCACGGCAGGCGGCATTCGACCGTGTCATGCCACGAAGTGAGTTTTCCGCTCGCCTGGTCGAATTGCTCAACTCGTCGAATGAACCTATTTCTGGCTAGGTGAGATGAACAGTCCAAGAATCGTTTGCGCATAGAGGCGATGGCCGAAATCGTTGGGATGATTCAATCCATTCCCGATCATGTCGAGAATGCTCTTCGTCTTCACTAGCTCCTCCCACACCCCGGTCACGTCCGCAAATGCGATTCCCGGCCCGACGAATGAAGCGAGCACGTCACGATATTTGGGGAACATTTCGCGAGGCGTGTGAATCCATTCCGGATTGCCGAGCATCGGTGAGACGAGGATCATCTCGATCGATGGATCAGATTCGTGCACACGCTTGATGAACGTTTCGATCTGGCCGCGGAACCACTCTGGATCGCGACGGCCGACATCGTTCATTCCATAGGCGACGATGATGAGATGCGGCTTTTCCGCGAGGAGCTTTTCAAGATCGGCAATGCCGTTGGCAATACTCCAGCCTGCGATTGCGCGGTTGCGCAGTGTGACTGGCCCTCCAAAGCTGGCGGAGAGTTGTGCCGCGACGAGATTCGGATAAGGAGGCATGTGGGGCGGAGCGTCGGTGTAACCGGAAGCATTATATCCCTGAGTGATGCTGTCACCGCTCACCCCGATCATGATCGGCTCTTTGGCGCGAAGCCGAGCGAAGGTGCGCGGAAGCTCCTTTTCCGAAAGCGTTGGTATAGGCCCGGACCAATCCACCTTTCCCTGCTTTCGTTGATACGTCACTTCAAGCTGCCGGTCGTGAAACCAATGTCCTTCACCGTAGAGCATATTCTGCTCTGGATGCCCAGCACGATGCTTGTAACCCTTCTCCGACGACGCGAGAGGATAAAGATCATCCTCGGCAACGAATGGGATCGGCACGCCGGCTGAAATGGTGATCGTTGTACCGTCCAATGAGAACTTGAAGTCCTGATCCGGGCGGAGTGTATGTTCTCTGTTGGCGGAGCGAACGAAGATGATGCCCTGCGCTGGGAATAGGAGTTTGGCGGAGATAGCACCGTCTGCGGATCGCTTGATCGGCAAAATGCTTTCGGAGTGAATGACGGGAGAAGACCAGATCGGCTCGAGAAGATGAAGATCGAGAAGCATTTCTTTGAGTTGTGACATGTCATCCTTTGGCGTTTCGGCCGCGTTGACTGGAGTCGGTGACATCACGTAGGCAATAAGGTCACGAGTCTCCTCATTTTTCAAGACGTCAAGCAACCCTTCGGGCATAAGTGATTGATTAGTGTCCCGAGATTCTTCGATCTCGTCGGCACCGATGGTGACTTTGTCGGTTGCGGTCTGGATCTCCCAATTCTGCTCCGTCTTCGCGAGGACAATGCCATTAATGACACGACCGTCATTAAGAAGGATGGTGCTCATCCGAAAACTAGGAGCAAGAGTGGCGCTTGGGTCGACAATGTTCTCGAGGACGAAGTCGAGGTTACTTCGCTGTGAGCCGGTGAGATCAGGACCAACCTTTCCGCCGGCACCGAAGAGGATATGGCACTTCGCGCATGTTTTTTCCCAAACCACTCGACCGGCAACGGGGTTAGGCTTGCCGAAATCTCCGTCGATGATCGCCTCTTTCAGTTGATCGATCTGCATTCTCTTACTCGCACTGATCGGTCTGAGTTCAGGCCAAATCCGCATGAGCTGATCATTGAGCACCTTATTGCCGAAACTTTGCATTTGCCGAATCTGCACGACGGAGATCAGGTCGCGCGCGAGTATGCCCTTATCGATCGCTTCGACCAGGATTTGTGCCGACGAGGGTCGAGCGACAAGGGTCTCAATAGCGGCAGCACGTGTCGTGGGCAAAATTCCTCCCAGCCGCTCGACGACAAATTTCGCGGTGGGAACGTCGTCGAAATAAGCCATTCCCCGTGCTGCATCCGCTCCGAGATCCACATCACCCAGCAGCGCTTGCAACATGGGCAGAATTCCTTCCGCCTGTGCTTCGGACAGAGATCGAACGGCGGATTGCCGAGCAGCAAGATCCGCTTCCGTATTCGAGACAAGCTTTCGTAGTTCATCGATTGCCAGTCCGTCTCCGAAAACGACGGCGATCTCTCGGGCGAGCTGAAGGGACTCCGTATCCTTGCCCTCTTGAACTCTTGCCTGGAGTTTGGCCCATGACGCGGGGAGCGGCGCCTTTCGAACTCCACGCAAACCTTCTGCGATGCCCGATAAGACATCACGTTGCGATTGACCCGCCGTCAGTTTGTTGAATGCCGCGAGGAGCGAGTCGAGAGCTTTGTCGTTGGTGGCTAGCTGCTGCGTCAATCGGCGAGCGATGAAGCGACGGATGAGAGGGATTTCTGTGGCGGTG
>JAIEPU010000074.1 GCA_019748235.1 bacterium
GAACATGAAAGTGAACGGGCATTCCCAGTTCAGAGACAATCTGTGCGAGATTAGTGGCTCCGCATGTGATGGCACATGACGGGCGGGCCAGATTGATGGGTTGAAGCCGATCGGCGAATGAGTCCTCGAACAAAACGCATGACATGCTCACGGGGCCGTTCCTCTTCTTTCGCTTCCGGCTATTGGCGACCTCGACTCGAGTTCATTCGCGTCATGACTGATTGCAACAGTTTGCGAATGGAACCAATGTCGAACCGCCAAAAGAAGTTGTGGCCCGGCCCATGAATCTGATTGCTCGGCGACGGGTCTGCGGTGAGTCTCAAAGAGAGAATACTTCACCGCAGAGGGGCAGACCACAAGGTCAGCATAGCCCGTACTCAGACAGGATGCGGCGAAGTTTGGTCTCTTCACCCGCATCCAAGGGAGTCATCGGCAGGCGAAGAACCCCTGTGTCTTTGCCAAGGATTTTCATCGCCGCCTTGATCGGAATCGGATTTGTGGCAAGCGTCAAGAGAGATTTGCAAAGTGAGAATAGCTTGTGATGGGCGGCCTGAGCTTCTGCGATTCGGCCCGCCTTGAAGTGATTGACTACCGCCTGAAGATCTTTGGGGACAATGTTCCCCACCACCGAGACGATTCCCGATCCGCCGACCGCAAGGACCGGAAGCGTCATGCTGTCGTCGCCGCTAAGAACCGACAACCGGGAGCTGCCGACGAGCTGCGAAGCAAAATCCATTGAACCAGTCGCTTCTTTCACGGCAACGATATTTGGATGCTCGCCCAAATGGATCAATGTCTCTGGATTAATGACAGAGGCGGTCCGACCGGGGATGTTATAGATGACCTGAGGTAACTCGACGGCATCGGCAATCGCCAGGTAATGTCGGCGATAACCCTCTTGTGTCGGCTTGTTATAGTAAGGTCCAACGATCAACGCTCCGTCGGCGCCGACATCCTTCGCGAACTGAGTCAGTTCGAGCGCCTCCTTAGTGGAGTTCGATCCTGTACCGGCCATGACCTTGATTCGTCCCGCGGCATGCGCGACGACGGTCTCGATGACTTTACGATGTTCGTCATGATCGAGTGTCGGTGATTCACCGGTCGTCCCGACAGGTGCAAGAGCATCTGTCCCCTGTTCGACATGAAAGTCAACGATTCGTTTGAGTGCGGCGTAGTCGACACTTTCGTCAGTCTTAAATGGGGTGATGATTGCCACCGTCACACCCGCGAAGATTTCACCCTTACGTGCCGCCATCGTGCTACTCCCTCGAAGACTTTCTGTTTTTCCTCTGCTTGCGAAGTGTTGCAAGCCATGAATTAAATCGTGATCAATCGCTTCATCTCGCGGACCGCCTCACCGATGCCGACGAAGATTGCGCGGCTGATGATGCTATGCCCGATGTTCAATTCCTCGATTCCTTCGATACGAGCGACCGGAATGACATTCAGATAATTGAGCCCATGCCCGGCATGCAGCTTCATTCCCAGATCGCGCGTCCGACGCCCGGACAAGACCAGCTTTTCCAATTCCTCGGCTAGCATCTCGTCTTTGATCGCGTTCGCATAACACCCCGTATGCAATTCCACTCCGTCGGCCTCACATGCTTTGCTTGCTTCGACCTGCTCGATAACGGGATCGATGAACAGACTCACTTCAATACCAGATTCTTGCAACCGCCTCGTCACGTCGGCAATTCGTTTCTGATTACCGATGATATCGAGACCTCCCTCCGTGGTGATCTCCTCTCGCTTCTCCGGCACGAGCGTTACCTGATCTGCATGAAGACTGATGGCGATCGAAACCATCTCTTCAGTCGCGGCCATTTCCAGGTTGTACTTGATCTGTACGGTTTCACGCAGCACGCGGGCATCTCGGTCTTGAATATGCCTTCGATCTTCGCGTAGATGGAGCGTGATTCCGTCGGCTCCGGCGAGCTCGGCCTGAGCCGCCGCCCAAACGGGATCGGGCTCTCGACCGCGCCGCGCTTGCCGGACCGTGGCAACGTGGTCGATATTGACACCCAGTTTTGCCATGCCAAACGCCTCTCTGAAAGCGAGCGTTATAGGAAGTTCGCGTCCCAATGACGTACTCCCCCCTCCCCTGCCCTTAATGGTCGGTGAAAACGAGAGGGACCGACCGTTTTCGTCGGAGGTTCGCTTCGCGCGAGCAATAGACTTCGTTTTACGGCAAAATAGCGGAGTCGGGTCGGAATTGTTTCATTACGTGTTAACGCCTAAATTGATTTCAGGCGTAGCGAATAGGGACGAGATGTCAGAACAGGGATCGGAGTCATTGATGAGGCGATTTCGGGTCGGCATTTCTTTCGGCATCGCATCGGTCCTCCTGCTTACCTCAGGACTTTATGTCAATGAAGTCTGGGGATGCCCTTTCTGCAGCGCCACCGGCCAGACGATGATGCAAGCGGTCGAGGAAGCCGACGTCGCATTTATCGCCGAGCTTTCCGATTCGAAACCCATCACCAATGCGACGCCTGGGGGACCAGACGGCGAAACGAAGGCTCATCTTCTGCGCGTGCTGAAATCGAACCCTGCGGTTGAAAAGAAAGCCGACATTGTCCTCCCTCGCTATTTGCCGGCGGCTGAGAAGGACAAGGTGAGATTCCTGGTCTACGCCATTGTCGCGGATGGAGTCGTTGATCCCTACCGCGCGACGCCGGTCGATTCCGACGACCTCGCCGATTACTTGGCTGGAGCAGTCGACCATCGAAAGAAGCCGCCCGCTGACCGAATTGCGTATTTCTTCAAATATCTCGACAACAAAGACCAGATCATTTCGAATGACGCGTACTCGGAATTCGCTCTCGCACCTTACAAGGAAGTGAAAACCGCCTCATCAGCGTTTAATCCCGACACGATCATCAAATGGCTCGACAACCCCAAGACTGAGCCCTACCGCATTGGACTCTATGGGCTACTCCTTGGCATCTGCGGCCGTGCGAGTGACCGGGCCGTCCTTCAAGCCATCCTCGAAGATCCAAAGAGACGACCTATCAGCGGGGTCGACGGTTTACTTGGGGGGCTGTGCGTCCTTGATCCGAAGAATGGTCCCGAATACGTGATCAAAGTCCTCGTCAATCCGGAGAACGACTTCAACTATCGTTACTCGGCGCTTCGAACGGTGAAGTTTTTGGCATCGGACATGCCGGAAGTTTCCAAGGATCAGCTCTTCGCGAAAATGCAGTCGGCGATTCAGATCCCCGATATCTCGGACTTGGTCATTGACGAGTATCGCCGGAATCAGATTTGGACCGCGACCGACGTTATCCTTCCTCTTTTCGAGGATCCGAAGTTCGGCGTCCAAGTGATTAAGCGCGCCATCACTCGTTACGCGTTAAAGTGTCCCGATCCGAAAGCGGAGATCTTCGTGAAGAAGCTACGAGAGAAGGACCCACAATTCGTTTCGGACGTGGAGGAGATCCTTCGATTCGAGGAAGCTCAACAGATCAAAGCCAAGGAACCTCCGAAGCCTTAACAACCAGGAGTCAGCTCAAATAGGCAGAACCATTCATTCCCCCTAAACCGCCCGACCAATCGTCACCCATCCCGCAAATGAGATGGGTGGAAGTCGATTTTCCATGAGGTTTGCCGGGTAGATTCATCTCGCTCTGTCACCTTTTTTCACTTTCCAGTCTCTCTCGATGAGGCTACTTGACCGGTTCGGATGCCTCAGGTACGGAATCCCGCACAAAGGAAGCTACCCGCTCTCCTTTGATTGAACGGGAGTGAGTTTCGTTGACGTTCATCACATTGACCTTCGCGGTCTTCTTGATGCTGGTGTTCGCGACCTATTGGTCGCTTCCCCGTCAGCTTGCGCGGAACCTTCTCATCGTCGTCGCCAGCTACATTTTTTACGGATGGTGGGATTGGCGATTTTGCTTACTCATGGCTGGTGCCAGTCTTGTCGACTTTCTGCTCGGGCTCGCCATCTCATCGACTACCGATCTTCGCTACCGACGCCTATTACTCGTTCTCAGTCTATCCGCGAATCTCGGATTGCTCGGATTCTTCAAGTATTTCAATTTCTTCGCGGACAGCTTCGCCCGACTGCTCAACGTTATCGGGTGGCATGCCTCGTGGGTCGAACTTCGAATCATTCTTCCGGTGGGAATCAGCTTCTATACGTTCCAAACGCTCAGCTACACCATCGACATTTATCGTGGGCATTTGAAAGCAGAGCGAAATCCGATCAACTACCTTGCATTCGTTTCATTCTTCCCACAGTTGGTGGCGGGACCCATTGAACGTGCCACGAACCTATTGCCTCAGTTTCAAACGAAGAGAGCTTTCGACTATGAGGAAGCGGCCGATGGTTGTCGGCAGTTTCTATGGGGCTTCTGCAAGAAGCTAATCCTGGCCGATCGGCTCGGTCTAATCGTTGATCATGTCTATGCAGACTCATCTGCCCATCACGGCCCGACTCTTATCATTGCCACGATCGCATTCGCCTTCCAGATTTACTGCGACTTCTCGGCATACTCGGACATGGCGATCGGAACTGCCAAACTTTTCGGCATCCGCCTCATGCAAAATTTTGCACATCCTTACTTTTCCCGAAGTGTCGCTGAGTTCTGGAGACGCTGGCACATTTCACTGTCGACCTGGTTTCGCGACTATGTCTACATTCCACTCGGTGGAAATCGCGTGAGCCGTAGCGCTCAGGCGACAAACATCCTCATCACCTTCGGGCTCAGCGGACTCTGGCACGGCGCGTCTTGGAACTTTTTGATCTGGGGGCTTCTCAACGGTCTCTTCATTCTTCCGCAGACGTTGTTACCACGGTTGAACACGAAACGATCAAAGGAATTCGCGGGGGGAGAATCCTCATTTCCCACGCCGAAAAGCATCGCGTCAATGTTTGTCACTTTCCTTCTAATCTCAATCACATGGGTTTTCTTCCGCGCCCCCACGCTTGACTCGTCGATCGACATCCTGACTCGGATGGTGACAGAATCATTCAACGGTACGTACTGGCACGAAATGGCGACTCTCTATTCAGGTGATCAACTGAGGCTGTTATGGCTTCTCGTTGGATTTTTCACAATTGAGTGGTTCACCCGGCTATACCCGCATCCGTTCGCGAATCCGCTTCTGGCACGCCTGTGGCTCCCCGTTCGATGGGCGGCATTCACCGCGATCTTTTGGACGGCGATTTTGATGACGAACCAGGAACGAACCGGCTCGTTTATTTACTTTCAGTTCTGAGGATGGTGACGTGAAACGATTCGTGTTGAAGGTTTCCGCTTTCCTCAGCTTGCAGCTATTGGTGCTAATTGCGCTCTGGTCTGGTTGGCGAAACGAGTCGCACTATTTGCGCGGTGGAATACTAAAAGAGTCGCTCACGACAGACACGCCCGGTCCGCGGGTTCTGTTCGTGGGGGGATCAAATGTTGCTTTTGGAATTCGCTCGGAGTTTTTGGAAAGCGTGTTTCATCGCCCGGTGATCAATCTCGGGCTGCATGCCGGACTTGCGAAGGACTTCATTTTGAATCAGGCCGCCTCGGCCGTGAAGGAAGGGGACATTGTGGTCGTCGTGCTTGAGTATGAGCACTATTACGGCTATTTGCCGTCGCTCGACTTACTCACGATGGCATGCATCGACCCGTCGGAGTTGAAACATTACAGCCTACGCGATTGGGCCTACCTAGGAGATCAGGGGCTCTGTTTATTGTCCGCACTTGCGAATGCGGGTCTCAACGGCTGGAGCACCGGCGCTGAGCCATCGAGTGGGACGATGAAGTTAGATGCGTTCAACTCACGAGCGGATTTCGTGCATGATGAGATGTCGAAGTTCCATTCCACAGGCAACGATTACCCTCCTCTCAGCTTTCCCGGCCTCGGAGAAATCATCAACGAACTTAATGAACTGAATGAACGTTGCGTTTCGAAAGCCGCGACCCTCTATCTAGGGTATCCTCCTATGCCAAATGAAGTAATCGCTCGTGGTGAGGAACGACTCGTTTGGCTGGACCAAACCCTTCGCGAGCGTCTTCGATTTGACGTCCTTTGGCATCCGGCAGATATGGCACAAGATGACTCAGCCTTCTTTGACTCGAGGTACCATTTGACGAAAACGGGAGCGGAGGAAAACTCGCGTCGAGTCCTGCATGCGATGAGCGGAAAGGTCAATCCAAAGGAGGCAGAACACCCATCTCGACTTGCTCGTGGCAGCGACGCTTCGTCAGTCAGGTAGGCAGGACGATCTCAGGCAATCGAAGCGATTTCCTCATACGTCAACTCGCGGTCGAGCCGCACGCCGATGCGAAAGGCGCCCGGCCCTTCT
Organism: bacterium; assembly: GCA_019748235.1. Taxonomy (GTDB): domain Bacteria; phylum Planctomycetota; class Planctomycetia; order Kolteriales; family Kolteriaceae; genus JAIEPU01. The sequence continues at coordinate 6,302 of JAIEPU010000074.1, forward strand.
TGATGATGCCATACGACCCTGGCATGAATCTCGGCGATGGTTTCACGCCTTTCATTCATAAACGTCAAGTCAAGTTCTTCACCTGACTGAATGTCTCCCTTGCAGAGGATTTGAACACCCCAAGCAGAGATATTCACGACCTGCCCAAACAGTGTTCGCTCGCTCCCGCGCGGGCCGATGGAGCAAATCACCGTCGTTTTGAAATATCGACGCTCGTCTTGACGACGTTCATTTGGGTGTAGTGTCACGCGTCTCTAGCTCTCCCACATGCGGTCTTCCGCGAATGGATGAATGAACCCTTCACTTTTCGGCTTGGGGCGGCTCTTCAGAATCGCGCTCGCGAGAAGTATGTCCTTTCGCGTCGTGATCTTGATATTTGTCGTGTCACTGGTCACGAGGGACACCGGTTCTCCCAAAGACTCGACAAGTTGGGCATCGTCCGTGATCGGCGTCTTTGCTTTTGCCCGGTGCGTGTACGCCTCGACGAGAATCTTTCGCGAGAACACTTGAGGAGTTTGCGTACACCAGAGCCCTTCGCGGGAAACGGTGTCGATGCTCCGATTTTTTTCATCCACCCGCTTGATGGTGTCGGCGATCGGGTACGCCAGTGCCGCGGCCCCTGTCCGCACGGCCACGTCGAAGACTTCTTGAACCATATCACGTGTCACGCAAGGACGCGCAGCGTCGTGAATCGCGACGAAATCAACACTGGGGAGGACATGCGCTAGTGCATTTTGAACGGAATCGACCCGTTCTTTTCCTCCTTTGACAATTCTCGCATTGGAAATGAAGGCGATGTTGGCCCGATATCGCCGATTCACCAGATCTTCATCCTCTGGGTTAATCACGATGAGGATCTGCGCGATGTCCTGACGAACCGAAAACAGGTCGAGACTATGTAACCAAACCGCCCGTCCGTCCAGGTCGGAAAACTGCTTCTTTTCCTTATCCTTGAAGCGACTCGAACTCCCTGCCGCGAGCAAGATCACAGAAAATTGCGGCATGCTGATCCCTCCTGAACGTGCACCGCTGGACTATACGATGCGCGCCAAAATTCCGTCCGCCAACAAGAAACCGGCGCGAGAGAAACAAATCGTTTCGCCGTCGTCAATCAGGAGTCCATGCTCCACAAATTGTCGGATCGGGTCACCTGCTAAATCATCGATCCGGTGGCCCGTCGTCTCAATGAAATTCACCCGAGAGATACCCTCTGTGCGGCGAAGATTGAGAATCGCGGTCTCCCGAGCCCGACTTTCCGACTCAAGCACTTCGGATTGGCAAATGGGAGACTCGCCGGATTCCACTCTTTCCATGTAAGTGATGAGAGGTCGAAGATTCAGCGTTCGCCGATTGTTTTGAAACGCCGCTGCCCCTGTTCCGAAACCGTAATACGGCGCGTTCGCCCAATAGTACAAGTTATGCCGACATTTCTTCCTGCCGCGAGCGAAGTTCGATATCTCGTATTGCTCCCAACCATTCAGGTTCAGTCGATCCATCAGGTGTTCGTACATCGTCGCCTCGATGTTCTCATCAATCGGTTCAACGATTCCGAGCTTCCGCTGCTTCCAAAGGGGAGTTCCCTTCTCATAGGTCAGCCCATAGGCCGAGATATGATTGGGTTCAAGGGAGAGCGAAGTTTCGAGATCCTCTTCCCACTCTTTTTGAGTTTGGCCTGGGATACCAAAAATCAGATCGATCGAGATGTTGTCGAAACGCTTTCGCAAAAGATCGATGGCCCGGCCAACGGACGCGGGATCATGATTACGTTCGAGCTGCTTTAACAGATGCGGTCTGAAACTTTGCGCCCCCAGGCTAACGCGGTTGACGCCATGATTGGCAAGGATGGCGACTTTCTCCGCGGTTAACGTATTCGGGTTCGATTCAACGGTAAACTCGACGTCAGGCGATACCTGAAACCAATGATTCAGCCGATCGAGGTATCGATCAAGTTGCTTGGCACTCACGTAGGTCGGTGTTCCTCCTCCCACGAAAATCGTGTCGACCACCGTACCCGGTGTGAGTTGACTCGCCATCTCACGATCGAGTGCCGACAGAAATCGATCGATCGCATCGTCTTGTCCGGCGACGCTGGCGAAGTCGCAATACCCACACTTGTGTGCACAAAAGGGAATATGGATGTAAGCAGCGCGCGGCCTAGCCCAAAAGAACGGAGCGGATGGGACCGAGTCACTCTCGTCCGTCACGAAACCAGTGGCATCCGATCGCTGCGTCAACTTTCCGATACCTCACGCTGATTCATTTGCCTGACAACATCATAGAGAACGATCCCGACCGCCGTCGCCAAGTTCAGACTTCTCACTCTCTCATCATAGATGGGAATGCGGTAAGCGGGGTGCTCTCCCTGGAGTAAGGACGCTGGTAGCCCACGCGTCTCGCTACCAAAGACGAGTGCGATTCGCCGCGGAATAGGTGCCTTCGTGTAGGGCTCCTTCGCGCGGGCGGAATAGAGGTAGATCGGCCCGTCGTATCGCTTTTTGAATGCTTCGAAATCAGGATGCTGCTCGATCTTTATGAACTGCCAGTAGTCGAGCCCTGCCCTACGAACTGATCGTTCATCGGTGTGAAATCCGAGCCTTCCGACGAGATGAAGCGTGGCACCCGTGGCGACACAAAGACGACCGATCGCACCAGTGTTATGCGGTATTTCCGGCTCAACCAGTACAACGTGAACTTCCCCGTCAAAAGACACAGATTACCTCATTGTCCGAATGAACGTGTTTCGCCCTGATTATCGTACTCAGTCTTGAGATCCAAGTAATCTCCCCCGTCGAGATCGTCGAAAAACGAGGTGGAGCATTGCTATTGCTGCTGGGAGGTTCTCGTGCCGAGTCGCGATTATCGTCTCGATTTTCTTTCCGCTGGATTGGTTGTCGTCACCCTCTTTCTCGCCGGAAGTTTCATCAGCTTTGATCCGGCCGACCCACCGTCCGATCTCGTTTACCCGATGAATGTCGAAGTCCAGAATTGGTGTGGACGCGCTGGAGCCTATGTCTCCTTCGAATTCGTTGAGCTTCTGGGGATCGGCGTATTTGGCATCGTCGGGCTCATCCTCGTCGCCGCTATTGCCGCTGGTCTCAGGCTCCCCATTCGGCAAGCTCTTTGTCAGGCGGTCGGCGTCATATTGATCACGCTCTCCCTGGTGACGCTTTCGCACTGGATTTCTTTCGACAACAAGTTCACGACGGTCGCCGGGCTGGGGGGATCGATCGGCGGTATCATCGCGAACTCGGCGGAGCATCATCTCTCGATTGTCGGTAGCCTTCTCGTTCTCCTCCCCATGCTCTGCTATGGCATCATTCTGACCTTTGGATCGTATGCATTCATCGCCGCCGCTTCGATCGGACGAGGAGCCAAACAGAGTGCGGTCGGAGCGAGCCGGGGACTAACCGGAATGCTTCAATCTCTTGTCGCCCGCTTCAAACGTCGCCAATCCCAGAAAGCGGAGGAGCTGTCAGAAGGGGCGGACGAGATAGAGGACTCCGAAGAGGACGGGCTCGAAGGAGAGACTGTTGAAGAAGTCGCTGAGAGCGAAGACGAAGAGGAATTAATCGGGGAAGAAGAAGACGCGGAAGATGAGCTGGAAGACGAGGACTCGGACGCTCTAAAGATCGTGCGAACGGGATTTGATCAAGCCCCCGTCCCCGCGATGACGTACGCCTCACCGCAGGTTGACGACACGGCCAGCGTGAAGTTACCGACGCTTGATATTTTAGAGGACTCAGAGCCATTCGTGATGGACGATCACGATGTGGAGATTCGGGAGCGAGCCAAACTCCTCGAGAAAACGTTTGCCGAATTCTCGATGAAGGTCAAAGTCGTTCAGATCGACACGGGCCCTGTCGTGACGCAGTACGAAATCGAACTCGAACCGGGATTGCGTGCCCGAAAGGTGATCGCCCTCTCTGACGACATCGCGATTGCGCTCAAGGCAAGTAGCGTTCGAATCGTTGCCCCTATTCCCGGCAAGAATACGGTCGGTATCGAAGTTCCGAACGTCAAGCGGGCAAAAGTCACGTTGAAGGAAGTGATGATCAAAGGATCGGGCATGGCGTCGTCGATGCGCCTACCGATGTACCTCGGCAAGGATGTCAAGGGTCTGCCGATGGTGAACGATCTCGCCACCATGCCGCACCTTTTGATCGCGGGCCGTACCGGTACAGGTAAGTCGGTCTGTCTCAATACGCTGATCCTCTCCATCCTAATGACGCGCACGCCCGACCAAGTGAAGATGTTGATGATCGATCCCAAAATGGTGGAGCTCTCCCTCTACAAATCAATCCCGCACCTGATGCACCCCGTCGTCACGGACATGAAAAAAGCAGAGGCGATCCTAGCTTGGGCCGTCGAAAAGATGGAAGAACGCTATAGCCTGCTCGCGCGGGTCGGTGTTCGTCACATCGACAGTTACAACTCGCTCGATCATCAGACGATTTGCGAGCGGCTCGGAGTCGAGATCGAAGAGGAGAAGAAACAGATTCCCAAACGGATGCCTTACATCCTTATCTTTGCCGACGAAATGGCAGACATGATGATGACGTCCGGCAAGGAAGTCGAAGCCCATATCATTCGACTAGCGCAGAAGTCTCGAGCGGTCGGCATCCACCTGATTCTCGCGACTCAAAAGCCGACGGTCGACGTCGTGACCGGTCTCATTAAATCGAACCTGCCCGCGCGCATCGCGTTCCAGGTCGCTTCACGCACGGATAGCCGAGTCGTACTCGACGAAATGGGAGCCGACAAGTTGCTCGGCAACGGCGACATGCTCTTCCTTTATCCAGGCACGAGCAAGATTACCCGCGCGCAAGGAACGTATGTGAGCGACGCGGAAGTCACACGCGTGGTCGAGTATCTCTCTCAGCAAGCGAAGCCGCAGTTCTCGGAAGAGCTTCTCAAAGTCTCTGTTGCCCCGAGCGGAGATAGCGGACCGACCCAACTTCCCAATCGAGACGACATGTACGAAGCCGCGGTTGAAGTCGTGGTTCGTGAGCAGCGTGGGAGTGTCAGTCTTTTGCAGCGTGCGCTCGGCGTGGGCTATGGACGGGCGGCACGGCTCATCGATTACATGGCTGAAGATGGAATCGTTGGCGAGTACAACGGCTCACAAGCTCGTGAGGTCGTCGTCAAGCCGGAGCAGTGGGAAGAATTCCGCAAACAGCGATTCGCGCGTGCGGGCTGATCGTTGATTGGCCGGAATTATGACGACGCGTTCGAACCTAAGAAGTCGAGAATGTAGTCATTGACCCGCTCATGAGCGTCACACTGGACCCAATGACTTGAATCCTCGATCCGTTCAGTCCGTAGATTTGGGACAAGCTTTGCCGGGGTGTCGACCAATTCGGGGCCAAGAAACCTGTCCTGCATCCCCCAAATGAGAAGCGTCGGCGCCTCAATCGGCCTTACCATCTGCCGCCTCTCTTCTTTGCTGACACGAAAGATCGCGCGGTAGTAGTTGATGGCGGCCGTCAGAGCCCCTGGTTGCTTCATCGCTTCGACGTAGCGTTCGATATCCTCGTCACTGAAGGAATCCTTGTGTACCGGATCATTTCGAAGCAGTGACCGGAGCGATCGAAAATCACCCGCCCGAAGCCCTATCTCCGGGAGCCAGGGGAGCTGAAAGAAGACGACGTACCAACTTCTCTTCACTCCTTGTCGCCAGGTGTAGAAGTGCTTCATGAAGACAACGGGGTGCGGAACATTGCAGATGATCAGTCGATCGAGAGATTCGGGGTACCGCATGGCAAACATCCAGGCAACGTTCGCCCCCCAATCATGCCCCGCCACAATGGCCTTCTTCTCACCCAGTGCCTCAATGAGCTGTTTGATGTCGCCGGTAAGTTTTGCCGGCCCATAATTCGCAATGCCCTTGGGCTTCGACGACAGGTTGTACCCTCTCATGTCAGGAACCGCGACTCGGTAGCCCCCCTTCACCAGAGCCGGTATCTGATATCGCCACGAGTACCAAAACTCGGGGAACCCATGAAGTAAGACGACGAGCGGCCCGTCCCCAGCAACGACCGTATGAAGTGTCACCTCGTCGAGCTTGATGTGGCGATGCTCCACCGTCGAGTCGTCCCAAGTCACTCCCATCGATCGATTCCTATCGCAGGCCACGAAGTCATTCTTGGATGCTATCCAGTTGGCCATGGAACGTCATTCGAATTGCTTGATGGATGTAGATGAGCCGCACGATGGGAAATGCTGTGGAGAAGCAGAGCGTCAACTTTTTCGCGCACCGTTAAAGGCATTTCTGGTGCGTGATCGCCGATCGCAGAGGAATCACAAGCATTACGCACTCACTTCGCCGGATCGATTCACGGGGTGCGACCGAACGTCCGCAAGACGCGAATTGCTTTTCGTCACACAATGAGGTTACACTTGCGGCGAGTATCGAGTCAGCAGGATGCTGAGGAATTCCGTTTGAGTCTTCGCATGGAAGCTAATCGTCGGTCGCGCCGCCTGGCTCAGGGAATGGAGCTCGGGGTGAAATCGCTATCGAATCACCTTCTTGGTTGCCTCGCGATAACAGCATTACTGCTGGACCCGTCGAATCTTTGGGGATCAGAATCACCGAGCATATTCGATCCTGCGACTCCTCAGGCAACCTCGATCCGATCGCTATTCTGGCTCGTAATTCTGATCACCGGCGTGATTTTTGTCGGGGTCGAGGGATTGCTGGCCTTCTTCCTCTATGAGTACAGCCGCAAAAAATCGGATCCGAATGCCGAGCCCGCGCAGGTTTACGGAAGCATTCCGATCGAAGTCGCGTGGACGGCGGTCCCTACCCTGATCGTCTTCGTCATCGTCATGATTGTGGTGCGCATCGAGTATGAAGTGAAAGCGGATGCCGAGACCATCCCCGCGAACTCGATACCGCTTCGCATCCGAGTGGTCGGGCACCAGTGGTGGTGGGAGTACAACTATTTCGAGTATGACGGCAAACCCCTGTCGATGACCACCGCGAACGAACTGGTCATTCCGGTGGGCGAGGAGGGAGTCGCCCGACCCATCATGCTGACTTTGGAATCGGCCGACGTTTGCCACAGCTATTGGGTTCCCAGACTTTCCGGGAAAACAGATCTGATTCCTGGCCGAGTGAATGAACTCTGGTTCGAGACGAAGCTCGCGGGAGATTATGTTGGCCAGTGCGCGGAATACTGCGGCACACAACACGCCAACATGCTTCTCCATGTTCGCGCCGTCTCCCCCGATGAATTCGAAAAATGGCTTTCGGATCAAGCTTCTCCCGCTGCAGATGACCCAGCCGTGGCGGAGGGCAAAAAGGTTTTTCTTTCCGAAACATGCGTGAATTGTCACACGGTTCAGGGGACGCCGGCCAAAGGACGTGTCGGCCCGGACCTGACTCACTTAATGAGCCGGCACACCATCGCGGCCGGCATGATCTCGAATACCCCTGAAAATCTTCGAGATTGGATTCATGATCCCCAAGACATTAAGCCGGGATGCTTGATGCCGGCGTTCCGCCTGGAATCATCCAAGATGGATTTACTGGTGAAGTATCTAGGATCACTCAAGTAGTAGTGGACGGTGAGAATCCGATGCAGAGCGCTATCGTCGACAATTCGACCGAAACGAGGATGGCAACCAAGCCTCCCTGGACGGTCTATCTGCACGACTACATCACCACCGTCGACCACAAGAAGATCGGCATTCTCTACATACTAATGGCGCTCGTCTTTCTGGTGATCGGAGGGGTGGAAGCGATTCTCATCCGCTGGCAACTCTTTTGGCCACGAGCCGACATCATTCCACCTAAACTCTTCAATCAACTCTTCACGATGCATGGCACGACGATGGTCTTCTTCGTCGGCATGCCGATTCTCATCGGCCTGGGGAACTATTTCGTTCCCCTAATGATCGGCGCGCGCGACATGGCATTTCCGCGCCTTAATTCACTCGGATTCTGGGCGACATTCCTTGGTGGAATGATCGTCTATTTCAGCTTTTTGGCAGGTGATCCTCCCGATGTCGGTTGGTTTGCCTATGCCCCCCTCACCGAGAAAACGTTCTCACGCGGAATCGGCACAGACTGTTGGGCGACGGGGCTGCTCGTCAGTGGCGTCGGGACGATCGCGGGAGGTGTGAACTTCATTGCCACGATTGTCGGGCTACGCGCACCGGGAATGACGATCGGCAAGGTCCCGTTCTTCGTCTGGACAATTCTTTGGACGTCGGCCCAAATCGTCTTAGCCATTCCTCCCCTGTCGGCGGCCCTGATCATGGTGCTCCTCGATCGTCATCTCGGAGCCCACTTTTTTGATCCGCAGACTGGCGGCTCAGCTTATCTTTGGCAGCATCTCTTTTGGTTCTTCGGCCATCCTGAAGTGTACATTCTAATTTTGCCCGCCTTCGGAATGATCTCGGAAGTGATTCCTGTCTTTTCCCGCAAGGTGCTATTCGGCTACGAATTCATGGCGGCGGCAACGATGGGGATTGCCTTCATCAGCCTTGGAGTGTGGGCGCATCACATGTTCACCGTCGGCATGAGTCGGCCGATGGAAATTGGTTTCGCCGCGAGTAGTTTGCTCGTCTCGATTCCGACCGGCATCAAAATGTTCAATTGGCTCGCGACGATGCAGGGAGGCAAAATCCGAATGGATTCTCCCATGCTTTTCGCGTGCGGATTTCTCGGTGTCTTCGTTTTCGGCGGGCTAACCGGCGTGATGTTGGCGGCTGTGCCCATTGACTGGCAGGTATCAGACAGTTACTTCGTCGTCGCACACTTCCACACGGTCCTCATCGGAGGAACGCTGTTTGCCACCTTCGCGGGACTTCATTACTGGTATCCCAAGATGACCGGGCGCATGCTGAACGAGCGTCTGGCGAAGTGGCAGTTCTGGATATTGCTCATCGGCTTTCTGCTGACGTTCGGTCCGATGCACATTTCGGGAATTCTCGGGATGCCTCGCCGAATTTACACCTATCCACCCGATCGTGGGTGGGACATCTGGAATCAGGTCGCGACGATCGGCGCGCTCATTCAAGCGCCTAGCTTCGTTCTCTTTCTCGTAAATGTGATCGGTTCGCGCTGGTGGGGAAAGCCCGCCGGAAATAATCCGTGGAATGCATGGACCCTTGAATGGGCAACCTCGTCACCGCCGCCGGCATACAACTTTAACGAGGTACCGGTCGTCCGAAGCCGTCGCCCTCTTTGGGATCTTCAGCATCCCGAGGATCCCGATTGGAAATACGAGGGAGAACACGCGTAAGGATGAACTCATCGCATCACGCGGAACACGCTAACTCGCTTACCGAGCCCCATCGGGTCGGCATGTTGTCGTTTTTGGTTTCAGAGGTGGCGTTCTTCGGAACGCTGCTCGCCGTTTACATCGCGTATATCGGCCAAACGACGACGGGCCCTAAGCCCGATGTTCTATCGTTGCCGCTGGCCATTCTCGGCACTGTATTTCTCGTCGCGAGCAGTTTCACCGTTCATTTTGCCGATCACGCATTGAAGTTAGCGAAACCGTTTTGGTTTCGGGGTTGGTGGCTGCTCACGATTATCTTCGGAGCGATGTTCCTAGTGGTCACCGCCATCGAGTGGAAGGGATTGATCGAAGAACACGGACTGACGATCGCGACCAACATTTTTGGAACGACCTACTACACGGTCGTCGGATTCCACGCCGCTCACCTCACTGTCGGCTTGCTGGCCATGTTGATTATTCTGGGGCTGGAGTGTTCGGGCCAGCTCACGGGAAAGAACGCGATCGGGGCGGAACTGGTCTCATGGTATTGGCACTTCGTGGATGGGGTCTGGATCTTCGTCTTCACGATCGTCTATTTGATTGGTCGATGAAATTGAGCGCGAAGCAAAGGATAGGGTTTGATGTCGGAAGCAAAGAGCGAAAAAGAGGCGACCGAATCTCGACCGGCCGAGACGATCGAGATGCCCCGCTCCACGGTTTGGCCGCTCGTGCTCAGTGTCGGTATCGCCCTGCTCATGGTTGGCATCGCCACCAATTTGGTCTTTAGCGTGGTGGGAATCGTGCTTCTTTTTGTTGGCCTCGGAGGCTGGATTGGCGAACTGAGGCCTCATCATGGCGAGGAAAGAATACCGATCGTTGACGTTCCACCGATCGAGTTTGCTGGACCTGCCAAGGTGGAGGGAGTCCGGCGAGCGAGACTTCGACTCCCCACCACCATCCATCCCATTTCAGCGGGTGTCAGAGGTGGCATCGTCGGTGGGCTTTTGATGCCGATCCCCGCCGCAGCCTGGAGCATTTGGGCCGGGCACGGTATATGGTATCCGATCAATCTCCTCGCCGGTCTGGTGATGCCGGATCTGACCGACCTCTCTGCAGCAAATTTGGAGCAGTTTCACCCGACCTATCTGGTGATTGGAATCATCATTCACGTCCTGATGTCGCTCGTGATTGGATTGGTGTACGGCGTATTGCTGCCGACTCTTCCATCAAACAATGTCGGCATCATCATCGCGGGAGGAATTGTTCTTCCCATGATCTGGACGGGACTCTGCCACGGCTGGATGGGAATCGTTAATCCACTACTGGCGGATCGGGTCGAGTGGCCTTGGTTCGTCGTCTCACAAGTCGTCTTCGGACTCGGCGCGTCCATCACCGTCATCTTGTCGGAAAGAGTCTCCATTCCTCCTGCCGAGGGGGATGCATAACCGAATGACCATCAAGAGATCATTCAGTCTTCGACAGCGGTGCCATTTCCCACAGAGAGGTCAATGGATCTATCTGTTGCTCGGCCTTGTTTTGATTTCCGGTTGCGAGCTTCCCGGCAAGCCGACGAAGAAAGATCAACCCGTTCCAGACGAGGATCAAACGAAGTTTTCCGTCTTGTTCGCGACTCATTGCGTCGGCTGTCATGGCAAAGAGGGGAAACTCGGAGCTGGGCCTCCGCTCGCGGATCCACTGTTCCTTGCTCTGACGGATGAACCTCGGCTCCGAGAGGCGATCGTCCATGGCCGCAGCGGTACGCCGATGCCCGCATTCGCGATCAGCCAGGGTGGCACGCTTTCCGAAAAGCAAATTGCCGCTCTCGTCGCGGGAATTCCCACACTAAGTGTGGTGGAGAAACCTCCTACTGATCCATCCCCGAAGCTTGGCACTTCCACCACGGGAGACGTCAAGCGAGGAGAGGAAGTCTTCACACGCGCTTGCGCGGGGTGTCATGGCAAGGATGGAAAAGGAGGACGATTCCAGACCCGTTCCATCGGATCGATTCACGAACCGGCCGTCTTGCAGTTAATGAGTGATCAGCTTCTTCGCCGGTATATCATCACCGGTCGCGACGATTTGGGAATGCCCGGTTATGCCGGACAAGCCGGCCGGGGACCAGACTTCAAACCACTTACTGAAACAGACATTGACGACTTGGTTGCCCTTCTTGCGAGTTGGCGAACACCCGCTCCTTGATGCGACCAATCTTACTGATCCAATGAAGCGTAAAGGATGACATGACGATGTCACAGCACGCACTGCCTCCTTGCCAAGAGAAAGCAAAGTCCCGGCGCAGTTTTTTGGAACTGGCCGCTCAAGGGATGGGCGCCGTCGCCACCGTGGTTCTTGGGTGGCCGCTCGTTCAATATTTTGCCGGCAATTGGAAGCGAAACGACGACGTTTGGGTCGCACTCGGAAAGGTGCAGGACTTTCCAGAGAACGAAACCCGCCGAGTCGGATTTCTGAATCCGTATCGCCATCCCTGGGACGGCGACGCCGCCAAGGGAGAAGCGTTCGTGCGAAAGCTGCCTCAAAGCGGTGCCGAGAAAGATAACTTCCTCGTCCTGTCGGTGAATTGCACGCATCTCGGTTGTGGCGTGTCGTGGTTTCCGGAGTCTGGACTTTTTCTCTGTCCGTGCCACGGTGGCGTGTATTACGAGAATGGTGAGCGAGCGTCGGGACCACCTCCCCGCGGGCTGTATCACTACGACTGGCGAATCGTTGAGGGATTGCTTGAAATCCGTTCGCCGCACCTCCCCACGTTGCAAGATACGCTCACGAACAATCCGAAGACCGAAGAAGAGTAGGCCAGATTCGCGCGAAGGAGCAAAGTATGGCGAGTTGGCCCAAACGAGCGCTAGAGTGGATTGATTCGCGGCTCGGTTTTAGTGCCGTTCTCGAACATCCTATTCCGAAAAGTGCCTCTGGCCCCATGGGCTGGTGGTATGTGTTCGGCAGCGCATCAATGACGCTTCTCTTCCTGCAGATTCTGTCGGGAATCGGGCTCGTGATGGTTTACGTCCCCACCGCGCGCGATGCCTACGACAGCTTGCTCTATCTGAATTATGAACAGCCGATGGGCTGGTTCATTCGAGCACTTCACTTCTGGTCCGGATCGGGCATGGTGGTGATGGTGCTCATCCACATGACACAGGTTTTCTTGCACGGATCATTCAAGTTCCCGCGCGAACTCACTTGGGTGCTCGGTGTTTTCCTCTTTCTATTCACGCTTGGGCTCGCCTTCAGCGGGCAAGTCCTACGGTGGGATACGGACGCTTATTGGGGAGTCGGTGTCGGAGCGGCCATGGCGGGAAGAGTCCCGGTGATCGGCCCGATCATCGTGCAGCTTCTGCTCGGCGGAGAAATCATCGGGAGCAGCACGCTCGCGCGATTCTTCGCGCTGCATGTATTCGTCTTGCCTGGACTTCTATTGATGACCCTTGCTCTTCATTTGTGGCTCGTGCTCAAACAAGGAATCAGTGAGGCACCTGAACCAGGCAAAGAGGTCGATCCGGCAACGTATCACGCCGAATACGAGGAGAAACTCAAGGATGGCGAACCCTTCCTAGGGGATGCGACATGGAAGGACGCGATCTTTTCCTCATTGGTTGTCATCGTCGTCGTATCATTGGCTGCCGTCGTCGGTCCGATGGGACCGTCCGATCCTCCTGACCCCACTCTAAGTGGCGCGAATCCTCGACCCGATTGGCCCTTTCTTTGGCTCTTCGCGCTCTTGTCGTTGAGTCCGCCTGAGTACGAGACGTTCATCATTCTGGTCTTCCCTCTTGTACTCGTCGCCTCTCTTCTGTCCGTTCCGTTCATCTCCAATCGAGGTGAACGAGCCCCGAGCAAACGGCCGGCCGCCGTGCTACTCGTGGTGGTGCTCTATTCTCTTTTCGGGGTGTTGACCTACCTTGGACACACGGCCGATTGGTCGCCGATCATGGATGCATGGGGAAGTGATCCCATGCCGGTCGCGATGGTTGAGCGAAGTTCGCCGATCGAACTGCAGGGAATGCTTGTTTTCCAGAACAAGAATTGCCGCAACTGTCATGCGATCGATGGAATCGGCGGACGCCGTGGACCAGACTTGAACGGCGTTGGGGCCCGACTGACCATTGAACAACTGATAGATCAAGTGAGTAACGGCACTCCCGGGGGAGGGAACATGCCGGCTTATGGAAAGCAGATCAATCCCGCCGAGATGGAAGTGCTTTCTACTTTTCTGGCATCATTAAGAACGAAGGATGTCGGTCCCGCCAAGCCCCATCTCACTCCTGGGAAGATGATTCTCACTCCGACGGAGAAAGAATCATCGAAAGATGGCTCCGAAACGAATTAGTAACGGGTGGTCGTTGGTTCGAGTAAGGCACGTCACATGTTTTCACTGATGCCGTCCCTTGCCGACTCCCCTCTCTTATCTTGGACTTTCATCTGGATTCTGTTCATTTCTTTCCTCTATTCCAGGGGTTGGCAACTGCTCCGCTCGCGCGGGAGTATCCAATGGCGGTTGCCGCACCTTCTTTGTTTCATGAGTGCGATCTTGACTCTCTTCGTTGCTTTACTCTCCCCCGTCGACCAGTTGGCAAATTACCTCTTTTCGATCCACATGCTCCAACATCTGCTTCTGATGATGGTGGTCCCGCCCTTCTTTTGGATGAGTAAACCTCTCGTACCGCTCCTCACCGGGCTGCCGCCCCGTTTGCGGAAACACTGGGCGGGTCCCGTCCTAAGCAGTCCTCCCCTTCGGTCGTTCCTTTCATTCATCCAACGACCCACTGTTTCCTGCTTGATCTTCATGTCGGCAATTTGGATTTGGCACCTCCCCAGTCTATTCGATCGAACATTCGTCTCCCCTACCCTTCATCAGCTCGAGCACATCACGTTCGTCGGCGCGTCGATACTTTTTTGGAAGCCGATCATTGAAGCAACACGATCCCAAAGCGGAAATCCGCCGTGGTGGTTGATCCCCTACCTCCTCTTTGCGGACGTGCAAAACACCCTTCTTTCCGCGTTACTCACCTTTTCGAGCCGGCCCCTCTATTCGCACTACCGTGACATGCCTCGATTAGCCCGTTTGTCGGTTCTTCAAGATCAATCGGCGGCCGGAGTATTAATGTGGGTGCCTGGATCGATCGTGTTTTTGATTCCGCTCGTTTGGGTGACGTTGACCGTATTATTCGTTCCAGCGAAATCGAAGCGATGTTCCACGTCAACGCCAAAGCGGAAACCGACATTATCGTCCGGTCAATCGCTTCCGATTCTCAATCGACCGATGACAGGGAGACGTCAACGAAAACCATTCGACCTCTTCTCCATTCCCATCCTTGGTGCGGCCCTCGGTTCGCAATGGGGGAGAGTCGTAGTGCAATCGACCGCGTTGTTGATTTGTTCGGTGGTGATATTGGATGGGCTGCTCGGTCCCCAGTTCTCTCCGGTCAATCTAGCAGGTGTCATTCCGTGGACGTATGGCCGTGGGGCCATTGTGATTGGTTTATTGTTAATAGGCAACGTGAGCTGTTATGCATGTCCGTTAACGCTTCACAGACAATTCATAGGACACTGGCTCCCTCGCCAGTCCGCATGGCCTCGCCTGCTTAAATCGAAATGGTTGGCGATATCGCTCGTCCTCCTTTTTTTCTGGGGATATGAGGTCCTGGGAATCTGGAATAGCCCCTGGTGGACGGCATGGCTCATCATGGCCTATTTTCTGACCGCGTTGGGCATTGACCATTGGTTCGGCGACGCAACCTTCTGCCGCCATGTCTGTCCCATCGGACAATTCCAATTTGTTCAGTCACTCATCTCACCCGCCGAGATCCGTGTGAAAAATCAAAGTGTCTGCCACACATGCCAAACTCGCGACTGCATCAACGGTCGCGATCAACTGAAAGGATGCCAACTCGGCCTCAACCCTCCGCTCAAATCAGGCAATATGAATTGCACCTTCTGTTTGGAATGTGTCCATGCCTGTCCCAATGACAATATCGGCTGGCTTGCGACCTCTCCCTTTCCGGCGTTGATCGAAGTAATTCCAAGCAAGCCGAAGAATGAACTTAGACATCGATTCGATGTTAGCGTGATGACGGCACTATTGGTTTGGCTCGCGTTCTACAATGCGTTTTCCATGACAGGATTAGCGGCCGATTGGAACCAACGCCTGAGCAGTGAATGGGGAAGTCCACAGATCGCAGGCACAGCGAGCTTTCTTTTTTGGGCGATCCTAATGCCATCACTAACGTTCACGACCGTGTGCCTCTTCACAACGAAGTCCAGTTCAACCGATTCGATCAGCCGCCGATTCACTCGATTCGCCGCGAGCCTGGTGCCGCTCGGTGCGTCGATGTGGATCGCCCACTTCCTTTTTCATTTGGTCATGGCGGGAGGCTCCGCGGAGTTTGCTTTCTCCAGGTTCATCGCGCAGATAACGGGAATCAACATTCCCTATGCTCCAAGTGACCTCGTTTGTCAACAATTAATCGACGGCTGGCTCCTCAAGACAGAAATCCTTTTGCTGGATGTCGGACTTCTGGCAAGCTTGTACGTCCTCTACCGAACGGCATCTCGCAAGACCGCAAACCTCGGGCGCGATATCTTAAATGTGCTCCCTTGGGGACTACTTTCTGTGATCCTCTTCGTCACCAGCATTTGGATCATTCTCCAACCGATGCAGATGCGGAACACGATGGGAGGATAACGATGCGATTGATTCCACCTTCCTCGCAAGCCTCTTCGTTCATGCGGATCGCACTGGTGGCGACTACGTTCTTCATCCAGCAATCGTGGGGAGACGGCGGAGTCGTTTTGGCATCGACAGAGGTTGCGGGGACCAAGTACTTGTTGGTTGGCAAACCGGACGCCGTGAGTGTCGGACCTATTGACTTGGACTTAGTGCTCGAAGGAGCGGTCACGCTACCGGAATCGATTCCGGTGACATTCGAACATGTTGATGGATCTATTCCGAAAGTTACGCTGAACTGCGTACGTGCGAAGATGTTCAACGTGCCGCTTTACCGGATTCACGCGAATCTTTCCAAAGAGGGAACATGGAAGATTTCATTGCCGGCAAGTGACGGAAGCACGGTGAATTGGCGACTGACGATTGCTCCTCCGAAACCGGTTGGGTGGAGCATCCTGGCATGGATTCTTTGGCCGATTCCAATTGTGTTGATCTTTATATGGCGAGAAAAATTGATCCGACGCCGGAAGCATTCACCCCCCGGCGTCGGAAATGTTCATTAACGGAACGACGACGACTCTACTTCGTGGTGCTCTCTTGACCACTCGCCTGCTGGCCGGCGGGAGGCGTGGCAGGTGGTTGTCCGGCTGGGTTATCCGGCTTACCGGCGATGGACGCAAGGGTTCGCTGAAGCAATGCCGTCGACTCGCGAACGGGCAGATCCGTGCGGGTGATAATGTCCATCGGATTCAAAACTTCGTTATCGTAAAACGCCTCATTCGCAAACCAATCGTTTCGGAGAGTGGCCCCGTCGAGTGCGGCTCCTGCGAACAGTCCTCGGCTCCGAGAATACGAGAAGATTTCCGCTCGAAGCTGTGCATCGGTGGATGCTCCTGATTCGCGACCGATTGGACCGGCTGCAAGAGAGATATTCGCACCGAGTTTAATTCGATCTCGACCTGTCAGAATCGCATTCACACCCGCTCGAGTCCGAAAGACAAGCACTAGGTCGGTCGACTGGGCGCCGGCCTGGAATCCAATGCTCCCACCTGTTAACGTGAGAAACGCAGGATTCGACCAAGTTCCGTTTGCGTTACGAACGATGATGAGCCCCCGTCCGTGACGGCCGCCAATGATAAAACCCGCTTTAATCATGTGCGGGAACACGGCAACGGCATGAGCTTCCTGAAGTAGTTTTCGAGGAATACCTCGATCAGAGCTGGTCAGAAGATCGTCTAAAACTTCGACAGACGACTGTACGATTTCTGATTCAAGTCCTTGTGCCTGGCAGATACCCGCACAACAGATTAGGGCGACGAATGCGAACGACCGTTTCACGGAAATTCCTCCAGTTGTGAGCTCCTAGCAAACTCATCTACTCGTCGCATTCTTCGCGATTTGTGTCAACGGAGGTATGAATCCGGAAAAGCACGATTCGCGTTCACTTGCTCAAGGCGGGTTGAAGCACAGGAAAGATTTCAGGGGAAAGGCGCGTCGTCCGCGCGGCCTCGAAGAGAGGCTTCGAATCGAGTACCCATTTGGGGAGCATACGGGCGAGCGAGGCATGTGCTTGAACACGGCAGAATACTGTTTGATCGCCGTCACGCAACACTTGGAATCGGCCGGGAATCTGTTCTTCCACCAGACGCGCCAATTCGTCACCCGCCGCCCCCCTCGGGATCGATACGACAGACGATTGAATGGCAGGCGATGGATCGATTTCGTGCGTCGGAGCGCGGTAGAGGACGCTTGGCATTGCCCATTCGGCAAACGTCGCCAGTTCCTGAGCGAGTGAGCTTTCCTGCTGACGTCTGTCAAAGAGGGCTTGAGCCACGTCCGTTTCCGCGAGTCCCTCATGCAGCCATTGCGATGCCGCGGCGAGAAACAAGTTCGGCAATCCCTTTTCGAACTCCTCACCCTTATTGCAAAGACTCCAAAGTCCACCGAGTGATGAGATCGTCGAGGATTGAATCCATCCATCCAACTCCTGAGAGGCAATGGCTTCGACCTGAGCGTGCAGATAACCGCACGCCTCTTCGATTTTCAGGAATCCTCCGGGGAATACCGTCTGGGTCGAGTAATCCTGATCGACGATCGAGGAAATCTTTGATTCTGACTCGAGGGTGATTTGCAGACGCTCGATTGTTTGCCGGAGACGAACGAAGTCGCGTGACCAGTCGGCCAACTTACCACGAAGTACAAGATAGACTTGCGCGACTTGTTGACGGAGTCGGCAGGCAATTTTCTCCTCGACGTATTGTTCCAGCATCTCGACACGGCGAGCGGCGGAATCAGGAAATCCCTTCGTCATCCCGCCGGGAGTTTGGGTAATACGTTCGCGAAGTTGTCTTGCGCGGCGGCAGACTCGTTGAATCTCGGTACGAATCGCCTCTTGCGTCTGATCGAATTTCTGGAGCAGATGAACGGAAAAGCCCTCCCAAGTCCGACGGGCTCGCTCGAGCCGAGCCCCCGGTTGGTCGAGCATGGCGTGGATAGCATCGAAGAGAGGCTTTAACATTTCGACGGCTAGATCGTTCGTCGCGGTCGTCAATGCCTCTTCAAACCGCGGAAGCGATTCGAAATTCGCGGTAGTCTCATCAGGGTCGAGGCCGAGCAACTCCTTCAATTCATCCATCGCCTCTTGAAAGACATCCCACTTGTCTTTGGTCGGCGAAGATTGCAACGATTCCTCCGCATCCGCGACGATGCGCGCCGCAAGCACGTGGATCGGCTCTGAGAGACGTCGATTACAGGCCTCCAAAAGCGAACTCGCAATGTCGTTGGGGTCGAAACCGCAAGAACCCATCAGGTGCGCCGCATGCGCGGCAACTCCATCTCCCTCCAATCGCGGAAGCGGCTTCAGCCACTTTTCGACCAGCGTATGGCATATTCTCGCGCCGGTAACGCGGAGAAGCTGGCGCTGAGGATAGGTGAGCGAAAAAATCCCGATGCTTCGATGGCGTGGCCACCGCAACTCTCTTTCCTCTTGATCGAGCTGTTTGCCGACCACGCTTGAAGCGGTGTGAATCGCCAGGTCGGCGATCGCGTCCTCGATGGCTTCGATCCTGGGCTCGGGAACCGAATCTGCCTCGGCGTCGAAGTAATAAATTGCGCTACATGGCGGACCGGTGAAATGATGAATATTGCCGTTCCCCTCGTAATCGACGGAGAACGACGAATCGGGTTGAGTGAAATCCAGGATGTTCTGGGCGAGGGAGAACGTGTTCACCCGGCGAACGTCACTCGCAGTCTTGCCCGCCCGATAGGCAGTGACCAGGTATCCATGTACGTCGGGCGAGCTTTGTCCAGCCTCGAGCAACGCTTGTCGCGTGACATGACAAAGATCGAGAAACATCCCTGATCCAAGCCCGCCTCCCATGGACGCGACGATACAAACACGAGGATCATCGGCACGCATCCCTCTTCCCATCACGGTCATCGCCGCTTGAAGTCGCGCGGGATCAGAGAGTATTTCGATCTCAGCGCGAAGCCGGCTCAAGATTCGGCGATAGTTCTCGAAGAACGCCAGTCGCCCGAGAGCGCGATGACCGTTCGTTCCACCAGTAGGTGAAATCTGAAGCATCAAGTTTGGATCGAGCCACGAGGAGAGATGTTTCTGGTCATTCCATGATTGGAAATACTGGTTGGGCTTGCGGTACCGACATAAGACGAGTTGCTCAAAGGTTTCTCGTGGCATCGCTCCTGATTTCGGACGTGACAGAGCCGACTCAAGATCAATACCAAGGAGGCGTATTAGCGGATGTGAACCGGAATCGCCGAACTGCGTCGTTAGCTTCTGGCGAATTCGTTCCAACGTATCAAGCCCAAGTTCCCCCAAGCCGATCACGAGCGTCGGGCGAAGTGTTCCCTCACCCGAAGTCTTCATGGAGGCGCGGTCGAGAATCTGACGGGGCCGGACCGCGGTTTTGCACTCGTTGGAAGAATCTCTGGGTGTCGCGTTCAGTTGCGTAGAAATGGTCGCTTCGGCGCTTGGAAGACTTACCGTGTCCGTGCCGACGAGCGATGTCGTGGAGTGGGCACTGTTTCCCGCTGTTCGAATCGCATCCACAAACTCACGGCAATTCGAGAACCGTTCTTTGGGATCCTTCGATAAGGCTCGTCGAACGGCGGCGCGATCACAAGCAGGGAGTGAAGAGAGTTCAGGATCGGCCGTCAGATGCTGCATCATGTATTGGCGCGCCGACGGGCCGTTGAACGGTCGCTTACCCGTGAGCAACTCTTGATAAACGATCGCGAGGCTGTACTGATCACTATTTCGGCTCAGCCAACCATCAAAGGTTTCTGGCGGCGCATAAACGGGCGTGACGCCTCCCGTCACGGAGGCGGTGCAACCTTCCAAATCTTTGACCAATCCGAAGTCGGCCACCTTGACGTGGCCGGCGATGAGGAAAATGTTCTGCGGCTTAATGTCGAGATGCTGCAGATCATACTCGCGGCTCATGAAGTCGAGCGCTTCGGCGGACTCGCTCATGTAGCCCAAAAGCTCGGAACGCGGGATTCCGGGCAGACCTTGATTCTGGTGCTCGCGCAGTCTTTGCTCGAGACTGCAATCAGCAATCTCCATCACGATGAGGAGTTGCCCGTTGATGACGTCGAATCGCTCGGTCGAAAGGATGAACGGATGACGAATGCTGCGCACCCTTTCGAGCGCCTTGAGTTCTTGGGCGGCGTGATGTCCGTCGCGGCCCGAGATTTCGCCATGCACGAACTTGATGGCTTTGATCAAACCGCCGGGAGCTTCCGCTTTCCAAACTTCGCCAAATCCTCCACGGCCGATCCGCTCGATTAAGCGGTAGCCGGGAATTGGTTCAGCTCGTGACTCCCAATGCGTTGGCATGCCTTCGAAAGCCCCATCCTCGGGGTAACGGTTCTCGAAAATGGATTTGCGGGGGACTTCTTTCGAAAAGTTAGCTCACTTTTGCCGGTGGAGCAAAAAGAGAGGAAACGATTGGGGGATGAGTCGCTCAAAACGAGAGACATCAGCGAAGATTTCGGAGAGCGCGATGGCAGATTCGCTGCGTGGCGGGATCGGAACTCCCCTTCATCCATCGGTTACAAGTCGCTTTGACCCAATCGGGCTTTGATTTACCAGCATCATTAAGCCAGTTTGCGACCGAATCCTGAACGTATTTCGAGGGATCGGCTCGGAGCGGATCGAGGATCGGAAGAGCGAGACCAGGATTCTCCTTGAGTTCCGGGATGTGCGAACACCAGACGCCGCGCGGCCGAAGGGACTCGCTGGCAAAGCGACGCAACCGCTCGGAGGGAAGATGAGCCCATTCCGCCAAATGTTCAATGCTTCGATCGAGGTCAGACGCCAATTGCGGCCGTACCGCGATCCACGCCCATTCGCGCACCCCGAAATGATCATCATCCGCAAGGGGCCGAATCGCGAGGAGGCGATCCTCTGTCTTCCAATCCGTGTGAGCAGCCACCATGTAGCACGCCCACCCTCGAACGGTGTCGGAGGTATGAGACTGACAGCGGATTATTCCCTTGGGTCCGTATTGCTCGAAGAGGAGTGATCCAACGAGCGCCATACGTTTGACGATTCCATCCGAAGAGGCGGACTCTATCTGATCGATGATTTGCGATTTCAATTTAGGATGGGACGAACGGAGAAGGGTTGCGAAATCGATGGCAAGCCCCTCGGCCAGCGTCGCCGTCTCAATGAGTCCTTCATTGAGCTGTTTTCTGATTGAGGGAGGAATATCAGCTCGCCGCGAGACTCCCTTTCGTGAAATGGATTTCTTATTCGCCAATCGCCACCTCCTGCGAGTGGTTTATAGGTACAGAGTTACCATGTCGATGCGCGTGCAATGGCGGACACCAAGAAATGAAGCGAGCGATGCCATCACGATGACACCGCTCGCTCGACGGGAGACAACGAGATCCTAAGCAGCCTGCGCGGGGGGAATAGTTTCCACGATTCCCATCTCTTGAGCGATCACCTCGCGCGCCAGCGATGCGTAATCGCGTGATCCGTGGCAGGCGGGCTCATAATCGAAGATGGGACGACCAAAGCTTGCTGCTTCGGCGACTTTAATATTCCGCCGAATGCGCGTGCGGAAGATCGTTGCATCAGTCCAGGGGGTTTTCCGGCCCGATTGCCTGGTCTGCACGAGGTAGTCCTCGAGATCGTTGAGGATTTCTGCCGAGAGCCTGGTTCCCGTTTCGTACATGCAGAGAATGATGCCCGAAATGACGAGCTTCGGGTTCAGACGCCGGGCGACGAGGTCGACGGTTTCAAAGAGCTTGCTCATGCCATGCAGGGCCAAAAAGTGGGGCTGGAGCGGCACAAAGACTTCATCAGCGGCCGTGAGGGCATTGATCGTCAGTACTCCCAGCGACGGCGGGCAATCCATCATGACGTAATCGAATTTCATTGGATCGTCTGCCATCAAATCGCGGAGTAGCATCTCGCGACCGACGGTCCCAGCGAGTTCGACTTCCGCCGCGGCAAGATTGATATCACTCGGCACGACCCAGAGGTTGTCACCGGCGGGTACACGGAGTTCCGCGAGTGGAGTCGAATTGACGAGGGCATCGTAAACGCTGGGTCGATCCGCTTCCTCGAGTACGCCGAGGTGAGTTGATGCGTGCGATTGAGGATCGAGATCGATGACGCAAACCTTTCTTCCCGTCCGAGCAAGTGCCGCAGCCAGGTTGACGGTCGTGGTCGTCTTACCGACTCCCCCCTTCTGATTCATGAGGGCAATCGTTCGCATACGCTCTCCCCTTCCCGGTATTGAAAGTTTCGCGCACTGAACCGAGACTGCCGGCTGGGACGCTCATCGGATGGCGATGAACCTCCAGCCGGGCGTTCCTGCCACGATGCGTCTAGCCGACCTCTATCGAGACCGTGTCAACTATCACTGATTTCGCCAACTTCACGCCTAGACTTGACACTTCTGGGAAAATGGAAAGGCAGGTAAACTTTTAGGGGATACTTCCGGAACCTGAGGCATAGATCCGCTTGTCGAAAACGAGACGTTTCATCTTTAGCGCAATTACATTTCTTTTCAGTTTGGCTGTGATTTACGCTCTCCTCGAATCGTTGGCATTGTTCCAACTGGTCGATTATCGAATCGTCTTTGGAACCGCAAGTCGTGAACAGAGAGCCAATCCACTCAATCGGCTAGACAAAGAACTGATCTATGTCCATCGCCCCTATTTGCATTTGAAGGGTGTGATGCCCGCGGGCGACATCGGCACGATGTTCGAGATCGGAGAAGTCGAGCCGCACGCCTATGATTTGCGAACCGATCGTGATGGATTTCGCAACCCGACGGACCTCGAACAAGCAGATATCGTGGTGATCGGCGACTCGTACATCGAGGGATTGATCGTCCCTCAAGAGAATCTGGTCTCATCCGACTTGTCCCGTCTCCTCGGCCGGACTGTGTTAAATCTGGGGCAAGCGGGTTATGGGCCACAGCAGGAATTCAATGCCTTCAAGCGTTTCGGCATCCCGCGAAAACCGAGACTCTGCATCTGGTTCTTTTTCGAGGAGAATGATCTGTCTGATGCGACACAGTACGTCGACCTGATCAATCGATGGGATTATTGGACCGGAATACATCATTCGTTTGCGGAGAGATCATTTGCACAAAACTTGAGGTACTTCTTTTGGCCGAGGATCGAGCCGAAAGCACGGCTGGATGGAAACTACGGTATCCTTCCGAACGGACGTAAGACCTACTTTTTTCCGCAATCCGATGTGTTAATGGCACGGGACCGGATGGGTCTGCAGATTTTGGAGAATGAACTGACCCAATTCGGTCAAATACTCGACGAGCACGACATCTCACTTCTCATGGTCTACATACCTACCAAGAGTCGCGTCTACCGAGATGTCTGCACGTATCCGGCACTTCTGTGCAATAAGTGGTTTGTCGATCTTTTGCCCAGACGGCTCGAACAAATGCTCGCGAAGACCGTCCCGACCGCAACGTTTCTTGACTTGACCGAGCCGATGCATCAAGCAGCATTGAAAGGGACGCGGGTTTACTTCGAGGATGACTCCCATTGGACGGTGGAGGGTCATCTCATTGCCGCAGAGGAGATCGCTCGAGTCATTCGTGAAAAGAATCTTCTCGGCGATCTTCCTCCAAAACTAGCCCCTCAAGCGCCAGAGGGATCGTCGGTCCCATAGCCGAAGACAGAGCATACTGCTTATTTCTTACGCCACGGAAGTCCCTTCACCTTGGTCGGCACGCGAACGAGGTACATGTCCGCTGCGATATAGAGAGTGCTGCCATCGTCGCCGCCAAATGAACAATTTCCATTCGCCTCGCCGGTGTGAATCGTCCCTAGATGCCTTCCATCCGGCGCGAATACAAAAACTCCACCCGGTCCGGTGGCAAAGATGTGGCCCGTCTCCGCGACACGCAATCCATCGGGTAACCCCTTCTCCCCCTTTTTCACGGCCGCCGTCGCATCGTGAAAGACTTTTCCCTCGCCGATCGTGCCATCTTCTTTGACGTCGAATGCCATCCAAAGAGCAGCATCTGGATCAGACTGAGCGACGTAGAGCGTCTTTTCATCCGGAGAGAGTCCGATGCCATTCGGGCGGGTCATTTTATCCGTCAGCAAAGTGACTTTGCCGTTGCTTCCAATTCGGTAAACGCCGCAGAAATCGAGTTCTCGCGTGGGATCTTCCGCCTGTTTGGGCAGTCCGTACGGAGGATCGGTAAAATAAAGTTCGCCGTTCGATTTCTGGACGATGTCATTCGGACTATTGAATTTCTTATTCTTGTATTTGTCGGCCAACACGGTCGTCTGCCCGTCCGACTCGATTCGGACCACGCGGCGATTTCCATGCTGACAGATGACAAGATGACCCTGCGAATCCCAGAGCAGTCCATTCGAACCGGGTTCGCCGCTGTAATATCCCTTGCCGTCCCAACCGCTGGGCTTTCGAAACACTTCGATTGATTTGCCCGGTTGATACCGAAGAATCTCATTGCGCGGAACGTCGGAAAAAACAAGAAACCCTTCCTTTTTGTTCCATGCCGTCCCTTCCGACCAATCGAACCCGTCGGCCAGCTTCTCGATGGATGCATCCTTCGCCACCAGCGTGTCGAACTGGGGGTCCAAACGAATGATCTTTCCCTGTGGGAAAGCATCCCAAC
>JAIEPU010000065.1 GCA_019748235.1 bacterium
CCCGATAGCGCCAAATCGTCTTGCGGAGCGGATCGGACGCATATCCCGTCGAGTCCGCGTATCGCGCCAAGTCGAGCCAAACGCGAGCCCATCGTTCGCCATATGCGGGAGAAGCGAGCAGCCGATCGACCAAGCGTTCTGGAGCGTCGGACTGAACGTCACTTGCAAAATCGGTGGTCTCCTCGATCGTCAGAGGCAATCCAGTCAGATCCAAACTGAGCCGTCGCCCGAGCTGATAACGATCGGCGACAGGGGATGGCTCAAGGGACGCTTGTCTCATCCGATCGAAAGTAAAAGCGTCAATAGCTGAATCAGCACGTGATAATTCAATTCCTGGAATGGGTGGACGACGGGGCGCGACAAACGACCAGTGCTGCGCGTAGGATGCCCCCTCAGCAATCCATTGCCGAAGTGTCTCAATCTCAGCAGAAGGGAGGGGAGCGTCCTTATCGGCAGGAGGCATGCGAACCGAATCGTCGGTGGACATGACGCGCATGATGAGCGAACTCTTCTCGACCGAACCAGGAGTGATGGGAATCTCTCCCGACTCCGCCGCAATGATGGCAAAGTCACGAAGGTCCAGGCGCAGCCCACCTTTTCGATCCGCTTCATCGATTCCATGACACGAGAAACATCGGCTCGCCAAAATCGGCCGGACGTCTCGATTGAAATCGATTGGCTCTGCTGCATCTGCGTCGCGAGAAAGAGAGATCAGCAAGCAACCAAGGAGAAGAGAATAGCATTTGAACGGTCGGATCACGCCCACCTCCCCGGACCGCTGCAACGTATAACTGCGAAACTCCAAGCGCCGCGATTTTGCTATCGGCCGCCCGAGTATTCATTTCGATCTCATTGTAACACAGCTCTCTGACGGACGGCGATCAGGAATCCCACGAAACATCACCCGTATTGGGTAAAAGCAGAGCTCATTTCGATTCGGATGAATCTTGGCTCATTCCGTCATTTCTCGGAAACTCCACGTCGACAATTGGAGTAGACGTTTTCAATGCCCGACCGCGCCCGCGTCGGGCAGCCCGCATTTCACCCGCGCTGAAGTCTTCCCGAATCGCTTTGGTAGCGCCGCGCCCCGTCGCGCCATCACGGCGAGAATCATCCTAGCGATGCCCATTTTGACCCGTTAGCATGTCGCTACCCGTCACAAGTCATTGTGGACACTCTAAGATGACCATCGTTCGTTGGCTGATGCTGTTCCTTCTCGTCTTCTCCACTGCTTCCAACGGTTGGGCTGATGATCCCGACTGGTCGTCGCTCCAAGTACCAGGTGCTTGGGAAGACGATTCCGAGGGAAAATGGATCGACTACGACGGATTCGCGTGGTATCGATCGCAAGTTCGAATCCCGGCCAATTGGAAAGACGACATAGTCATCCTGAGCGTTCAGGGGATTGACAACGCCTGCGAAGTCTATTTCGAAGGGACCAAGATCGGCGGGGTCGGTTCCCTCCCTCCAAACTATCAGAACGGCATCGAATCCATCGAACGATTCGAGATCCCGAAGGACAAGATTCGGCCGGGCGATCTACACTGGATTGCCTTTCGTGTGTTCGACAAGGAAGGGCGTGGCGGCTTCAAAGGAGCCGCTCCTGTCCTCTCCACGTCGAAGGAAGCGATTCAAATGAAGGGGGGTTGGGAATTCCGCACGGGAGACGATCCTTCATGGGCGAAACCGGATAAACCTGCCCGACCGGAAGGACGCCCCTTTGAGGACATCAAGCGATCTTCCGATCTCGTTCAATCGTTGATGAATCGACTGACCGTCGGCGGATCGCTGAAGGCGGAAGAATCGCTGAAGGCATTCACCAAGCCTGACGATCTCGACGTTGATTTGCTTTTGCACGAGCCGGGCATCGAGCAGCCCCTTTTCCTGAACTTCGACGAGCGAGGTCGACTATGGGTTGTCGAATACCGGCAATACCCTCAACCTGCCGGGCTCAAGATGCTGAGCCGTGATCGCTTTTGGCGCGCGGTTTACGACAAAGTTCCCCCTCCCCCGCCGAACCATTTCAAGGGAAAAGATCGGATCACGATCCATGAGGATACCGACGGCGACGGCACGTACGATTCATCGAAGATCTTTCTCGACGGACTCAACATCTGCACCGCGGTCGAACGAGGACGAGGCGGCGTCTGGGTCCTGAATCCTCCTTATCTGCTCTTCTATCCGGACAAGAACAATGACGATGTCCCAGACGGTGATCCTGAAGTTCGACTCGCGGGCTTCGGACTCGAAGACACACACTCGGTCGCGAACAGTCTTTGTTGGGGCCCTGATGGCTGGCTTTACGCTGCTCAGGGAAGCACCGTCACGGGCAACATCGTTCGGCCGGGCGTCGACAAGGTTGGTGTCACCTCGATGGGACAATTGATCTGGCGCTATCATCCCGAGCGCCGAGTGTATGAGATCTTCGCCGAAGGTGGTGGAAACGCATTCGGTTGTGAATTCGACAGCAAGGGGCGGGTTTTCTCGGGACACAATGGCGGCGATACGCGCGGCTTCCATTACGTTCAGGGCGGCTACTACCAAAAGGGATTCTCCAAGCATGGTCCTCTTTCGAATCCCTATTCCTTCGGCTACTTTCCCCAGATGAAGAATCCCCCCGTGTCGCGATTCACGCATACGTTCATCATCTACGAAGGTGGCAGTTTCCCCGCGAAGTACGAAGGACTTCTCATGGCGGTCGCGCCGCTTCAAGGATTCGTTTCTTCGAGCCGAATTATTGCGGATGGTTCGACCTTCCGCACCGAGGATGCGGGCAATTTGCTGACGACGTCTGATGCTTACTTCAAACCGGTCGACATCAAGAGCGGGCCGGACGGCGCGGTTTATGTCGCGGATTGGTACGATCACAATGTCAATCACTATCGCAATCATGAAGGACACATCGATCCTTCTTCGGGGCGTGTTTATCGACTTCGTGATAAGAACGCGACGTTCGAGAAGCCCGTTGATCTCGGACGTCTATCGAGTTCGCAACTGATCGACCTTCTCTCCGATACGAATGAATGGACCCGCCGGACGGTTCAACGACTGTTGGCGGATCGTCGCGAAGAAAGCCTCCTTCCTGAACTGACGAAGAAACTGGTTGGGGCAGAGGGACAACTCGCACTCGAAGCACTATGGGCGATCCACAATCTCGGTGGATGGACTGATGCGGTCGCGCTCGACGGACTGGCGCACAAAGATCCGCATGTCCGCCGCTGGTCTGTTCGCTTTGTGGGTGACGAGAAATCGGCCTCCCCCGAGGTTGCCGCCAAATTGGCGGAAATCGCGGCAACGGAGCCGAATGTTGAAACGCGAAGCCAACTCGCCTCAACGGCGAAACGACTTCCAGCCGATCAGGCCCTTCCCATCATCAAAGCCCTCCTCACGCGAAGCGAAGACGCGTCCGACCCCCATTTGCCGCTTCTCGATTGGTGGGCGCTCGAATCAAAGATCAAATCCGACCAGGAGAAGGCGCTTACTCTCTTTGATGATCCTGCGATCTGGAAGCTTCCGCTGACCGAGCAATTCATTCTTGAACGATTAATGAAGCGATTTGCATCCACGGGAAGCAGGCAGGACCTCATCATCTGTGCCAAGCTTCTCACGCTCGCGCCGAGTCCTGTCGAGGCGAAACATCTGATGACGGGCTTCGAGCAGGCCTTTGTCGGACGCTCTCTCTCCGAGATCCCTGATGAACTTGCCAGCGCCCTCGCGCGACAAGGCGCGGTCTCGATTCCGCTCGGCATCCGCCTGAAGAGGTCAGATTCCTTGAAGGAAGCATTGTCCCTACTCAGCGAATCGAAGACACCCATTCGAGTGAAGGTCGCCATTGTAGAAACGCTTGGCGAGGTGGATGAACCGTCGGCAATCCCGGTGTTGCTCAAATTATTGAATTCCTCCGTGAACGATGATTTGACGATCGCGACTCTGACGACCCTTGCTCGTTATCTTCAGCCGGGAGTCGGCGAATCAATTCTCGCCTCCGCCAAACGTTTAAAGGGAGAGCCTCGAACCGTTGCATTAACAACGCTTGCCAGCCGCAAAGAGTGGACGGTGCTTCTGCTCGCGGCGTTGCAAGATGAATCGATCAGTCAAAACGATGTTCCCGCCGAAGTCGTTCGTCGACTCGCTCTCCACCGCGAGCCGGTAATCGCACTTGCCGTCAAGCAGCGATTTGGGGAAGTGAAGGGAGTCAGCACCGCAGAGGCGCAGGCATCCATCGACCGATATCGCAAACTCTTGAAGACGACGGGCGGAACTCCCTACGCCGGCTATCAGGTCTTTGCTAAATCTTGTAACCGGTGCCACAAACTATTCAGCGAAGGTGGCGCGATCGGTCCCGACTTGACCAGTTACAAGCGAGACGATTTGGACAATCTTTTACTCGCCGTGGTGAATCCGAGCGCGGAAGTCCGCGAAGGGTTTGAAACGTATCAGGTTTTCACCACGGACGGTCGAACGCTCGCCGGCTTCATCGTTGATCAAGACAAGAACGTTGTCCTGCTTCGCTCGGCGGAAGGGCAAACCTTCACGATCAACAGAGATGACATTGATGAAATGGAGAAGAGTCCGAAATCGTTGATGCCCGATGGCATTTTGGAAACACTCACGGAGCAGCAAGTCCGCGACCTCTTCGCTTATCTCAGAAGCACGCAGCCGCTGAGTCAGTAATGAAGATTGCTTTATTCAAGCGGCCCGTGCGTAAACCTAGTGCCGTGGGATTTAACTGGCAAAACTTCCCGCGCTTCCCATTTTGAAGATTCATTCATTAGATGTGGGATTCCTCGCACAGATTTAGCAATTACAAATCGTTCCCATCCTGAGCATCGTTGCTGCGAATGCATGCAACAGGCCTATCCTGTACCTCTTTCCGAAACCTTCATCGCACCTTATCCGAGGTTTGATTCCATCGACTCGGATCTCTTCTATCACGTAGGTGGATCGCAGAAGGCCCGCCAGAGCGAGTGATGCATTGCTCAGAAGCACCGTGCGGCAATATGCAGCATCGTTGAAAAGTTACTCATCCGCTGCTGGCACGGCCTTTGCATTCTTCGCTCGCTTGAGGTCGCAAGGAGGCTTTGGTGAATCTGCTCTTTTGATCAACGGGCGGTACCGACAGTCGCCGTCACCGCTTTCGTTTCACGCCCCTACTTCGACGTAAACAGCACTTGTCGGCAGGCAACGTGAATGTCGGCAAACCTCCCACTCGAACGAACAAAGGAAGACTCCTGTGTCTAAACATGGCTACTTGATCGACATGGATGGCGTGATCTATCGAGGAAGTGAACTCATTCCTGGAGCCGATCGATTCGTCAATCAGCTTCTCGATCGTGAAACTCCCTTCTTCTTTTTGACCAATAATAGCCAGCGCACTCGTCGAGACGTTGCGACGAAGTTGCAGCGGATGGGGATTCGCGCGGAAGAGAAACACATCTTCACCTGTGCAATGGCAACCGCCCGGTTCCTCGCGAAACAAAAACCCGGAGGTACCGCTTACGTCATCGGTGAAGGGGGACTACTCAACGCACTTCATGCCAACGGATACTCGATCGTAGACAGCGATCCGGACTACGTCGTCGTCGGCGAAGGGCGGACGCTTACCTTCGAAATGGCCGAGCATGCCACGCGCATGATTGTGAAGGGGGCGAGACTGATCGCGACGAACATGGATCCGAATTGTCCGACGCATCATGGCCTTCGCCCCGGATGCGGAGCGATCGTCGCCATGTTAGAAGCAGCTACCGGTGTGAAGGCATTCAGCCTCGGCAAGCCCAGTCCCATCATGATGCGAGCCGCTCGCAAGGAACTCGGCCTCTCCGCGGATGAATGCACCGTCATCGGTGACACCATGGAGACGGATATCTTAGGAGGGGTTCAAATGGGGTGTCAGACGATCCTTGTTCTCACCGGCGGAACGAAACGAGAGGATCTGGAACACTTCGCGTATCGCCCCGATCGCGTGGTCGATTCGATTGCGGATCTGTACGACGACGGCAGGGTAGCGACCAAGGACGCCGCTCGTGTGAAGAATCCTCTCAAGTCGTTGAGAACAGACGATCTCATTCTCGGATCCGTCGAACTGACAATCGGCTGTTCCGGCGATCATCATACCGACGCGACGCTCAGCAGTTCACCGTCATGAGCTTCGCGGGATCGATGGGTGATCGTCGTTTCTGGAAATGGACGACGATCACACGCGATTTCATTCCCCTTTCTCCACAGGCTTCCGAATCACGCAGGCAAGGCCACCCGAACCGAACCACGCTCGACCGAGTTCGTCCGGATTCCAAATCGTCCCACCCTTCGTTCGATTGTCTGGGTCGTTCACGATGATCTCTCCCTTGGGAGTGAAACCTCGAATGACGATCAGGTGCTCGGCTTGTTCAAACTTGGCGGCGGCAATGACAGGCACCCCGCGCCCGATCAATGTCTTCACCTCCTCCCAATCACGCACTCTCTGCATCCAACCATCGAGACCCTGCTCACCCGCCCAGGCGATCGCGCGGGCTCCATTGCCGAACATGCCGGTATCCGGGTCGTAAATCGCGAGAGCATTCTCCGTCAGCGATCGATCCACTTTGAAATAGTGCAACACCATCGTCACGCTCGCCGGCATGCATACCGATTCACACAAAGGCTGAGGCGCGTCGTACTGTGAAACATGGGGCACATCTAAATCGAGGGCGTTTTCACTTCGCATCTTGCTGTTCGCTTGTAATCGTACTCGCTCCTTCGGGTCCGGTATCATGCCGCTGTAAGCAACCGCGATGCGCCGGATACCCGGATTGACGTCGGGATTCAAATCGAAGCTCTGCAGAATCGCTCGAATCTGGTAAGCATCGGCCGGACGGCGGAGAAGCACGAGGGGCATGTCGCTTCGAACGACTCCAAAATTGAAACGAGTCGTTGTATCAGAGGGAAGATGATCGTAAGAACGGCCGTGAACCGTTCGTCCCCATCGACCCACGAACAGCCAAGGGGACCAATCGTGACTCGCCAAGTCTCGGACACGCACCTGAAAGAAGGCTCCCGTTTCCTTTGGAGCGTTCACATTCCAGGTCGGTATAAGTTCCGTGAATGGGAAGTCAGTGGTCATCTCCGGGCTGGACCACGTCCCTCGGCGAGGAAAGCCGACGCCCTCTACCTGTTCCAGAAGAAGATGGACGGGCTTGTCGTCCTTCAGAATGACACGTTCCAATTTGCCTGCCCGAAAGGCATCTGCCGTATCGATCAATTGCAATCGATCCACTCTTTGCGAGTGGTCCCGCGTGAGGAGGGGATTCTCGACGAGTTTCTCAAAACTTTCGGATGGTTGCCTTGAAGAATCGGAAAGCCATACGCTCGTGATGCCGACGATGAATAGTGATGCAGCTATCGTGAGTACGATGTAAATACCGCGCATTTTCGATCTCCCTTATTGGCCCAGTGTAACGGGCCCTTCCTCTAAGTGGAAGCCGGTGAAGCAATCAAACCGCAATCCCAGGACGTTGATGCGAACGCCGTACACTTCACCGGGCGATGATTGAAGTCCTGATGGCATTCGGCTAGGTTGAGGTCTAGTGGCAAAGGAATAGATACCGAGGAAGTGACGATGAGCGTTTCATCGAGTTACCTGCGTCGTGACCCTGCTGAGATCGCACCTTGGGCCGAGACATGTGGGCAGATCCGCTGCCTCGTTGAGGAATCGGATGGAGCGGCCGCAGAGATCCATCACGTCGAAATTGACGATGCCAAGCTCCACTACCATGAACGGACCGATGAGTTCTACTACATCATTGACGGCCAGGGAACGATGATCCTCGACAACGATACCATCGAGCTGCATAAGGGAGTTGTCGTTTACGTTCCGCGCGGCGTAAAGCACAAAGCCATCGGCAAGCTGACCGTGCTTACGATCTGCATCCCACGCGGCGTGCTTTCAGATGTGCATGAACTCGAGTAAGAGAAACAAACGCGACGGAACTGCACCGGGATCAACAGAAAAGATGAAATGAGCATCGATCCATTGCGCGCGACTCCCGTGTGGTGTGCTGTCATCAACTCCAGCATTCTCATGAGTTGGTTGTTCTTCTGGCTCACGAACGTTGATTCATAGTTAAGTTGATCCTCATACCGCTTCACGAAACTGCATGACGCGTCTTGCGCGTCCCAGGAATTGCCAGCCGCTTCGGTAGAACTTCTGACGGACGATCGTGCGAGCAGCTTCGTCGCCAATGAGATGAGCTAGTCGAAACGCACCGCTCCAGTAACGCTCATACGGATGCCCTGGATAATCGGCGGCCACTCGCTCCAGGGAACGAAACCGAATGGGAAGCTCGCCAAGCACCAGCGATACTTGAAGCTGTTCGAGAGCAAACTTGAGGGCAATCTGTTCCGACCTCCGCAGATCCGCGAAAGGGCGCGGCGGTAAATCGGGCAGCCAACGGCGAAGATCGGAACCGGTCAGGTACGACACCCCCGTGATACGATCGAGAAGTTGTTCTTCTCTTTCATGCCAAAGGCGAAGCATCGGACGCGTGGCATCATTCGTCTGTTGCTGTTTCTGCCGGAGCATGAAAACGAGTTGATCGAGAAGAAGCGCCGTCAGCCCCTCGGCCGATGGTCCCCGCCCGATTGTTGATTCCAAATCCAGAAACCGCCGGTGAAACGCTTCGATTCTTTCCTGAGAAACGTTTTCATCAAATGCCTTATCAAGAAGCCAAGTCGCTCGAGCTAAGAGCGACACCACGTATCGATAAAGCCGCGGCTCACAAGCCAAGTCATTCGCATTTTTTAAGTCCGCGTCGATGGCGGCAACGATCTCCTCACCGAGATCCGCCGACTCGCGAGGCGTACACATCGTCTTTGCTGTCCGCAGGGCTGACACCTTCAATCCGTTTCGCGCCATGCGGAACCAGTAGCGGGCCTCTTCTCCTCCGCGCATCTCTTCATCAAATGGCCCGACGAGATCCAGATACCACCGGGGAGTAAGCACCGTGCTGTAGGCAAAAGGGAAGCGGCTACAGGCCGACAGTATGGCATCGCCAAGCGGCGAACGAACATCACCGAGGTCCTCTTGTCGTTGCCGAAAGGGTACGACGTCAAGGGAAACGGACCCTTTTGACGACTGAGGAGTGTAACAGAGTCGGGCGTCGGGACATTCGCCCCATGAGCCTAGCTTGTCCGCGATCGCGGTGGGAACGAGTTCGTCTCCCGCTTCCAGAAAATGAATGAAGTCTCCGTTTGCCTCTCGAATCCCTCGATTGCGAGCCGCGGCAATGTTTGGATCTTCGAGTCGAATCAAATGAATCGGGCCGGGAAGACTTGCCACAACGCCGGATGTGCCGTCCATCGATCCCGCGTCGACCACGACGATTTCGAGCGATGGATGAGATTGCCGGACGCAGCTATCGATCGTTGACGGAATACCTTCACGTCCATTCGTGACGGCAATCACGATTGACACAAGCGGAACGAACGACGGCTCGACCCGATCGAGCGCGGAGCCTGCGAGGAGGAGATGAAATCGAACTTTTTGACGGGCCGCGGGATCTTCCCAATCGAGGTGAGTCAAGCAGTCGACGTGATAGGTCAGTGCATCGATTCCGATTCGCTCGCCAAGCACTTCTTCGTTACTGGTCGATGGTGCCGTACCATGCATCGGCAAACGACCGATCAGTTCGCTGAATCGGCGTTTCAGTTTCCAGGGACGCTCTGAATCGACGGCAAGTTTGGCGATGATGTCACGAAAACCCGTGACGAGATCGAGTCGATCGATATTGCTGATCGTCTTCATCGGCTACCTCCGCCTATCGCGGCGAATCAGAATCCGTCCCCCGGCTGAAACTGACAGGCTCAAAGGGGGAGAGGGACAGGCTAAAGGGGGGAGAGTTTTGTGGGAAGAGGAGTTACATCCTGGACCCCGGCCCTGTCATTTTCTGCGGGAAACAAGGGAATCGAAGTTCTCGCGAACATTTTCGCCAAGTCAGTCCCCAGGATTTGAGTAGAGGCGGAGCCCTTTGTATACCTCATACAAGCAAGTGGGATTTCCCCGATCGCGTCCTTCGAACGCCTCTTTGCTCAGAGGTGATTAGCGTCGAAGGCGAAAGGGGTAGAGTGCTCCAGCCCGGCCATTTGAGCCGGTACCGTTCATTGCACGTCGGCCGCTGGAAGACCGATGGGTGGGGGAGATGGGTTTCAACATGGCTGAGAAAGTCGTCATCATTGGTTCGGGACCATCTGGTTGGACTGCTGCTCTCTATGCGTCTCGCGCCAATTTGGATCCGTTGGTGTTCGCGGGTCGGCCTTCTCAGCTCATGCTTCCCGGCGGTCAGTTGATGTTCACGACCGAGGTCGAGAACTTTCCCGGCTACCCGAACGGAATCACCGGCCCTGAAATGATGACGGAGTTCCGCCAGCAGGCTCTAAAGTTCGGTACCCGTGTGATGACCGATAACGGCCCGACCAATACCGTCGAGCAAAGCGATGGTTACGATATCGTCCATCATTGGCAGGACGTGGCAAGCGTCACGCTGAATCAAGGGAGCCCGTTCAAGATCACCAGCGACAAGGGAAGTGTCGTCGAAGCGCATTCGGTGATCATTTCGACAGGAGCTCGGGCGAACTATTTAGGCCTTCCTTCGGAACAACAATACTTGAACCGCGGAGTCAGTGCGTGCGCCGTCTGTGATGGTGCCCTTCCCCGCTTTCGGAACAAGCCTCTCGTCGTCGTGGGGGGTGGCGATTCGGCGGTGGAAGAGGCGACCTATCTCACCAAGTTCGCGAGCACCGTCTACCTGATTCACCGGCGTGATGAACTCCGCGCGAGCAAGATCATGGCTCAGCGTGCTCTGGAGAATCCAAAGATCAAGGTACTTTGGAACTCCGCCGTCAAAGAAGTGAAAGGGAACGACCAAGCGGGTGTGACGAGCGTCATTCTCAGCAGCACGGTCGGCGAGCCGGATCGAGAGTTGGAAACAACCGGGATGTTCGTCGCGATCGGCCATACTCCCAACACGGACTTCCTTGGGGGTCAGCTCGCTCTCAACGACAAGGGTTACATCAAGCTGACGCAGCCCCAACGAACCTACACGTCGATTGAAGGGGTATTCGCGGCAGGTGACGTGGCGGACGACTATTATCGACAAGCGATTACCGCAGCCGGAACTGGTTGCATGGCCGCACTCGACGCGGAGCGTTATCTCGCCGCCAAGGGTGTTCACTAATCCGATTGATCGAGCGGAAGGTGCATCGGGTCGAGTGCTTGTCGGAGCAGGCAACTCTTTTCATCAATGAGATGGCCGCGTCGATATTCATCGAGTAATCGTCGAGATTGCTCCGCGAGCATTCGACGTACTTCCCGTCGCTTTCCTTTGACTCGTGGAATGCGCATCAGATCGTAGGTTGTCGTCTGATGACGAAGCCAGGCTATGACGGCGGACTCGGCCCGCTGCGTAATCGGGATACGCTCGGTGCGTGCCACTGTTCCACTCCCCACCGGTGTGGCATGACGCGTGACTGCCGTCGCTAATTGAATTGCCAATTCGTGATAACAAGGGGCGAAGTTCAGAAAACTCATCACCGATGCATGGAAATCGTCGACATACTCTGATTGTTTTCGCTCTCGGCGAGCTGTTTCAGCAGCCCGCTTCTTGGCGTAAGACGCCGTCGATCGCTCATCCTCTAATTGCTTGCGAATGATTTCCACTCGATCAGCGGGTGCCCAGACTCCGCGGGAGAATACTTTGCGGCCCACCTTCTCCTGAACCGTCCAAGTTGGTCCCGCGCTTTTTACCCGTCGGGTCAGGCCGGCATCACCCGGCGGCAATAAGATCCAGCCTTCAGGGACGATTAGCACCTGTCCGTCCATCGTTCGAACGGACCGTTCCTCACGACCCGGTCTCACAATTCGGCTCTCTTCTGGCATGACAGGGCACCAACATTCGTCTCAGGGAAAGGTGAGTGTTCGATCGCCTCGAAAGTCGGCGAGATTCATTAGGCCGATCGCTGCTCTTTCTTCTTACCGATCGTTCGATCGTATTCCGCACGAAGCCGATCGCTTGACAGATGCGTATAGATTTGCGTGGTGGTGATGCTGGCATGGCCCAGCAATTCTTGCACGCTGCGAATGTCCGCACCTCTATTGAGCAGATGCGTGGCAAATGTATGCCTGAGTGTGTGCGGACTGGTTGCGGGATCGAGCCCCGCGATGGACAGATATTTCGCGAGCAATCGACCGACACTCCGCGCGGAAAGTCTTGTTCCCCGTTTATTGAGAAATAAAGCCTTTTGCGCCGCCGGCTGAAGCGTCGGTCGGCGGTCGGGAAGCCAACGCTGAATCGCTTCGACCGCGTACTTGCCGATTGGTGCCAAACGCTCACGCTTTCCCTTACCCCTGATCCGAACGATCCCCTCCCCTAGATCCAAGTCCGTCAGATTGATCCCCACGAGTTCGCTCACGCGCAGCCCACCCGCATACGCCGTTTCTAGAAGGGCGCGGTCGCGCCTTCCGAGCGGAACATCAGCGGCGGGAGCGTTGAGCAGCTTTTCGATATGGTCATTGCTCAGCACTTTGGGAAGAGTTCGACCTTGCTTCGGACCACGGAGTCCTTCCGCCGGATTTCGCTCGATGATGCCGTCACGACAAAGAAAGCGGCAAAACGACCGCAGGCTTGAAAGTTTGCGAGAAACAGTACTGGCCGAATACCCTGAAGCGTGCAGCTCAGAGAGAAAGCCGCGGATCGACCGGGTCGAAAGATTGTCGATCGAGGTGCCGCCGCTTAACCGCTGCATGTAGTCACGCAGCGCAAACAAATCCTCGGCGTAACTTTTGACGGTATGTGCCGAAGAATTCCGCTCAAGTTTCAGATGATCGAGAAACCGGTCAATCGGCTGTTCGATGTTCACGAGGAACACATCCTCTTCAAAAGCCCGCTGTTGTTCGACGATGAGTGGGCGAAGGTGATCCGATCCATGCGGCTTATCGCGGAGGCCAAGGATAATACGGATCGGGGAGTCTGATACCACGCAGCGTAATCCAATCTCCGCCGGCTGCTTCCAGCATCTCATAAATCATCTGATTGCATGCGAACCGGGTGAAATCATCATTCCGCATGACGTAGCCTTGCCATTCGCCACCGCGGATGTCCCGTTTGAAGAAGTAGTAATCCTTCAGCTTTCTCACGAGGCCGAGATTTGTTCCATCGAAGACGCGGCTATGCCGGATGACCCAAGGTTCGACTACGGGAATGGGGTCGATTGGTGCCCGGACGGAAACCTGGTAATCGGGGATCTGCCGAGACATGTATTCCTCAGCTGTCCCCGTCGCTGGCTCCACCACGCGGTGGCCGGGTCCGCGCATCACCGGTTCCTCTGATAACATTTCATCGAACTCTGTCTGTGTTCGTGGCAGACCGCTCGGATAGCCCGCTCCTCCCGAAGAGGGGGGTTCGACGGAGAGGTCGTTCGCCGGCGCGGTCACCCCCTCCGCCGGCATGTCGCTGGGCGTGAACTCTTCGGCCGAGACCTGACGAATGCCGCGATCTCGATTTCGGCGAGCCTCTTGGGGGACCGGAACTTCATCGGCGGATGGCTTGTCGGATGCCTTTTTGCCTTGGTCGTTTTCTTCAGATTTGCCTTCTCCAGCGGTGGCCGACGTATCGGTGATCTCGGTCTCGAATCGATGTCGTTTCCAGAAGAAGCGTCCGCCATGCGAATGCCCCTGACATGCTTTACCCGCCCGGCATCCCGCACATTTCCCACAGCCTAACTTGTGATGGCCGTGCCCATGACCATGTCCTGATTTTCCAGGTTGGAATGGATCGACGAGTGCCGCGACGGGCGCGACGACTCCCTCCAACGGATTCCGATTCTCATCGAGCACGGGAGGGGGTGATTGAACGATTGCCTCCGGTTGCCCCGTGATCATCGCGTACATCTCGCAGTGTAGCCCCACCCGCGGCGGGTAGTACGCGCTGTACTCGTTCACGGAACCAATAATGATCGCCTGCGCATGGACTGCACGAGCTAATTCAAAAGCCAACTGCGGTTGATTGGTATCGATCGTCTGGG
The DNA here is from genome assembly GCA_019748235.1 of bacterium. Classification (GTDB taxonomy): domain Bacteria; phylum Planctomycetota; class Planctomycetia; order Kolteriales; family Kolteriaceae; genus JAIEPU01. Next base: position 14,053 of record JAIEPU010000065.1, read on the forward strand.
GACCAAGGACTTCTCTCACTTCTTGAACCGGGACGACTTCAAAGGTTGGAACCTTCTGCAGTTCACTAGCAAAGATTTCGGTGACCTTGCGAGTGTCCAGCCCAGCCGATCCGTTGGTTTTGTCGACGAAGTCGACCACTGCGATGCGATAGACCCCCGGAAGGGGATTCTGGGCGCGGGGGTAGCTGGCACAGCCCGTCAGATAGACGGCGATGAACGCAAACCCCATCAATAAAAGTCTTTGTGGGTACACACCGACTCCACTTCGCGCGAAGTCCCCCAGCCATCCCGGGAGTCTCTCTGAGAGTCTATCGGCTACCAAACCTTCCTGATTTCAGCAGATCTTCCGATCTTGCGGATTATCCTGCTTGCTGTTCCTTACCTATCCAACCCAAGATAAACCGCTCGCTCGGCTCTACATGCTCACCAAGAGAGTGGACCGGTGATAAAACGAATCACGGCGTTGAAGGGGTCGTATGCCAGATAGATCAGCTATCCAGGGACGACTCGTCGACCGCCACTAGAACTCAGGTCTCATTCATTTCGTTAAGGGGTGTTCTCGATGGATCTGCAAGCGGCCAAGAATTTGTGTCAGAAGTTAGAGCGCGATCTCATGCCGCTTGATCACGAGGTTCGTCTTGCCCAGTGGGATGCCGAGACGACGGGAAGCGAAGAAGCATTCCGGCGGGTTGAAGAGGGACAAAAGCGATGCATGCGGCGCCTCGCCGACCGAGACGACTACAAGCTTGCCGATGCGTTGCGACATGACAAATCACTCGATGACGAAACGCGACGACAACTCGAGCGCTGGCGAAATCGAATGGCTCCGAATCAGATCGACGGAGCCACCATCGATCGACTGGCCGCGGAGGAAGCTGCTCTCGTTCAGCAGTACAACGCTTTTCGCGCCGACCTCGGAGGCCGATCGGTCGGAGATAATGAGATCGATCGAATCCTCTCCGAGAGCACAAACTCCGCCGAGGTGGAGAAAGCATGGCGAGCCAGCAAGAGAATTTCTGAGTTCAAGGGGGAAAGCGAGCTCTCGGTCGTGGATCGCCTGCGAGACTTGGTTCGGCTACGAAACGAAGCGGCTCGGCAAATTGGTTATTCCAATGCATATGTCTCCGCGCTCGAATTGAGTGAACTCGATCCCAAATGGCTCTTCGAAACGCTCGAGGAGCTTGATGCTGCCACACGACCTCTTTTCATGAAGTGGAAGGAAGGACTCGACGCCAAACTCGCGGAACGATTCGGCATTGAAGAAAACCAACTTCGCCCCTGGCACTACGGTGATCGCTTCTTCCAATCCCCTCCCCGGGTGAATGAAGAGATCAATCTCGATCCACTCTTCAAAGAGAAAGATGTCGTCGAATTGACGAATAAGACGTTTGACGCTCTCGGGTTCGATATCAGATCGATCGTCAAGAAAAGCGATCTCTTTCCGGGCGATCCAAAGACAAGTCGCAAATGCCAACATGCATTTTGCACGACGATCGAAGCGCCGACCGACGTTCGCGTCCTTTGCAATATCGTTCCGGGCGCCCGGTGGATGTCGACCAATCTGCACGAGTTTGGACATGCCGTGTATGGCGCGTCTCTCGATCCCGATGCCCCCTACATCCTTCGGGACGATGCTCATCTTTTGGCGAATGAATCGATCGCCCTATTGATGGAGCGACATCTCTTGAACGAACAATGGCTGGAGCGAATTGCCGGCGTCCCCAAGGCGGAAGCGGAGCGAATCGCTGCTCACGGACAACAAATGGTGGCGGTCAAGCATCTCGTCTTTACCCGTTGGGTCCTCGTTATGTGTCACTTCGAGCGAGCGCTGTACGAGAACCCCGATCGGGAAGATCTCGGCAAACTCTGGTGGGACATTGTGGAGGAGTATCAACTCCTCACTCGCCCGGAACCAGATCGATTCTCTCACGATTGGGCGGCAAAGATCCATTTCGTGGGATACCCGGCGTATTACCAGAACTACTTGCTCGGCGAAATTTTCGGGACCCAGTTGCAGGAAGCGGTCACCAAAGCGTGTGGCGGCGTGTTCCTCGAACCCTCGGCGGGTGCGTTCCTGGTAGAAAAGATGTTTCGCCCCGGTGCCCGATATCCCTGGCGTGAATTAATCGAGCGAATCAGCGGCATCCCATTTTCGCTGACTCCATTCCTGGAAGTGGTTGGACACGCATAGGTATGCCGACCGATCGACCGTCTGACGGCCTAGGGACAGCTAATCCGGCAGAGATTTCCGCCAATTTGCGTCAATGGGCCCATGAAGCTGGATTTGACTTGGTCGGCATCGCCCCCGCGCTTCCAGGCCTTGGAATCGATCGTTTGGATCAATGGCTGGCTCAAGGCCGTCACGGCGAAATGAGTTACATGCAAACGGGCCGCGATGCCCGCAACGATCCCAACCTCGTCATGGCTGGTGTGAAAAGCTTACTTGTCGTGGGTTTAGTTTATCGAACGACGGAACCCGACGAGACAAACATGAAGGGAGGACGCATCTCTCGCTATGCGTGGGGGGACGATTACCATGCCGCTATTCGTGAACGACTTCGCGCGGTGGGGGAGAGACTGCGAGCGAGCTATCCACCGATTCACAGCCGCATTGCCGTCGACAGTGCGCCGGTGATGGAGCGCGATTATGCGCGTCTGGCAGGGCTCGGTTGGATCGGCAAAAATACGCTACTTCTCACTCGAACGCATGGAAGCTGGCTATTTCTCGGTACGCTTCTGATCGATGTGGAACTCGAATACGACACAGGAATCGTCAGCGATCACTGCGGCAGATGCCGCCGATGTCTCGATGCCTGCCCCACGCAGGCGTTCATCGGTCCGTACGAACTCGACGCACGGCGATGCATCAGCTATCTGACCATCGAACACAAATCGATGATCCCGGCGGAAATCCGGGAATCGGTGGGTGATTGGATCTATGGGTGCGATATCTGCCAGGAGGTCTGCCCTTGGAATCTCAAGACGTCATCGAAAGAGTCACCCGCCCTCGAACTCTTTGAGCCAAGAGAGGGTGAACAAAGGCTCGATTTGAAAGAGATCCTCGCTCTGGATAAGAGAACGTTTCGAAAGCGGTTCGAGGGGACTTCACTCTTTCGGATCGGGCGTAATCGATTGGTTCGAAACGCTATCGTGGTGGCGGTGAATACGAACGATCGGGAGCACGAAACGGCGATCGCCAAGCTCCTCACCGACGACTCGGACATTGTTCGAGAAACCGCCGAATGGGCAATCTCGAACTGGAAACGGGTGGATTGTCCCCCGGCCGCACCTTAATCGTTTCGAGACTCCCTGATCGTTTCTAATCGGTTCACGGGCATGCCTGTTCCGAAGGGTCCCCAATCCATAAAATGCGAGGATTCACAGTCCGAATTTGGGGCTGTTGATCCGCTCTTCACAGCATGAAAGATCATCTGAAAATGGCAAGAAAATCCGGGAAACCTCCTAGCCGCCTGGACTTACGCAAAGCCGCCGAAGCAGCGGAGAAACTCGGGAAGACCGCCGCTCCCAAGGCGACCAAGAAGGCGAAAGCACCCAAGAAGAAGACCACCAAGAAGAGCAAAGCTGCCGCTCATCCCGAACGTCTTCGCATGGTCTGGGGCGTTTTCGACAACAGCAATCAGCAGATTGCCGCCTTCCCCTATGCCCAGCGTGCCGAGGCGGAAAAGAAACTCCAGGACATGGCCGGCAAGGGTAAGGGACCTTACTTCATCCAGCCAGTCAAAGAGGCCATCATCGAGGATGATGAACCCGAAGTCGAACCAGAGCCCGAGCCAGCGCGTGAAGAAGAAGAGGAAGAATAGTCCTCTCCTCAGCGTATCGCGAATAACGAAAGAAGCCGCGACATCGATCGCGGCTTCTTTTCTTTATGAATCAAAATTCCTGAAACGGATTTCTCCCGACATCAAACTTTATTCCGTCGGGTTCTTGAGTTCTCCGTCTCCTTCGGCGGGTTCATCAGCAGCAGGTTTATTCCCGGCCTTCGGCTTATCACGCACGTTGGCCTTCACTCCTCCGGCTTCCGGATCATCAAGAGCTTCGCGTATAGAAGTATCTCTTTCGACTCTTTCCGAATTCGCCAAATCGTCGACTTCGCGAAGGTGGATGAGATCACCGTACTGGTTCACCACCACCGCCTCTTTCGGAGGCTGAATCGTGAAGTCGGATCCTCCCAGATTGTCGCGCACTTGAGGGGGAGAAACATCCAAAACGGTGACTCCCGTGTCTAAGCCAGAAACCTGCTCATTGATGAGGCTGATCTTCCCCGTCTTTGGGTCATAGTGCGGCACTTTAATCGGCTTGATCGTGCCGCTTCCAACGATTTGACCGACGTACTGCGAAAGATCGACGCTGACCCACCGTCCCTCGCGAGCGAGCCAATGATAAACCGTGAACTGGGCTCGATCCGCTTGTGACGACTTATTCTCCGCCAGCATCATTTCAGTGATGGGTTCGACGTAGATTTCTTCTGAGGGCTCGCTCCATTCGCCGTAGAGGAAGGGCTTCATCGAATCATCAGGTTCGAGCACATCGGGCCGGTTGTAATTCGGATTGAAGACCACGGCACGGATTCGATAGCGGTATCTCTTTCCCGACTCCGCCGTGAAATCAAAAACGCGAACGAGGGCGGTATCGACCGTGTTATCGTTTTCGAATTTCCCGCGAACTTTAGCACCTCCTCCCATCCTATTTCGGACAGGAGCCTTCGGAGCATTTTCGTCCTCGTTCTCTTCTTCCACAGGCTGCGGCTTCCGCTGCACGGGCGCGTTTTCGTCGACCGGTTTGCGTGGGTCGAGTTCCTCATCCGTCCAAACCGGCTCTTTTCCGGGCAGCTCAGGAACGAGTGGACGACGAATCTGAACGACTCCTCCACCTGCATTGGCTGCTCCGACCGGGGCTCGTTCGGGGGCGTGCATCACCAGACCGGGAACGACGACGTTATCCGGTAGATCGGCGTAGGGATCGTCAAGCTTTTCCGCATTGTTGAAGAGATCGAACTGTTTTTCCCACGCGATGCGGGTCCACGGGGTCCACTCTAGCGATTCGGTCAGTTCTTGCCTCTGCACTTCGGCGAGCGCATACCGTACTCCCGCGACCTGCGCCCCTTCCTTCAATGTTTTGATGTATTCACGAATCTGGTCGGCATGCGGAAACTGAGCGACGATCTCTACCCATGTCACTCCTCGTGACGTGCGGCGTTTCTCTTGTGCCGCACCTTCGGCGCCTGCCGCGGCAGCACCTTGACGTGCGTTTCGTATCTGTGCGTCAACTTTGCCTTGTGCACTCGGTCCTTTTGCCTTGGGAACGACTCCGATCTCTTGATCCATCTCCTCATTGCCGAGGAACCAGATCAACTCCGCGGGATAACCTTGCGCGAGAAGTTTGCCGAACGCCTTCTCATTTCCCTTGAGCTTCGGATCCTTCTCTTGCAAGAGAATGAGCCCGCGGTTCACTTGAACGGCGACTTCCTTCGGAGACAGAATCGTGGGAGTTCCACGGAACTGGTAACCGAGTTCGATGCTCTTAATGAAATCATTGTGAAGCTTGTAAGCCGCTCCATCGACCGGTTTCTTCAGCTTGACGAGTTCTTCCTGAAAATTCAGTTGAGGGAGTTCATTGAGCTGCGGCTCTGATTTTCGCACGTTCTGCGAGGCACGACTTATCACCTGTTCAAAATCCTGCGGTGTCTTGTCGTACTGCTGCACAGTCAGTCCGCTGTAGAGAAACCAAACCGCTATCAGCGCGCAGAGCCCCAGCACCAGTTTCTCTGTGTGCTGGATGAAGAATTCCTTCACGATCCGACTCCTACTATCCGCAAGCTAACTGTTGTATTCGAATGATCTCGCCGCCTAACGTGGCGGGATTGGTTGTCCCGGTGGAGGAACCTGCCCCGGCACGGTTTGGCCGGGTTGCCCAGGCTGGCCGGGTGGGGCGGCAGCGGCGGCTTGCTCCGCGTCCCATTTCTGGCGCATTGCCATCGGCATTTCGTAAAAGACCATGTCACCGTTCACAAGTAACTGCACCGCGTTGTTGATCGTCGACCTCGCCTCTCCCTTGGCAATGTCCATCGCTCCATCGAGTTCTGGGGGGACACTGATGCGGGAACTCGGAACGTTCCATGCCACTTCCTTGACGACGAATGCGAAATCGATGGTGCAAAGGCCTGAAAGAATATCGGGGAGTTTCCGTTGATCCACAATCAATGCGATTTGAACGGGCACCGTGCGGGACTCAGGCGTCATCTCGGAATATCGTTCAGTGACGTTCCCCGTGTTGCTACTCGCTCCGCCCTGACCGGCTCCCCCCGGCGGCGGGACCGCGGCCGGATTATTACTTAGTATCGGCTGAGGTGCGAGAAGCTTCACCTCACCTCCGGTCTCTGCGAGTTTCTTCACATCGACGGCCGAGGAGCCGAGTCGAATTCCCACGATCTGATGCACGGGTGCGTCGTACCAGCTCTTCGCCGACTGGTTGATACGAACGATCCCTTGCAGAATGGCGCGCTGGATCCAGATTTGCTCCTGCGCCAGCCAAGCCTGTTGGCTGTCGGGAGCCTGCGTCCAGGTCGGTCGTTCCAAAGCACCCGTTTCAATAACGACCTTTCCGGTGGTGGTGAGACCGTCTTTATTCAGCGTAAGGGGCTCACCCTCCAAACGAAGCGCTTTCACCTGATTGTCGAAATCGCGATAGTAAAGGAAAAGGAAGCGACCTTGGTCGTCATCCAGCGGTGTATTGAACGGGCGCCCTTTGAATTTTTCAGCAACGACATCGGGCCAGGTCATCAGATTCTGCTGTGCGAGATAGATGTCCTCCTGAATCTTGCCGACCTGACTATCCGCTTCGAGTTGCTTCTCTTGAATTTTTTGCTGCCACTGCGGATTGGGATGATTGCTTCCCATGGAGAAGGGACGAATCTGGTTCAAGGCACCGTCGAGTTCCTGACGACGTTGTTGAACCTGCGCCTTGACCCGGGCAGTTCCGACCGGTTGAACGACGACGGCAAAGATGAGAACGAGTCCCAGGCTGAACCAGAACCGCCATTTCCAGACGAATTCCCCGGCCTGCTTCAGTTGATCCATCGATTCTCTCCTATGACCCGTCTCTCTTGTCGTTCCATCGGGTCAAACTCACTTTGGTCCCGTTCAGTCCCGCGTGCTGATTCTTTACTGCGGATCATCGGCTCCCTTCGGTGGCTGCCCTGGTACGGTGGGAGGGACCGGGGAAGGAACGGGGGGCGGCGATGACGTTGGGACTGCCGCCGGTGTCGGTGGCACTCCGTCAGCGGGTGGAGTTGGGGTCGGCGGAACGCCCGCGACAGGTGCGACAGGAGCTCCGGTCGCTGGAGTGGGTACAACAGGCGCGGCCGGCACCGGACCACCTGGAGGGGTGGGTGGCGTCATTCCAGCGGCTGGCGCTCCCGGAGCACTAGGAGGAGTCCCTGGAGCCCCTTCGGTACCCATCGGAGGAACTTCCGGCGGTTTGTAATCCGGGTTCCAGGCGAACTCAATAATGAAGTCGGTTCGCTGAATTTTATTCGTGTTTCCCGCCTGTTTGTTCAAGTCGAGCGACGTCTTCATGTAGTCCCGCATATCTTCCGGGAGCTCTTTGAATTCGTCGTCCTTCTTCGTGGTGCTCGCAGGGCCCAATGTGACCCGATTGCCCCCGGAGGCCGCTCCAAACAATGTGTCACCACGTGAGGAACTCCCTTTCCCCTTGGGGGCGATGTCTCGGAAGCTCAGCGAAGTTCCACTCTGTGACGGCGTCCAGTTGTCGATGAATTTGAATTCCGCCAGACAGGCATGACTGACGCCAAGCTTTCGGAGCGGCTCACTCTGCAGGTTCTTCAGGATCGAATCTTGGATGTAGATTCGCGTCCCCTGATTAAAGGTGTATCCGCGAATCTGAAATACCCATCCTGGTGTTCCAGGAGGCGCCTGCCGATCCACCTGTGCCATAGTTTGCAGATCTTCCACATCGAGCTTGCCAAACCATTCACCGAGTGTCATGAAGTACACACCTCGGACGGCTTCAATGTTAACTTCCTTCAGTCCCGCAATGTCGCGGACATCGACCGGCGAGCGAGGCGGAATCGCCAGACTTAACATTTGCATCGCGCGGAGCCAGAGCTCGCGTGACTCAAGGCGCTTGGCGCCGATCACCTGCTTGGCTCGGTCATTGACCGCGCCATAGGCGGTCATCGCCGATTTGAAATCATTGCTAAACTTCTGGTACTGCCCTGCTTCGCTGCGTGCCTGATTGGCCGGCCCGTCGAATTTCTCCTTACTCACGGCTTTCAGGCTGAAGTAGTTCCCCATAAAGACACTAGAGAAGCCCAGCAACAGGACGGATGCGGCAAGCAGCGACCAGGGCTTCTTGTCCCGAATCAGCCGGGCCACGCGAATCTCTTGAGGCAACAGATTCGTCTGTATCGGCGTCTGCTCAATCCCTTGCAAAGCCAATCCGTAGGCGACCGAAAAGCTCATCACATTGTCGAGGAATGTTTGATCCTTGATGACGTCGTCACCGACGAGACCGTTGAAGGCACCGACCTTTTCGACTTTGTACTGCAGGTTCTGTTGCAGGAATTTCTGCAGCCCGGGAAGGCGGAACCCGTTCCCCATCCCGACGATTTTCTTGATCGTCGTGCCACGGTGCGTGCTGGCGAAGAATCCGATCGATCGCTGCAATTCACCGACAAAATCCTGGAAGACAGGCCGCATCGCTTGATAGAGCTTCTTCGGATCGGGCGCTTTGGTCGCGTTCCGTTTCAGATGCTCTGCCTTGGCAAAAGTAAGCTTTAAATCCTTCGTCAGCGCGCGAGTGAAATGATTTCCGCCGATCGGCAGATTTCGAAGCCAGATCGAGTCACCGTCGGTAATCACGACATCGGTTTTATCCGCCCCGATGTCGAGAATAACGATCGCGTCTCCCTCCTCCTCTTCTGCGACGGCTTCACCCTCTTGTCCCTCGGCAGCGGGCTTATTGGCATGCGCGTGATAGATGATGTCGAACGCGGCATAGTTGTAGAGTGCCACCGGCGCCAACTGAACGGTGTGAACGTCAATACTCTTGGACTGGAACGGCTCCAGGTGCTTTCGAACGCTGTCCTCGCGGATGGCGAAGATGCCGACTTCGAGTTCGACCGGACCTCCGTCTTCGTCATCATCCGCCGCACCGATGCGTTGATAATCCCAGACGACGTCTGTCAACGCGAAGGGAATTTGCTGCTTCGCTTCGAAGTTGACGATGTCCGGGACTTTTTTCGGCTCGACGGGAGGCAGCTTCACGAAACGGGATAAGCCGGCCTGTCCCGGCACGCTGATGAGGACCTGCGCACCGTCGAGGGGATTTCGCTCGGCAAACTTTTCGATGGCCGCCTTGATGAGTTCATCAGGCTCCGCATCGGGCTGACTCAATATCTTGGGATGTTCCACATAGTCGAACGCCACCGCGACCGCTCGGTCCTGCTTACTGTCGAAGGTGAGTTTGATGGCCTTGAGCGCACATTGGCCGATGTCAATGCCCCAGACCGTCTGTCCCGCCATCGATCGCTGCTCCTCATACTCTGCTGATACGGATAATCGCTGCCATCACTCGAAATAGATCAGACTCTCATCATCACTACGCCGGGGAGTCGTCCATCGATCGGCGGTTTCGCTTGAGTCGATTCCTGGGAGGGAATTCCTCCTCGAGAATCGCGAATCGCCATGAGCGATATCTTCAACAGTCGTCAAGCTCCCCGAGGTTCCCCACCCGAGGAGGATACTTTCAGCAAAGGCCGTCGCGGGCACCCAATCGCGAAGTCCCATCGCTGAAAAGCGTTGCGAGGGTCTCTCATCTTGCAGACTCGCTCCATGCGGTCAAGCACGATGTAACCAAGACTTTCATTGGCCGTCACGTGAAACGAGCTTACCAGGGTGGGGCGGCAACAGAATCGAGGCACCGCTTCCAGGGGTCAGCACGAACTCAGGGGCAGGCACAGCCTCACACTTGTATTGTGTCGCCTCTTGTCCCAGGAATCAACCAGCTTGCGGCGACTCTTTCCCTTTCAGCGAAATTCGTTGGAACAGCGACTCCTCTGTGCCGAATGGTGATAACCCAAACGAAGTCCCTCCTCCGCTGTTCTCTCAGGCGAGATGGTCGCTCTCGAACGGGCCTACACCATCAAGCATGTACGCAAGCGGGGAACAAATGTTGATGAATCAGCCGATCGAGTTTTCAACAGAATCGTCTCAAGAAGCGAAACGACGCGGGACCAGCAAGCCCCGCGTCATTCCGACGACGAAACGAAAGATCGTGAGTGCCGCTTAGTTGCCGCGACCAGGGCCGGGACGAGCTGCCGTCGGATCGACGGTGTTCGGCTCCTTCTTGGGCGTGACCACCGACTTTGCGTCGAACTCACCCGTCAGGAAGTTCTGAATGTCGGCCTGCTTCTCAATTTGCTGGTAGTACACCCCCACCTCTTGCAGAATCTTCTTCTGCTCGATGTCTTGAGAGAGGACCTCACGATAGGTGATGTCCTTTTTAGGAGCGGTCGGTGCAAGCGTTGAGGGATCGACCTTCGAATCGAGAGTGATATCCTTTCGGGGCTCGATGCGGGCGACGCAGAGCAAGAGAAGATGACCTCCCGGAACTTGCATGATCGAGCCGAGATCACCTGCCTGCAACTCGAACGCCGTCTTTTCGAACTCCTCGTTCACCGTGTTATGGCCGATCGGTACTGCCTTGCCTCCATAGGGCCGAGTCGCTTCATCAGTCGAATATCGGCGAGCGAGATCTTCGAACGTCTTGACTCGCTCCTCAAGCGTTTTGGTCTCACTCACTTGCTTCCAGACTTCCTCCGCCTTGCGGCGTTCCACGACCGTCATCATGCGAACGTCAACCTTCTCGCCGAAGTTCGCTTCAAATGCCTTCGCGAGATCTTCGTCCGTCACCTTCACCTGATCCTTCACCAGGCGAACAAGTGCCAATCGGGGCCAGACTTGATCCCGAAGGTATTGACCCAGCGTCATGTTCTGTGACGCCAGGACCTGATTCCGGAATTCTTCAAGCTTCAGATTGTTTCGACGAAGAATGTCTTCGAGCTCTTTGCGGACGTCGACCTCGGTCACTTCGACATTCTTGGCTCGGCATTGTTGCTGGACGAGCAGTCGACCGACCATGCTGTCGAGATGTTCCTTGCCGTAGATCTCGATCAATTCGCCGGCGAGTTGCTCACGCGTGATTTCTTCCCCGTTCACTTTTGCGACGACGCGAGTCGGGTCCGTGGATACCGACGCAGCGGGAGCTTGTTCGGTAGCCCCTTTCTTCTTCCCTCCCAAGCCGGGGATGTCGGCATAGCAAACCGCCGTGCCCGCCATCAAGGAAACTACAGCCAACCACCGCGATAGCCACGAATTCGTCATGTCGTCGTCCTCCGTGTAACCAAGCTCGCCGCTCGGCCACTCTCGTTGTCGCCCAGGTTTGGGCAAGCTGGAGAAAATACCTTCAATCTCCAGCGATTCGAGGTGGCCTATAAACGACTCACTTTTCCGGTCAACGGGAAGTCAGCCTGGAATTCGCGGAATTATTCAAGTCTCACGGGGAGGTTGGCCGAGTGCTGGCCGGCGCCTGGTATGATTCTGGCTCGAGCCATGGATCCTGAGTCCTGGTGCGATAGGCCTTCAAGTCAGATTCAAGCTCTTTTCGAATCGCCGCATACTTGGGATCGTCAGCCAGGTTGACCAGTTCCCTGGGATCAGATGCCAAGTCGTAAAGCTCGACGGCGGGACGGTGAAGATAGTCCTGAACCGAACGTTGCCCAACCTTTTCGAGCTTCTGATCCAGCACCGCTTGCCAGGTGGGCGATCGATAGAGATCGCTTGCCAACGGAAACGATAACTCATGCGCGAGGTTCTGAATCAGTTTGTGGTTTCGTGTCCGAACGACACGCATCGGATAATACATCGTCACTTCATGAAACGTGTGACTGCAATAAACCTTGTTCCAATCTTCCGCTTTGCTTGCCTCTCCTTCCCCACTCAGGAGCGGAAGAATGCTTCTTCCATGAAAGGCTGGTTTCTTTCCCTTGTCCTCCGGCAGTGCTCCCAGCCAATCGAGAATCGTCGGCGTGACATCGACAAAGCTGATCATCGCGTCTGATTTCTTCGAATCGCTTGATGGCTTATCTTTGTCGGGCAAGCGAACAATGAACGGCAATCGAATGGCCGGCTCGTAAACATTCGTCTTTGCTCCCGCGAACGGCATTCCATTATCACTGGTGAAAATAACCATCGTGTCATTCGCACGGCCGCTCGCTTCCAAGGCCGACAGCACCTTTCCAACCCCTTGATCCATCCGACTGATCGACTGGTAATATTCGGCCAAATCCTGCCGGACCTCAGGAATGTCGGGAAGGTGTGAGGGAACGATGACATTCGCGGGCTTGTATTTGATTTCTTCCACGCCGGGATGTGGCTTGGTGTTTTCGAAGTCACGATGCGGATCCACAAATCCGACGACGAGAAGAAACGGCTTGTCACCCGTTTCCGCCAGGAACTCCTCCGCAAGCCCTGCCACGCGAGAAACGTTTCGTGCGCCGACCTGAGGCTCAAAGTCTGTCGGATAGACGGAGGCGGGCTCAACATGCTTCTTCCCGATGACGCCGACCCGCGCGCCTGACTGCTTCGCATAGGTGAACACCGACTTCACCTTGTCGCTCGTGCGGAAACTGTGCGGAGGATGAGCCAATCCGTACTGTCCGCTCGTGTGTGTTTGAAGGCCGGTGTAAAGAACCGATCGGCTCGGACTGCAAGAGGCGGTCGTCGCGAAGGCATGTGTGAATCGAGTCCCCTGACTCGCGAGCGCATCGATTGCTGGAGTCCGGACCACTGAGTTGCCGTAACAGCCAAGATCACCTCCTCCCAAATCATCTGCGATGATCAGAAGCACACTCTTGGCACCGGCAAATGATGGAACCGCAGATCCGATGAAGAAGGTAACAAAGAGAAGTGTGCGAATCATGAAAACGATCCTCGAACTGTATCCGGCCGACGATGGAAGAGACGTTATTGTGGGCGTCTGTCAAGCGCCGCCGCAATCGCTGTTCTCGAACAAATTACCGGTCGCAACTCTTTAAGTACAAACGAAGAAACAAGAAGTGCCACAGGCAACGGGTTGAACACGCACGCCCGCACTGCTAGTGTGAGCGATATTGGTCGCGTTGACTTCCCCGAGCGAAATCCCCCGCGGTCCTTCCGGGGTTCAAAGCCTCGCCGGACTTTGAGACAACCAAAGCCGGGCGAAAAAGGTAATGTTTTAGACGACTTACGAACGGAAGAGCTGATGCCTCCAAAAGCGATTATCGAACCTGACGCGATACCACGCGATGTCGTTCTCGACATCGAAGCGATTCGAAAGGTCAATCCGCAACGGTTCGAAATGGAGCAATTGACGGCGATCACCTTCTTCGACGAAGAAAACATGATCATCGCCGGCTACAAGGATATAGCCGAGGACGAGTTCTGGGCTCGGGGGCACATGCCCGGCGCCCCCTTGATGCCTGGCGTCTTGATGCTTGAGGCGGCCGCTCAGGTGGGATCTGTCTTCTGTCATCACGCTCATGTCTTCCCAAAGGCTGATTTCGTTGGGTTGGGCGGGATGGAAGGGGTTCGATTCCGAGGGATCGTGCGACCAGGGAACCGTCTCTGGTTGGTAGGTAAGGTTTCGAAATTCAGTTTGCGAATGACGACGTTCGATTTTCAAGGCTTCGTGGATGGCCGCATGGTCTTCGAGGCAAAACTCATGGGTATTCCGATGTCCTTTTCCCAGGCAACGTCCGAGAGCGGCTGATTTAGCGACCAGGATCGTTCAACCTCATTTCACACGTTCACTCGCCGAGCTTCCGTGACATGACGAAAAAGCCCACCGATGTTGACGTCTCCACCGTTTGGTGGCTCGGGACCGATGGACCTGAGCACTACGATTTCGCCAAGCTGTATGGCAATGAGAACCCGGTCGAACTCGACCTCGGTTGCGGCAAGGGGCTCTTTCTCTTCAACCAATCGCGGCTTCGTCCTGAGGTGAACTTCATCGGCATTGACTGGTCGAAGCAGTTTTCTCGACTCGGGGCGTCACGAATCGTTCGACACAACATACCGAACGTCCGCATCGTCGCGGCGGATGCATGGAATCTTTTCGCCCGCTTTCCCGATTGTTGCTTTCAGGCGATCCATGTCTACTTCCCCGACCCTTGGTGGAAGAAACGGCATCGCAAACGGCGAATCGTCCGCGCGGAATTGATCGAACATGTCCGCCGGCTACTCAAGCCCGACGGAACGCTCTTCATCGCGACCGATGTGGAAGAATACTTCGGCGTGATGCTCGAAGTCCTGGGGGCAAGTCCGTACCTCATTCGACTCCCCGATCCCACTCCGTCGGAAGGGGCCAATGAACTCGACTACTTGACTCACTTCGAACGTAAGTATCGAAAGGTTGGCAAACCAATCTTCCGCGCCGCGTATGCCCTCAATCCCTCTCCCACTCATCCATCCGAAAGCCAGGTCAGTTTAAGTACCACTGATAAGTGACTCCACGAAGCCGACTTCTCTACGCGATGGCCGCGACGCCAAAGTCATCCTCAATTCCCTGAGTGTCCCTGCCTTTTCTTTCGGCATTGTCCGCTTCTTTTAACAAAGGCGGATACCCGATCGAGCGAGAGACTTTGCCGGCTTTAGTGAAGATAAAGTCGTTGGAAACGGTGACATGCCATTGACAAACCGATGTCATCGGAGCGAAAAATGGAAGCGTGGCCGAGGGCAAGTCAGGGGCTTGTCAGGCGACGCCCCGAAACTTTGCGCAGGTGGTGTGACAGTACGTTTCGCGCGTATATCCAATGGAAATCCGTCCGATTAAACTCAGGACAGATGCCTCTGGGGTATATTCGAACTGGAACAGGTCGCCGTCTCAACAAGGGGATATCAGCCATGCGTGCCGTCGCGTTGGTCGTGGGGCTGTGGGTCGTTAGTCCTGCCTTTGCCGGGCTCGAAACACTCTTCGATACGACATCTAAAGATTTTGGTATGGTGCCGCACGGGTCGGTTCAGATACACCGGTTCGTCCTCACGAATACCACGGATTCCACCATTCGCGTCTCCAGCTTTCACTCTAGCTGTAAGTGCGCGACTCCCAAGGTGGAGATCAAGTCCGCCGCTCCGGGAGAAAAGCTGTATGTTGACGTCGAGTACAATACTCGCACGTTCACCGGCCATCGAAGCATGACGATCTACGTCTCCTTCGATCAACCCCGCTCTGAATCCATCACTCTTCGCGTCAGCGGTTACAGCCGCCAGGACGTCGTCTTCAACCCGTCGCAGATTTCGTTCGGCGTCGTCTCGAAGGGACAGCCGGCCGAGAACAAGATTAAGGTTGAATACGCCGGTGCCGAGGACTTCAAAATCGAGGAAGTCATTCCGCCCAAGGGAATTGAAGCCTCGCTCGAAGAGCTCTACCGCGAACCACGTAAAGTCGGGTACTCACTGAACGTGAAGCTCCCCAGCACCGCGGCTCCGGGCGAGGTCTTCAGCGCGATTCAACTCAAGACGAACGATCCTAAGTCGCCTATCCTCACGGTTCCGGTGACGGGCAACGTTGAGGCTAATCTCGCCGCCGCTCCCGACAAGCTCGAACTCGGGCAGATCAAAATGGGGGATAAGCTCACTAAGAAGATCATCCTCAAGGGAAAGGAGCCCTTCACGCTCGCGAAGGTCAGCGGTCAGGTCGACGGTGTCTTTGTGAAGTCGACCGAGGGTGAACGGACGGCCCATGTCGTCCAGATCGAATATTCTCCTACTCATATCGGTAGCGTCGATCAGGAGATTCTCCTGGAAACGACTCTTCCGAATGAGCAACCGATCGCGGTTCGGCTCTCGGCAACGGTGGTTGACAAATAACCCCCGCCTCGGGTGACGAAAATCACCCGCCACGAGAACCGGCCAGTGAAGAACGCGAAGGAGCCGGCAAGTGGATGGATGCGTAGAGTCTTCAAAGACTCCCTCGCCTCCTCCGCTCGCCGGCTCTCTTCTTTTGGAGGTCCTCGAAGCGCTTCTCTTTGTTGGCAGCCAGCCTCTCTCGGCCGACACGGTCACGCAAGCTTATCCCGAAGTGACCAAAGCCGATTTCGAGCAAGCGATACGTGAGCTCAGGCAGCGTTATCGTCGGCAGGAGCGTCCCTACCAGATCGTTCGTGACGAATACGGCTATTCGCTGGAGATCATCGAGCCTTACCTCTCTGAGCTTGCCGAGAAGACCCGCAGTCAGCGGCAGATCAAGCTCCCTCGAGCGGCGATCGACGTTCTCTCCGTTGTCGCCTATCGCCAACCAATCGAAAAAGCCGCTCTCGATGAGATCATCGGATTGGAAACGGCGGGCACCCTCCGTCAGCTCGTCAAGCGCGGACTTCTTTTCCTTGAGAAGCCCGACGATGGCTCTCCTCCTCGCTACGTCACCACACCACGGTTCCTCGATCTCTTTGGCATCGAATCGCTCGCCGACGTTCCACGAAGCGACGACCTTGAAAAGATGTGATTGAGCCAGCGAGCTTGGCACTGACGATCAGTTCCTGAGCGCCTTAATCGATCAGCGCGTGAACTCAAGACACTGCCGGAATTGCTTACGTTCCAATTCGAGAATCGCCCGCTGATGACGGGTCACTATCTGGTCGGAACGCTGCGCATTACTTTCTTAAACCGCAAAATCAGAAGAGACTTACGTGTGGTGAGTAGTAGTTTCAAGGGACTCGTGTGAACCGTTGGAAGGTCCTGGGTGACCTTCGTACAATGAAGGTCCGCAAGCCGAAGTGGCGGAATTGGCAGACGCGCTAGATTCAGGTTCTAGTGAGGTAACACTCGTGCAGGTTCAACTCCTGTCTTCGGCAGTACTTATGACGACTTAAATAGAGATAACACTTCTGACGGCGAAATGGTGCCCGAAGAGGAAACATGGCTTCTGTCGCTCGACAGGAGTCCAATTTATGTCCGTTTCCTTCCTTGATTCACGCACCGGACTCTTTCATCTTGGCCCTTATTTTCAGGGGCGAAGACTCGTTGTCTCGTGCTTAATGGAAGACGACCAATGAGCGCTTCATCGGCAATCTCAACGCATCACGAACGTGTTCAATCTCGCGCGATTTGATTTCATCAGAATGCAAACGAGAATGGGATCGACTGCGGGATGGAAGTGAGTCTCCGCCAAAACAGACAGGCAGCGTGACTCATTCCCGTGGGACGAACCGCACTGCCTGCATGTAAAAATCATTGAGGACGATTTT
>JAIEPU010000163.1 GCA_019748235.1 bacterium
TTACGCGCCGAGCGGACTTCGGGGACAAA
This sequence comes from bacterium, assembly GCA_019748235.1. Taxonomy (GTDB): domain Bacteria; phylum Planctomycetota; class Planctomycetia; order Kolteriales; family Kolteriaceae; genus JAIEPU01. Next base: position 30 of record JAIEPU010000163.1, read on the forward strand.
CCGAGCAGTCGCTTTATCGCCCCATTAGTCTGACCGCGTGCCTTCGGTTCCAAAACCTGCCCGAGTACAATCAGGACCGTCACCACCACGGCGGTGTCGAAGTACGGCATCACCGCACCACTGCTAGCTCGAAATCCTTCCGGGAATAGCTCTGGGGCGACAGTTGCAACCAAGCTATAGAGGTCAGCCGCGCCGACGCCGAGCGCAATCAATGTGAACATGTTGGGGCTGCGATGGATTACGGACGACTAGGCACGCTCAAAAATAACAAACCGCACCAAAAAACGACCGGTGTCGCCAGCGCCAACTGCATCCAGTTCATTGCCCTCATGCTCAAAAGGTGGTGCAGCGGATTACCGGGCAGCATGTCTCCCATTGCCACCAGTAAGATCGGCAAGCTCAGGGCGAGGCCGAGCCAGAAGCGGCGACTCATGTCCACCAGTTCCTGGTTCGGACCTTACTCCAAAGTGACGGTGCGCGGCTCCAATCCCATGCCACAAATTGGGCAGCTACCCGGCCCTTCCGGCACGATCTGCGGATGCATGGGGCAGGAGTATTCCACATTGGCCGCGCCCGGAGCATCGCCAATGTGCTCCAGGCTCATGCCGCACTTTGGGCAGGTCCCTGGATGGTCCTGACGGGCTTCCGGGTGCATCGGACAGGTGTAATTCATATTGCGCGTCACTGAACCGGTTCTTTTACAGACAATTGTATCTGTGGCAGTCCTTATAGGTCGAGGCTGCCCGACGAATTTCTTTCGGCAATCTTCCCTGCAAAAGTAATAGTTCTGTCCGTCTCGTTCGGCATGCAGCGGCGATAACTCATCCACCGTCATTCCACAAATTGGATCCTTCGCCATATTACTTCTTCTTTCCCACGCACTGCTCGCCATTCAAGGGATTTTGCTTCTCGGCGATGTTGGAACTTTGGGTCACCATCTCCGCATTCAGCGTCGTATATTCTTTCCATTGCTCAGGTAGGTTGCCTTCGTGGAAGATGGCTTCGACCGGGCACTCGGGCACACAGGCCTCGCAATCAATGCATTCATCCGGATGGATGTAGAGCAGCAACTCGCTTTGGTAGAAGCAGTCCACCGGGCACACGACTACGCAGTCTGTGTACTTACAATCAAAGCATGGTTCGGCAACTACGTGAGTCATGCTGTTCTCTCCTCGTCGTCCAAAACTGCCGGATGATTGGGCGAGCACTCCATTATCGTGTTGGTTTAGCTTTCTCCCAGAAGGTGCGAACTGATCGTTCCGCAGCAGCAGTTTGCTCTATCTACAACGGGTAGACTCGTAGCTTGATGTATGTCGAGTTTGCGACGAGATTCTGCTTTAGAATCATCAATGCTGCAACAGGCAGACGCGGGACGCATAATCTCCTCGACTTGAATTTCTGAGGGCTGGCGATCATCAGTTGCCACGCCGTGACATGTATCACGTTCCGTTACGACGCCTATCAAGCGGAGGCTCTGTTCGTCTTCGACAATAGGTGTGCAGCCGCAGCCGGTCTTATGCATTGATTGCGCCGCGTTCATCGCAGTATCTCGTGGCGAACAGCAAAAATTCTGCGCCATCGGTTCCATCTTGTCTCTACAACAACTCATTGCGTACTCTCCTTAGACAATCCCCATCATCACCTAGGTGCCAAATTCATGTTCAGTGTCAATGCTCAGCGACTAACCACGCCTACGGCTTGTTGGTGCGAATGACGTCAGAAAACGCTTATGTCATTGGTTCCGAAATGCCCCGGCAATCGCGGAAACTCCAGCTGTCGCCTTCGCTTCTAAGACTATCACCCTGGCTTCTAAGAGAATGAATTTGTAAGCCTGCAGGATGCGAAAATGTGTAATCAGCCATGAGGCGACGTACCATCAATCGCATCCACCAGATGAATCACGCTCTCCATCTTGTCGAGTCCCACGGCTGTGAACGAATGCTCCTTCGAGGCCCAGTTCACAAGCAACACGTCGCCGACCTCAGCAAGTTTGACGTCTCGGTCCCCGCATTTGCTTTTGATCATGGGGCATTTGTCGGTGAGTACGCCGGAACCAAGTTCATGCTCGAAGATACACACCGTCTCCCCGGAGGGCGTTCGATAGACCCCTTGGGGGCACTTACAGCATGGCATCTGCAGCACGTTCAATGAAACGAGCTGATAGTCTTTTGGGACACGATCAAGGAATGCCGGCCGCCGATGAAGCAAGCTGGTTGCTTCTTCCGGCGTCACCACTTGACCGTGAAAATTGGACAACAGACGAGCTTGTGCGACTGTTGGATCAGATTGGAAATCGGTAACGAACTGATTCAGGTCGAGGCTTGTGGAAGCGTGATGCGATATCTCTTCTCTATTAGTAAACCAGACCAAACCAGAAACAACCAACAGCAGAGAAGCCGCCAACACAACCAGCGATGCGATATTTCGACGGGAGGCACGTTGTCGTGTCTCATCGCTCAGGATACGGGTTTCGCCCAGCTTGTTTTGGAGTTCCGCCCATCCCGAGGGAGAAGTCGGAACGGCTAGATCACTCGAAGTCTGCTCAAACAAGGAGGATAGTTTCTTTAAGGATGTGAACTCGTGACGACAATCAACGCAATGATCCAGATGGGCTTCCACATCCAAGTGGATTGCCTCCGGCAATTCTCCGTCGTAGTAGGCCGACAGATATTCGCGAACTCTCTCGCAATTCATGCTACGGCTCCCACCCGAGATCAATCAGGTGCTGTTTCAAGAGGCTACGAGCCTTGCTGACACGGGAGGCGACTGTCCCTTCGGGGATCGAAAGAACTTTGGCAATCTCACTATAGGGAAGCTTCTCGACTTCGCGAAGCACAATGGCTGTTCGCAAATCTGGATCGAGCTTGGCGAGAGCGGCATCCAGCATCTCGCGAAACTCAGAGCCTTGCTCGGGATTCGATCGATGATCCATAGGCTCAAACTCCAGCGATGAGAAATTCGACTTTCTCCGACGCAGGTGTTGCAGGCACTCGTTGACAACAAGCCTGTAGAGCCACGTGTCGAATTGGGACTCTCCCCTGAAGACGCTGATCTTCCGAAACACCTGAAGGAATGACTGCTGCGTAAGATCCTCAGCATCTTGCTGGCCGACCATGCGTGCAGCGAGACGGTATACCTTCGGTAAGACCAGTTCGTAAAGCGTTCGCTGATCCGCTGGGTCGCCATTTCGGCATCCATACAGCGTCGCTTCAGAAACCACTGGCTCTTCCGCAAGAGGTATCCCTACGTCATCCAATCTGTTGGATGTTTCTGGCACGCCATTCCTTCTCTAAATCCGAAAAAAGATCACCGAATTCCGAAATACGTTTTCCTGCCCTGCACTGAAGCAATTCGCCGAACTACCACCCTGCTAAAGGGTTCGTTCGCTTAGTTTTGGCGGGTGCGATATATCTGCCATCCGAAATCGGTGACCATGTTCACCCAACCCAATGTCATGTTTGATCCTGAGTTCTTCTAGAGCCAGTGAAAAACTGGGGCCCACCGAACTTTTCAGGAATGTGGTGAAGAAACCAAGAACTTGGAACATCTAACTTCATGCCTAAGGTAAACTGTACGGGAGCGGATTCAGTACGTTGACCGTTCAGTGACTTATAGCTGTACATCTTGGGACTTCACTACGTTCAAACCAACATTCGAGGAGATACGTCGATGCTTTTTCAAAGCCGACTTCCCGTCATTCTTGCTGCGGTACTCGCGGCCACCTGTTTCGTCGGATCAACAGAGGCACAGCCCGATCGCTCCACAGGCAACTACGGCAAGCCCACCTATGCCAATCCAGGCTTCGGAGCTGTCGGTCGTGAGATCCGACACAGCCGAGATTACATACGAAGCGTTCAGCAATACACCGCCGATCCGCAGGCGGTGACGGTCTACGGACCCGACGATTCTCAAGAGGCACTTCGCAGCATCCAGAAGGCACAAAAGAATCTGGAACTGCTCAAGAAGGACGCGGCGAAGGAGAAAGACATCCTTACGCGACTGGCCTCGATCGAGAAGCACCTTGCAGCCGCCGAGGTCGAACAGAAGAAAATGCATGAAGAGTGCTGCAAGGAATCGCCTGATGGGAAAAAGACGATGGAGTGCTGTGACTCATGCATGAAGCATCTCGACGCCGCCGAGAAGGAGCATGCTGAATTGATGAAGAAGATCAATCCAAAGGGGGCAAAGGAAGACCACAAGGATCACGACGAGAAAAAGTAAAGAGGGCCCTCGGAAGTTCTGATTGTGAGAGGGAGTGGCTCGAAAGAAGAGTCACTCTCTCATCCGACGACAACTTGCGAGTTTGACGATTGTTCGGTCATCTTTTTGCTGTGCCAGCACGAAATCTTCCAAACGAAGGAAAGAAGCTGGCATTGTGCAGGCGATGCCATTGATACTTGGCAATGGTTGGCCGTGAAGGGGTCGCAGGATTGCACAGGCATGGATGCTTTGATTTCATCTTCGGCGAGTTTCCCCAGTCGACCTGCTTTGACACTAATCGCGGCCTTTGCCCTTCTCATCGCCGGTGAGACCTCTCAAGGTCAGTCATTAAGCAACACCTCACTTCGCACCACCGATGATGTCGCATTAACAGCCGCAGCTCCAAATGCGGCTCAAGCGTCGAAAGGTGAGCTACTGATCGAGGAGCAGGTCGTCGCCGAAGTCCTCGCCAACAATCCCTCCGTGGAACAGATGATCGCGGCATGGCGAGCGGCTCAGGCTCGAATCCGTCAAGACCGTGCTCTTGATGATCCGATGGTGGCCGCTTCGGTCGCTCCCCAGTCGTTCCAATCGAACGACGTTGGCTATCGAATCGAGGCATCGCAGAAGCTCTATTTCCCAGGCAAGCGAAACCTCCGAGCAAGAGCGGCGGCCTTCGAAGCGAGTGCGGCACAAAAGGATGTTTTGCGAATACGCCAACAACTCGCTGAGGAGGCAAGCCAAGCCTACTACGACTACTTCCTCGTCTTCCGATCGATGGCGATCAACGAGGAGTCCATCGGGATTGTCAAGCAACTAAAAGCGAATGCGGAATCTCGATTCGCGACGGGACGTGCCCTTCAGCAAGACGTTCTTCAAGCCGATGTTGAATTAGGTCGGCTGGAGGAGCAACGGCTCTCACTAGTCCGACTTGACGCAGTAGCACGAGCCAGATTGAATACGCTCCTTAATCGGGAACCGAACGAGCCACTGCAAGCTGTCCCGATCGATCTCATGACTCCCGCACCTCCCGAGGAGCCATCCGTTCTCTTGGCTAAGGCACTGGGGCAACGGCCTGAGTTGCAGGCACTCGCCCAGCAAGCCGAGGCGCAACGATCTAAATGGGCACTTGCACAGAAAGAGTATTATCCCGACTACGAAATTCTAGGCGCGTATGACACATTTTGGCGGGCGCCAGATGGTGACCTTCGTGCAATGGTCGGCTTTCGAGTGAATGCTCCCGTTCGGAGAGGGCGACGCGACGCAGCCGTTGCGGAAGCTCAAAGCCGTGTCGCCGAGAAAATCCTGGCTTATCGAAAGATGGCCAACGACGTTCGCTTCGAGGTCACCGAAGCCTATGAGGGAGTTCGCGAGAGTGACGCGGTGGTGAAGCTCTACGGAGAGAAGTTGATTCACACGGCCGAGCAGAGCGTGACACAGGCACAATCCGCCTATGCCACAAATCGCTCCGACTTCTTGACATTGTTAACGGCTCAGCGAAGTTTGATCGAGCTTCGCATGAAGTATTACGAAGCTCTTTCAGAAGCATTCAAGCGTCGGGCCGCCCTTCGTCGAGCCGTGGGAAAGCCAGTCGGAGGAGAATGAATTCTTACTTCAACTTGGCAAGGTATTTGTCTGGGTCCTTTTTGAGCCGACCCTCGCATCCATCGCAGCAGATCCAAACGCTTTGGTCTTTCACCTGAACCTGAAGAGGAGCACCCATCGACCCGAGCGGTTCTCCGGATACCGGGCAGAGCTTTTGTTTGGTGGCCAGAGCTCGATCGGCCTCACTTAATTCGGCGAGCCCTTCTGTGGAAGTGGTCTCTGACTCTTTATTTGAAATTGAGTCGGGCGTCTTTGCATTGGCGGGGCTCGATGTCGACTGGGTGGCGGGCGAACAACCGCTCAGCGTGCTGCTAATCAAAACCACTCCAGCCAATCCTTTGGTCCATTTCCAAATCATTCCACCTGCTCCTTCGAATCTTAGAAACCGAGCACCGACCAGCATGGATACCTTATCCCACGGATCGATTCAGGAGTATCCCTGTACCATTTAGATGCAGCCACGCCCTGTTTTCTTCACAAAGAATGATTATGTCGCAGCTTTCGCCAAAGGAGCGGCTTGGCTTGACAGATCCTCCATTCTTACTTAGGGTTAGATAGGAAGGGGGTAAGCTTTTCGGGATGGGCATATCCGTACGAAGTAGTAGATGGAGCAGATCGATTGCATCTCGCCTCACGCGAGTTGTTCAAGCTTCGTCGATGGTATGCCTTGCGTTGGTTGTGTTACTGCAACAGTCTTCTCTCACCATTGCTGTCTGCCATTATTCGTCAATCCCGTCGTTATTCTTGGTCGCCGCATCGTCGAGCAATGAAAATCATGAAATCGACATGCATTGCCCGTACTGCTCGGCGAGAGCGAACACCTCCCAACAGAGTTGTTGTTGCAAACGTGCAGTGCCATGCAAATCAGAGATGTTGGTAGTTGGAACGTGCGCTATTGAGCCAGGATCGAGACCTTGTTGTTCTGTGCTTGCAAAGTCTCCTGTCGATATATGGTCTGTAGATAGCAACGTTGTTCAAGAGAATAACTCGACATTCGTTTGGCTCGACCTACCCACGGTTCTGGCGTTCGATGGAATTGTCTCTCCACACGACTCGATGCCCGATGCATCGCCTCGAGTATTTGATCGCGTGGTCACGTTCTCGCACTTCTTGATCTGACAATCCCATTCCACCATGCCGTTGCCCCATGCATCGGCTATTTACCTTGCCATCTCGATCACTTCGTACCGCGTGTTCGCCGTACGTCGAGATTTCAGGAGAGGCTATTCACAGCTCGCACTTCGATGGGTCCGACTCAAAGGATATCACGCGATGAACCCGACTGATAATCAGCCTTCAACGTCCGATGTGAAGCATGCGAATTCCTCCCTGGTGACTGGGCCTCCGCAGGGAGCTACCCGTTGGCAAAAGGTGATGTGGTGGCTTGATTTCATCGTGCTGGTCAATCTTGCCCGCCTTCGCTTCGTCGCCATCATCGTGGCCATTGGAGTGATCATCACCCAATGGGACACACTTGTTGCCTACTACGAGCGATGGACCAGACCGTCGAATCAAGTAGCTTCATCAGCGGCGGAGTTCGAGTGGTTCTGCCCGATGCATCCTTCCATCATCCGAGACAACCCGAAGGAGAAATGTCCGATCTGCTTCATGCCACTCTCGAAGCGAAAGAAAGGCTCAAGCCAGGCGGAAGCACTCCCCGCAGGAATCACAAGTCGTGTGCAACTATCCCCCTATCGCGTGGTACTAGCGGGCATACATGTCTGGCGTGCGACCCGCTTGCCACTTGTCAAAGAAATCACGGCCGTTGGGTATGTCGAGTTCAACGAGGAAAAGCAGCGGATTGTCTCGGCAAGAGTCGCCGGCAGGATTGACAAGCTCTTTGCCAATCAAACCGGTCAGATGGTTAATAAGGGGGATAAACTCGCGCTGCTTTACAGCCCGGATTTGGTCGTCACGATGCAGAGTCTGCTTGATGCTCGGCGATCTGGAAACTCCGAGCTAGTGGAAGGCTCGAAGACCCGGCTTAGGCTTCTTGGGATCGACGAGGAGCAGATCAACGAAGTATTTGCGGATGGCAAGGCTCCGACAGAGATGACGATTCGTTCCCCGATCACGGGGCACATCATTCGTAAGGGAGTCGTCGAGGGACAATACGTCGAGGAAGGAACCGTTCTTTACGAAGTCGCGGACCTTTCGAGCGTCTGGATTGCCGCTCAGATCTATGAGGACGATGTCCCTTTCCTTCAAACGGACCATGGTAGCGTTGCCAATGGGACGTCGCTGGAAGGAACAGATATCAGTGCCATCACGCCGGTTCTTCCGGACCAGCCCTTCACTGCGAAAAGAGCGTTCGTATTCCCTCACGTTAATCCAGCCACTCGCACCGTGACTCTTCGCTTTGAAGTCGATAATCCCGGACATCAACTCCGTCCAGGGGCAACCGCCACGGTGAAGGTGCATGTGCCCATCTCGAAGATGCCGATGTTCGCGATCGCGGGCGATGCGGCTGATGCGAAGAAGTCGGTCGACACCGTTCTCGCTGTTCCTGAAACTTCCGTCATCGATACCGGCAGTCAAACGATTGTCTACCGCGAGGCATCTCCCGGTGTTTACGAGGGAGTCTCCATTGTTATCGGCCCCCGTATGGCGGATGAGGCCGGCGCTGTTTTCTTTCCCGTGCTGAAGGGAATCGAGGAAGGAGATCGTATTGTCACCAGCGGTTCTTTCCTCGTGGATGCCGAGACACGTCTGAATCCGGCCGCAGGCTCGATTTACTTTGGGGGTAGTAGTTCAGGAAAACCACAAGCAAATACCACCGTTCGACCGACGACACCTGAGGACCCGAAGGCCGTCATCAACGCCGCCTTCGCTTCTCTCGATCCAGACGATCAAGCCCTTGCTCGTGAGCAAAAATATTGCCCGGTCCTTAAAGGAAGTGAGCTTGGTTCGATGGGAACGCCTCTGCGTGTGACCGTCGAAGGCGAGACCTTCTTCGTCTGCTGTAAAGGATGCCTTCCCAAGACAAAGAGTTCCCCGAAAGAAGTGCTAGCACGGGTGCGAGATCTTCGTGAACCGGGCAAACTCCCGGAGCTGAGCCCTACGTCCGATGAAGTTGATCCCGAGGTGGAGGAGGCACTGAATTCGCTTTCCGCCGACGATCAACTGATCGCACGTCGTCAGAAGTTTTGTGTCGTGCAGAACAAGGCCTTACTCGGATCGATGGGGCCGCCGATCAAAATCGAGGTCAACGGACAGACCATGTTTCTCTGTTGCGACAATTGCCGCAAAACGGCCTTGAAGGACCCTGCTAAGACAATCGAGCGATGGAAGGTTCTCACCAAGTCACCGTGAACTTTCTTTAGGCACGGGCTCTATCCGTATACGTCTTTGAGAGAACCACGATGATTGAACGACTGATTGAAGCATCCATTCGTAACCGCTTTCTCGTGCTGATTATCACGGCAGGCCTGACGATCTTTGGAATCTACGCCCTGCGGGATACGCCAGTCGATGCGATTCCGGATCTGAGCGAGAACCAGGTGATCGTTTTCACTGATTGGATGGGACGGAGTCCTCGCGAGATCGAGGACCAGATCACCTATCCTCTCTCTCGAAAGCTCCAAGGCTTGGCGGGAGTCAAAACTGTTCGATCATCGTCTGAGTTCAACTTCTCGATGATCACGGTCATCTTCAAAGACGGGGTCGATTTTTACTTCGCCCGGCAGAGAGTCTCGGAACGCCTGGATCAAGCATCAACCTTCCTTCCCCCAGGAGTCGTTCCCTATCTCGCTCCCGATGCGACCGCACTGGGACAGGTTTTCTGGTACACGGTGGAAACCGACAAAAGCAAACCCATCGATCCTGGTCGTCTCTGGGCAATCAACAAGTTCTACATCACTCAACAACTCAACGCGGTCCCCGGCGTCGCGGATGTGGCGGTCGTGGGAGGGATGCCGCTGGAATATCAGATCGACGTGCAGCCCGAAAAGCTTCGCGCCTACAACGTCTCGCTTGGCGATCTCTTCACGGCCGTATCCCGAAGCAACATGCCGTCGGGAGGCGGCGTCATCCAGAAGAACAATGCCGAGTATCTAGTTCGCGGTATCGGTTGGATCGCCAATACCTCCGATATCGAGAACACGGTCATCAAGGAGACAGACGGCACTCCGATCTACGTCAAGAATGTCGCCACCGTTCAACTTGGGACCCAGTTTCGCCGCAGCGTCTACGAGAAGAATGGCAGTGAAGCCGTGGGAGGTGTCGTCCTCATGAGGCATGGCGAGAATCCACTTGCCATCACTGACCGCATCAAATCAAAGATCCACGAAATGCAGCCGGGCTTGCCGAAGGGTGTTCACATTGTCCCGGCTTATGACCGCACCCGTCTTATCAACGGTGCCATTCACACACTCGCCCAGGTGATGTGGCACGAAATGGTGATCGCCTCCATCGCGATCCTGCTCGTTCTGATGCACGTTCGTAGTGTTTTCGTTATCTGCATCACGCTCCCCTTGGCCGTTCTATCCTCGTTTCTCATGATGTGGCTCCTTCGAACCTTTGGAATCATCGATATCCAAGCAAACATCATGTCCCTAGCGGGCATCACCATCTCAATCGGCATCCTGGTCGATCAAGCCATCGTCATGACAGAGAACGCCACCCACGAACTCAAGCGACATTTTGGCGAGCGTAAAGTGACGGGCGATACACTCTCCATCGTCATCCCCGCTTGCCGACTCGTGGGACGACCGATCTTCTTTTCCGTGATGATCATGCTCGTCTCGTTCATCCCCGTCTTCATGCTAAGTGGCCGGGAAGGAAAGCTCTTTCATCCCTTGGCCTTTACCAAGAGCTTCGCTCTCCTCGGAGTCGCCATCATTTCTGTGACGGTTGTTCCGGCCCTCATTCCAACATTCCTCCGAGGTCGACTTCGCGACGAACAAGAGAGCTGGCTGGTGCGGAGTCTGATCAGTGTTTACAAGCCGCTTCTTACCTGGGCTCTACCTCGACTGAACCTCGTCATGTGGATGTTCGCCGCGTTGTTAATTCTGGCGGCGGGTATGTTTCCTTTGCAGGCGGTGGTTGGACTTGGAGCTTCCGAGGAAGCTTGGCGGACTGCTTTTCTCACGGTTCTCGCCCTTGTCACCGGCCTGACGGTCATTTTTGTGCGAGGAGTTCAATGGCAAGTCTTAAGCCTCTCGACTCTCGTGCTCCTCGGGTTGTGGGCATACCAGTTCCCCAAGATCGGCGTCTCTTTCATGCCAGCTCTCGATGAAGGGACAACTCTCGATATGCCAGTCACCGTTCCTCGTGCGAGCGTGACTCAGGCATCTGACGACCTCAAGGCACGGGACGCTCTCTTACGTGGTTTTCCGGAGGTCGAATCAGTCATTGGAAAGTCTGGCCGGGCTTATACACCCACTGACCCCGCTCCGTTGGACATGGTCGAAACGTTCGTGAACTATCGGCCTCATGCACAATGGCCCAAACGAGTGCTGAGGTATGTTGACGCGGCGAAGCAGACAGACGCCCTGACTAACGAATTGATTCTTAAGGGGTTTCTCACGGCACCCGTTGATGCCGATGAACGGAATAATCTGATCAACGATGCGACCCAGCGGTCGATTGAGCGCTTCGACGAATCAATGCGTGAGTTGGCGTTGGCACGTTATGGTGACACGGAAACTGACCTTCAGGACCTACTGGTAGGATTCGTCATCGATCATGTGAATAAGCAAATTGATGAATCAGGTGAGTGGACGGCGAAAGCCACAGAGGACGTAAAAAGCAAGACAAAGGAACGACTCAGAGCTTCTCTTACTGATGACTATGGCTATTGGCTATCCCGATCACCAGCCCAAGAGGACGTGACATCCCTTGTTCAAGAAATCCTCCGACAGCTAAAGTCGGAAGACCTGATCGAGGATGAAATTGCCGCTCTGAACATTCATGACACTCTTTTAGGCCAGGCATGGTCTCGCATCGTTGAAACAACGACTTCCCAAGTACCATCGTTCTCTGACCGTTTACTGGCACAGGTGGCCGCTGAGCGAGAACGGATCTGGTCCGAGCGAGTCGCTGGCGTAAACTGGGAACTCTTTGATTTCGCGGCAGGAACATTCCCTCGTATCGCCACCGAGGAGATAATCCGCTCGGCAAAATCATCCGGATTGACCACCGACGCCAAAAGGCGAAGCGAAGCCGAAGCGTTCGTTGAAGCGAGTACCAATGGGCAACTCGGCCATCCCATCGATCCTGCCGCGATACATCCGTTTGACACGATCATCGAGTCCGCGAACCAACGATTTCCAAAGGAGATATTCCTCTGGCGAAGAACCCCTGGTCCGAAGGGAGACTTAGTTGACGATGAAATGGGGCGTGTCCTCCAAGTTCCTGGTTGGAGCAACATCTTTACCCAGCCGATCATCAATCGGATCGAAATGCTCTCGACGGGTGTTCGCACCGATATCGGTGTCAAAGTCTTCGGGCCGGATCTAACAACCATCACTCGTGTCTGTCGAGACATCGAGTCAACCCTCAAACCCATCCCTGGGGCTCGTGATGTCGTGGCTGCCCCGATCATGGGGAAGGGTTACATTGAGGTGAAAATCGACCGCGAGAAAGCGGCTCGCTATGGAATCTCGATCGAGGACATCCAATCCGAAATCGAGGTGGCACTCGCCGGAACACCGATCACCTACACAGTCGAACAACGCAACCGATTCCCTGTCCGTATTCGATATGCCCGCACGGACCGTAGGGACGAAGAAAGCATTCGCCGACTCCTCGTCAGCCCCAAAAACATGAGTGGTGGTGGAAGTAGTACTTCCACAAGCTCAATTCCCCAAGCAATGTCATCGAGCAATGCTCTCTCGACGTTGGCCCGGAGCAATGAACAACACAACACTTCGCCGGGCCATGCGACCGGAGGGTCAGCACTCGTCCCCTTATCCGCCGTGGCTGATATCAAGATCGTAGAAGGCCCTGCCATGATTAGGAGTGAAAACGGCAGGCTCCTGAACTATGTCACTTTGAACGTGCGGGGACGAGACATCGTCGGATTCGTGGATGAGGCTCAACGATCCGTTTCTCAGAAGGTGGTGCTACCCGAAGGAGTTCACATCGAGTGGAGTGGTGAGTTCGAACATCAGGTCCGGGCAGCCAGAACGCTGCGCCTCGTCTTTCCGATCGTCATCATCCTGATCTTCATCATGCTGTACTGGACATACCGCGATTTCGCGGACGCTTCGCTGATGATGCTGGCTGTGCCCGAGGCTCTCGCTGGGGGAGCATTCTTCCTTTATCTCTTCCCGAAGATCGTCCACGGTTGGGACACACCTCCGCTTGATTTCAGCGTCGCCGTCTGGGTTGGGTTCATCGCTTGCTTCGGGATGGCCACTGAAACCGGGATAATCATGCTCGTTTATCTGCGTGAGGCGATAGAGCGTCGCGGCGGATTGGAAAAGATTGCCTCTCTTGAAGAACTTCAGGAAGCGGTGGTCGAAGGAGCAGTACATCGACTCCGCCCGAAACTACTCACCGAAGGTGTCGCGATCATCGCCATCTTCCCGATGGTATTCGCAGAGGGTGTAGGAGCCGAGATTCTCGCTCCAATGGCACTTCCAGTTCTCGGCGGACTCCTCATCTCCGACGAAGTGGTAGACATCTTTTTACCCGTACGCTTCTATTGGGTTCGTAGGGCACGATGGCTGAAAATACATCACGGCAGTGAAAAGCCCATTCAAAATTCACCTCAAGAATCAAACCAGCTGCCACTGCAACCAATGGCCGAAACGTCTCACTTTTGAAACCACATGCTATACATTGTGGCGAACTGTTGTTCGATAGCCCGTATTCCGCGAATCGGAACTTGGTCCTTGAGGCTCCATGTTGAAGAAGGCCTCTACATAAAAAATGAAAAACGCGACTGAGCAGTAGACTGAGTAGGAACGTACCGCAGTATTCGCCCTACGTTTCGTGCCGCCGACAGCGTGATGGGTTCAAGGTTAATAAGTTCGGTGCTATTCCAGTTCATTTTCGTCAGCGCGAGCAGCTCCGTGAGCTGCCCGATAACGCCGGACTCGGTATGGTCGAGTTGAACATCGAGCGTCCGTGGCACATAGAGACCTGGATAGCAGTGGTAGAAATCGACACTGCCTTGCGTGTATAGCAAGCAACCGTCAGAGTGAACGACTGCGGTTCCGCGAAGTGGAGGGTAGGAATTAGGTCGGTATAGGCGTGTGTGCGATGGGCGAAGCGATAGCAGATCGTAGGAGTCTAGCCTCAGTTCCTTCACTGTTGCGGCACATCCTGTTAGTTCAGATTTATTGAAGTAAGAGCTTTTGTGACACACCAAGCGTGCCGGCGAAGTGCGATGCTCGCGACGGAATGCATCTACAGCCTGCTTTAGTAAGTGTTCAGCATCAAGGTCTGATAAATGCGGAGTCTTGTCCCTATCGTCGAGTACGGCCGGACCTCCTCGGACGACCATGCCTTCTCCGCGTTCGTTAAATATCTGGGCGACGCTCGTACTTAGCGATTCTGACTTTGGGTCATGATAGAAGCTTATGCCCATGTAACAGGTCATGAGGTCAGTTGCCTCTCGTGCGAGCCGCCAAGGGATTCCGCCGGCCTTGTAGTAGAGAGCGCAAAAGAAGTTCCAAGCTCGTGTCGCCTCGTCCTGCATCTCGCGGACAGCCGTGCCGTCGCGTTTGAAATGGTGAACGCCGCCGCCGTAGGTGGCGGGACGCACGACCTGGACGGGACGTGCTAGTTGAATCGCGTTGGCCTTGAATATGTCGTGCCAGACACCTTCGTCATCCCTTTTATGCCGCCGTCGTGATCGTGGACCTATCTCAGGTTTTACTGGCATGTCAATACGTCGCACGAATGACTCTGGAAGCAGACAGAGAACTACTGCTGCGTTTGCCTTTTCAATGAGATCGGAGGCACCCAGGCGGAAGCGATCCATAGATGCGGTACGAAAAGTTTTTTCATCGGCCTCACCGATATAGGAGAGTTCGCTCCCCGAGATAATGTCAACGAGCCGATCATCGATCACAAAATCGCAAAGCGTAGCACTCGCGCCAAAGCCGGGAAACCCAATGAATAGTGTTGTCCGTTTCGACTTCTTTGCATCGATACCCAAGCGACAGCGATCAACCCAAACACGGAGCTGTTCTACATCCTGAGCTGCCCCCACAACGCCAACTCGAATAATTTGTGGTGCTGAGGTCAGCCCTTTATCTAGCGGCCCGTGCTCAGCAAGGCCGTGCCGAATGTCAATATGTCGGCCGCTGCCCCCGAACTCAAGCTCCGGCTCGTCAATGAAGTGGAACTTCATTCATCGCCCTCGTCGTGGTCCAATTCGTCAAAGAGTGTCGGTGTCCGCGATGCCAACTCCGTATCGGTCAGCTCCACCGCTTCTTCCAAAGGCTCCTCAGCAAGTTTCTTCGTATCATCTCTCGACCAGAATTTATCGTCAATGCCCACCTCTAACTCGCTTTCGAGTAAAGTCCCGAATCCCAGATGTGGGTAGTTATCGGCGAACAATCCCTCGCGATCGCGGAACAAAGACGAGAACATAACGACACAACCACCGACCGCTCCACTTCCCTCAAGGCTCTTGATTTTTGCAAGATACTCTTCGTTGTAAGGGTGCGTACTCTCTCCATCGGATGTAAAAAGATAGGTCGGGTTGATCTCCAGACACCATCGCCCGTCAAATCGTCGAAAACGCGGCTCGAACCCTACATGCCGGTAGTAGAAAATCTTGGATGGATCAGTCTTTGATCGGTACTCGCGAAACACGTCACGTTCGGCAAATTGCTTCCGACTGCGATAACGTTTCACTCTTGGAGACAGGTCAGATGTCCTCTTGAAGTAAAGGGCATCATCCTCCCTGCTGAAGCGCATGCCGATCTTACCCGCAAAGCTGCGAAGGCACTCATTCAGTATCCAAACAAAACGCCGTCGTTCCTGTGGTTCCTCGGCTGATGCCCATTTTGCTCCTTCGATCCAATCGACGGTATCGATGTCGCACATAGACGCCCATGGCTCATCGCGAAGGTCATGCACACTGTAAACTCGCTTATTGTCAAGAATCCACTCCCGAGGTGGGTACTGCATATGCTTCTGCAACCCTGCACGGAATTCAGCAGAATCACGGACAGAAGTTTGTGCCCAGTAGATGAGCTGCGGGAAACGTTTTACCTCAAGCAAGTTAGTATGAAGTCGCTCGCGCCTCGGTGCGGGTCGGAAATAGGTCCCAGCCCCTGCTGCTTGAACCAGTTCGAGAAATTGCCCAGGGGAATCGTGCATGAGCGAATTGGCGTTCTTATCAAAAATGATTCGACGAGACAGTTGTCGACTGGGTTCATTGCGGAAGTAATCTTTGACTGACATCCACCACGCCTCGTTGCGAGCTGGCCGAGAGACGACAAGCAGGACCGGCATATTGCCTCGTCGCCAGTAATCGAGGTCGCGGGGTGTGCAAGTAAACTCGAATTGGACTTCCGTCTCTTTTTCCAGCGTCGTGCGTCCTTTGCTCTGCACAGCGATCCAAGAATTGGTAGCTTCGCCGCTCTGCACGTCCCGGATTTCAATGAATCCGTCAATTCCAGCGTCGAGTGGGGCATTCGTTGGGTGCCAGGGGAACCCCATGTCAAGAAAACGGCGGCCGATGAATTGCACGGCCGTCTCCCCAAGAATCTGCTCACGAGTGATCCGCTTTCCGCCCTTTCGCATTGGCTCTCCAAATTTTGCGTGGCAACTTTGACGTGCAAAAAGCCGACACCCTAGTTTTTTACCGATCCGAATTGTACAGCAATTCCCATATGAATGGAGAACTTTTGAAACGCTGAATGGGTAGTATGATCGACCACGACGACGCAAGCTTTCAATGCGGGTCCAATTGCTGAAATCGAAGCAACAAAACGTGCGATGGCATCGGGGAATGGATAATCAGGCATCCAAATCATTCGCGGATTTTTCGAGGATGCCGATCTCTTCACGGGGTTCTGTGCATCCCGTCTTCGGTGACTATGCTTCGCTATTCGTCTTCCGATTGACCTTGATACTCCACGACCGAATAATGATCAACCCTTGCCGTCACGAACAAGTCGAACATCGCTTGAGCATGTTCGTAATAGTAGAACGTTGGTCTTCATCGAAGTTCATTCGGGCCGACTGAATACTATGCGAGAGTTAAGATGAAAGCGCTGACAATTGTTCAATTGATGGATGACACGCGAACTTGCGGTGAATTCGGGTAGGTATTTGTAACCGCAGGATTCAAAATCATCCATAAAAGCTACATCGGTCAATGAGCGAGGGAGACTATGAGTGACGTCCGCAGCATATTCAGATCTATCGGGTTATCTCACTGGCGTATCGTCAATGAGCGAATAAAGCCAGGGGGGCAAGCCGCCGTATTAATGGTCGCGAATGACGTTGGTGAGGATGGCGTGTTTCGATGCCTAATTGATCCAAATACTGTGGCCATTGAGCGCTTCCATCGCGAACTTCAACTCTTGACTGACCCGAGGTTTCGCCATCCGAACATCGTCGAACTACTGGATTACACGAGTTCGCCGTCACAGCATTGGTACATCAGTCGATTCGGTCATTCCTTCGTGGCATACTGGAAGTCCATTCGTGACGCAAACGATGAGCCAGAACATTTGGTTCGAGAAGCCGTTGAGATTGTTGCGAAATTGGCTGATGGACTCGGTCCACTGCATCGTGAGGGTGTTATCCATCGTGATATAAAGCCCCGCAATATTGTTATGCGAACGGACATTTCGTCCGAACCTGTTCTTATCGATTCGGAATTGCTCATGTGACGTCCCTCGAACGGCTAACAGGCACCGACGAAGCTATCGGCAATCGTCGTTATAGCCCGGATGTCACGATGCATCGAATGGAAGAGGTCTCTCCATGGGTCGACATTTTCCAACTGGCACAGTTGCTGATTTGGATGCTAAAGGTCCCATCAACTGACGCTTGGGATCGTCCACTCGATTGGCGGTATGTCAGTTACGACAAACGACTTCCATCCGCTTTGCTCGCAGCAATTCATGGTGTAACAGCTAAATGTTGCGAGGAAAGTCTGAGTCCTAGAGATGGTGGAGAATTGGCCACTTTTCTCCGTCAACGGATTCCCAGCCGCATTCATGAAACAATGCGGTCAACAAGTATCGACATCGAAAAAATCCGCGAGGCGAAAACACTCGGACAGTCATTACAGGACATTGCAGTTGCCGAAGACACGAGAGCAGTTCAAGCTGCTGCAACTGCGATTGCTCCGGTCTGCGTTGAAATCATCGGCGGCTTGCATGGACTTGTGACGTCAGCCGCCGAGCTTGGATTGAAAGTTACACCTGGATCAAGGAAAGATGCGGCTGAAATCATCGATATCGCGATGGCGAGGCTGAGACGACACGGTATCGGGATGTACAACGCCACTTTTCAAGGCACTCACGGGCACCTAGCGATTTACTGCAACCTCGAAGTCGAACTCCCAAGCAGTCGTCGGAAGCGAGGGCTCCAGAATCAAGGAGAACCAGAAGTTAGCGCCATCGTCTTTATCCAATGCACGAGAGTAACCGAGAGCTTAGCAGGTGCAACGGCACGGGTTGAGTGTCAAATAAAACTGAAATCGGATGGGACATTGATTCTTCAGGGTGGGGCGGATAGGCAAATTGGTTCGGTTTCCATTCAAAACGTCATCGAAATGTTTAAGGATTGGATTGAAGATCCAAAAGCATGGGCGGCGATGGAGCGGGACCGCTAGAGAATATGACCATAATCTGTCTAGGGCTAACGACCCGCCGCTCTGTCCGCAATGCGTGTTAAGGATAGAACGGAAATACGCATGGCTTTGGGCCGACATTCTAAAAGTCCGTCGACCTTTATCGACCTTCGATTGATCCGGACTATTCAGCAATACTCCTCGGCGTTAGTCGATTGATCGCCGGTGGCACGCACCGATTTCGTCTTGGCGGTTGCGAATGACGCTCATCGTACACATTCGGAAACTTCGCTCGGTCGAATACCTTGCACATTGATTGAGTCAGGATGGTTAGTCGGTATACCAAATGAAAGGCTGGCCACGGATGTCCCAAAATACGACGACTGCTGCTATCCTTGAGTCGCTGACAGATCTCGCCAAGATTGAGCAAATAGCGACCAGCATACTACGAAAAGCTGAGCCCAAATATGTTGGGATCATTCAAACTGGTCTGAACGCTCGTGGCGAAACAATCGTTACCCCAGTCTATGGCCTTCATCTTATTCCGCATAGCAATCCACCACACTACGTCTTAGTGCAGCACACCACAACCGACCGTGATCGGCTACGAGGGAAGTGGCTTTCGAACAAGGATGCTGACTTGCCCAAAGCCATTGCAACGGCCAAAAAATCCGTCAGTATCAATCCGCCGCCGTTTTCACTGTCGTCTTGACAACGAACCAGCGGGTGGACCCTCGGCTTGCCCTCGATGTCGGCCCATAAGCGACGATGCGCCGATTGAGTAGAATGACTTCGTCGAAATAGGACGGCACGGTTCGGAGATCGTGCGCACGGCAATGACCGTTTTGCCTTGAGAATAGAACTCACGTTGCAGGGTGAAGAAAACGCGTTCTGTGGCGGCTTCGCCCCCCGCTATCGGTTCATCCATGAAGTATAGCGTGGCATATTGTGCCAATTCTCACATGAGAAATGTCCGCAGCTGTTGTCCGCCGTAAAGTTGGCCGTTCTGTTGACGGGCCCTCGGTGATAGGCCACCGTGACGTCATGGATGTTGATTATGGCGGGCCCGTTATCGACCGTTGCTTTCTCCAACGCATTGCCCGCGTTTGGCGAGCCTCCTATTTCAGCGAATTCACCAGCACGTCAACGTTGTGTCGAACCATGCCGATGTAATCCCCTTCCGGCGAACCAGCTTTACCCAGCGCGTCGGAATAGAGTTCGCCACCGATGACGACCTCGTGACCCTTGGCCTTGCAACCTTCGATCAGCGATCTGACATTTCGTCCGCTGATGGTGCTCTCGACGAACACTGCATTGATTTTATTGTCGCATATGAACTGCACTAGATCATTGATCTCACGAAGCCCAGCCTCGGCATCCGTGCTGATCCCCTGGATCGAACGGACCTTCAATCCATATGCTCGCGCGAAATAGCCAAATGCATCATGGGCCGTAACCAGTACTCGCTGATTGTCTGGCACCTGCTTCAGCTTCTCGGTGACATCCTTGTCCAGAGCATCAAGCTTCGCCTCATACTTGGCGGCATTGGCGGTGTAGTATTCCTTGTTCTTTCGGTCGAACTTTCCAAGTGTCTCCGCAACGCCCGCCACGCCCGATCGCCAAAGCTGCACGTCGAACCAAATGTGCGGATCAACAATGCCATCGGGATCAGCAAGAAGCTTCGACTTGTCGAGCGTGTCCGCCACCGCATGTGTCGGCTTTCGGCGATTGAGCCTCTCAAGGATCTCCGACAACTTCCCCTCAAGATGCAGGCCCGAGAACATGATGAAGTCAGCATTGTCGAGCTTATCGATGTCGCCGGGCGATGCTTTGTAGAGGTGCGGGTCAACCCCCTCCCCCATCAATTGGAAGACCTCGACTTTGTCCCCCCCCACTTCCCGAACGATGTCTCCCACCATCCCAGTGCTGACGACCACCTTGATCGGGTAGCTCCCCGAGTAGAGATGGCTTTCCATCGCTGCCGTCGGGGACTTCGTGCATCCTCCGAGCAATGCCGCGCTCATGACCAATGCCACGATCGCCGGTCGATCCATCACCATCGTTTCGATTCCTCTAGCAAAACAATTGAACCCGCTAGCTGAATCCAGTGGTAAACGCCGTCGTTAGGTTCGTCGTACGCCATGCTTCCGGTCCCTCCTAGATGTTAGGGCTGCCTTCTTCCTATGGTATTCGTCGGCACAGTTGATGCATCTGGTCCGAGTCTGCGCGCCGCGCCTCGGAGAAACCGAGAACCCTGCGGACTGGTTACTGTCCCAATTTTGGGACAGTACCTACATCAAAATGATCAGAAAAAACTTAAGAAATAACTAGCTTTTGCCATTTAAATCTGATTGCAGTTTGTTCTAATAGGTATTGAGGATCTGCGGGTCGGACCGTATTGGTCGAGCGGCCAAAGAGTGGCCAGAAGAAGCCGGCATACCAGAGATCTCCCATCCTTATCGTGACGCCGCTATGTCGTGGCCATCACGCTCATTGTTCATCACTCACCGGTACATCGCTTAAGCCATGCAGGCATCTGCACGGCCTCTGTCGACGTATTCACCGCATCAAGAGGGAGTTCTGTTATGTCTAGTTCCGCGCAACAGCATGAAGAGGAATATACGTTTCACGCCTTGGCAAATGCATTCCCGCTGATGTCCGACCATAAGCTAGATGAACTCAAAGAAGACATCCAGAAGAACGGCTTATTAGAACCCATCACCGCAACTGCAGACGGACAAATCATCGACGGCCGGAACAGATACCTTGCATGCAAGGCTTTGGGTGTTCAGCCGAAAATTGAGGTGCTGCTCCCTGAGACTGACTTAGAACAGATCGAATCCCTGATAGCCTCACGGAATATCCGCCGTAGACATGAGAGTGAGGAAGATCTGGAAGCCACATATCTAAGATTTCAGGCAGAAGGGAAAAGCATACGAGCGATAGCGGCAAAAGAGGGGAAGAGTAAATCCGAGATTGGCCGAATCGTCAAGAAAGCAAAAGCTAAGTCCAAGGGCGGCTCAACAATAACTCTATATCGCGGTGGCCTACCAAGAGGTGGCTCAGCCGGTGGAGTAGATATTAAGCTGGACCCGCATCTGACTGACGCACAACGTGAGGCAATCCACAAAGACTTGCGGCAAAGGAAGACAATCAAGGAAACGGCTCGGCGTAACAAGGTCAGTGAGACCACGATCAAGCGCGAGAAGAAAAAGATTGGACTCAATGGTCGCGGTGGTGGTGGAAACATCAATAAAAAAACAGAGCCAGTTCTGCTGAATGCGGATCAGGAAAAGGAAATAGCGGCGCATTACAAGGCTGGACAACTCGGTAGGTACGCGAGGCGATATAGGCTCAACAAGGATCAAGCCGCCCAGATTGCCAGCAGAGTCATGCGCGACGAACACCCTGCAGAAATGATTGAGCACCTTAGAGGGGTCTACAGCCCAGAAAACACAAAAAAGTTCGACGACGCGTGCAATGACTACGCTCTATCGCCACAAGCTCGAAACGCGATCGCAAACTACCTGGAGAATGCACCTTTTCAACAGCCCATCAAGGGAGATGGGCTGTTCCCCGATGTTACATCTCTCCAGCTAGTATTTTCCGACCTGTTTGAGGAGACTTTTAGTAAATTCCAATACCTAAGTGAGATGTCAAAGGAGGATGCAAACCGAGTCCTCTCGCTGTATGCTTTTTTGCTCGACTTGGCGCCACAGATAAAGCGGCTTGATGAGTACTTCACACCACCAACGATATCGGATCGGTTTGACGATCCTGACAACGCCGAGCAATCGCAGCCTGCAGAAGCCGAAGCGGATCTAGCTAAGGTGTCGGCAGACTAATACTCAGATGAAGGGAATCAATGCCAAGGTCCCGCTGACAATGGCGGGCCTGCTTTCCGAAAACAACCATCGTGACGGAGTCAACATGATGACTGGCAAAGGCCCATAGCTGAATGGCACCAGCCATTCAGCCGGAATACTACTGTGTAAACGACGTAGCTCGTTTACTCTCCATCTCGGAAGAATCTGCTAGGCGATTAGTTCTGAGTCTTCCGCACCTCCGGATCGGCAGATCGATCCGGGTTAGAATCGAAGTCATCGAGGCTTTTAGATCAAATGAGACGATTCCAGGATTAGAGTCAGCCCAATCAAACAAGACTCTTATGCCGACGACGGGGAGGTTTCTTCTCCAATGATAGTAGGGATGGACCAGCTGCCTTTGCCGCAGCCGCTTTCATGTGTTCCAGGTTCTGGCTTACCTTCGAGTAATGCCGTGAGATCATTTGCAAGCTTTCATGACCCATTAGGACCTTCAAGCTTTCGAGGTCAACCCCTCGCAATATTGCCGAAGTGCAGAATGACTTCCGGAAGGCAGAACCCAGAACCTTGAAACCGACCTTTGTTGAGATGGTTTTAAACCGCTGCTTCTCTGAGTCGAACGTGAAAGGAACTCCTCGCTCGGTCTTGAAGACGAACCCTTCCCGTGGAGCAAGCCTCTTCGCAATGGCCAGCCCTTCAGGCGGGAGTATCTTGATCAGGTCCTTACCCGTCTTCTCCCCTGTCTTGTGCTCAGTCTTGGGGAAGGTCACTACTCCTAACTTGAGATCAACATGACGGGCTTCGAGTCGACGGATCTCATCAAACCTCCACCCAGTCAGGTAAGCAAAAGCGAGAACATCCCGGAAGGTTTTATCCGACGCTCCGATGATCGACTTGATTTGGGCTTCGGAGTAGTGGAGATCACTTACCCCCGGTTGAGGAACCTTCAAAAACTGAAACGGGTTTTCCTTGATCAACTTTTGCTCTGCTCCCCAGCGGTAGCACCTCTTCAAAGAGAGTTTGATCTTTCGGGCTTTCCGCTCTTTGAGTCCGAAAGCGTGGATGAACTTGGTGAGGTGATGTGGGGTAACATCTTCAGCAGCTAGGTCAGGTTGACCAAGCCACTTGAGGAACCGCTGAAGTTCGACAAAGTACCACTCCGCCGATCGAGCCTTCAAACGAGCTTGATTGTCCAGGTCGAATTCAGTGAACAGGTAGGCGATTGAAACCCGGTTAGCGGGAGTGATCTTTGGTATGTTGGCCTTTGGAGCCTCCCCTACACTCCGCATATGTTCGCGGTAACGCTCCTTGGCTTTCTCAGGATCGGTGCCAAGGCTGACCTGCTTGCACCCTTGGTACGTGTAATAGTAGCGGACACCGCCCTTCGTCCGTGACTTAATACCGCCCATAGAGCCTTTGGTACGTGGCATAATGACCCCCCTCTAATTTCCATGCTGATGGGGTCTATTCTGGCCGGAAATATGGAAAAGGGCAAGCAATATGGAAATGCTGTTACAAATGTCGCATCGCCAGAATAAGAAAACCCAGGTTTTCACCTGGGTTCCTTAAGTGCCCCCCGTCGGACTCGAACCGACAACCTAATGATTAAGAGTCATTTGCTCTACCGATTGAGCTAGGAGGGCAGGGAAAGTTTACAGGTTGAGGGAGGCGGTGTCCACCTGATCTCGTTTTTCAACCTTTAGACGCATCCCTCGCGTGAAGGCGTTTCACTCAAGGTCTTGGCAGATTTAGAGATCCTCCCAGTCTGCTTTGGGTTCACACGAATTCGAAGCGGGCGCTTCGCCGAGCAACGGCCGAGCTTGAAGATGCTTTGGAGCGGGGGCGAGGACGCCGACGAGGGACTCGTCAAAACGACGATCTTGGGGGTGAGGATACCAACCAGGACTGCCTGGATTTTCACTAACCATGAAAGAAAGCTATTCATTGCGGAAGATTTGGGGATTGACACGACTGAGAGACGACCTTATCGGGCGATCACACCAAAGTACTGCTCCCGATCGTCTGTTCACTCCAACGGGGAGCTGCGCGCTGGGCGAAGCCTATCCCCGCTGGATTAGAGTCTGGCATCACCGCCTTGCATTCAGTGCCAACTTTCGCCTGAGTTGACGAATGCAACGGACGTGATGCGGCAAAGGAGTGGATGCATGCGGGCAGGGATGCTCGTGGTGCTGACAGGGTGTGTGCTTCTCACCGGCTGCGCCAACGACATGTTGCGGCTATCATCGGGGGCTGCGCAGCAACTCAATCGATTGAAGCCTCGGCTTCCCGAGCCGCGACCTGACGTCGTGGAACTCCATTACATCTTCCTTGAAGCCGACCTGGGCGATCCAAAGATTAACGACAACATCTGGAAGAGCGAAGCGGACGAGCAGTGCATTTCGCTCGATACGAAAGCGAATCTCGCTCAAAACGGCATACGCATCGGAAAGATCGGCTCACGACTTTCCCCTTCCTTGCTTCAGTTACTGCAAGAACAGAAGGACAACCAATCCGGTCGCCGGCACCATGCGGTTTCCGGTCAGCTCGCGAAGATTGAAATGACCGAAGTTCTACCGACATGGAATCTCTTCCAGAAGGTGAACGGTCAGACGGTCGGTGATCAAGTAGAGGATGCCCAAGGATTCATTTTCGCCGTACCGACTATCAACAGCGAGACAACGGTATCGCTCGATATCGTTCCCGAAATCGAGTACGGCCCGCGCGAGCAAAAGAGAGTTCCCACACCGGATCTGGCGGGATGGCAATTCCGTATGGAACGCTCGGCGCGGAAGTTCCCGAACCTAGCCTCAAAAATCGAACTGGCCTCCGGCGAATACGTGGTCATGGGGACGATGCCTGATCAGGGAGCATCGCTGGGGTACAAACTGTTCACTCACGAGATGGATGGGAAGACGAAGCAAGTCATTCTCTTGATCCGAGTGGTCCGGCCTAACCGGGAGGAACTGCTCACCGCCGGTTACGACTTCGATGATTTCTTCCTAACGCCGATCGCACGGACCCAGCGGAAGATCACAACACCGGCCTTGGAAACGGTCATGTCCTCGAAGCGACTGGAACTCGCGCGCGTCGAATAACTGGCTGATGGTTGACGAAACACGTCACCCCGCCCGAAGACAATT
The DNA here is from genome assembly GCA_019748235.1 of bacterium. Taxonomy (GTDB): domain Bacteria; phylum Planctomycetota; class Planctomycetia; order Kolteriales; family Kolteriaceae; genus JAIEPU01. Next base: position 25,511 of record JAIEPU010000163.1, read on the forward strand.
CGAGCGGGGTGATTTCTTTTCATTTTCCTCGAAGGGAGCGGCCCGTTAACCGCCGTCCCCGGTTTCCTCTTCGATCATCTCAGCAGGATTGGGCTGGAAGAGGGGCGGATTGATGTGCGCCTCGTCCAGAATCTGCTGAAGCACGATGTTCCGAGTCGTTTGAAGCTGACGAATCGCCAGCCCCATCGCGTCGGGTCGTTGAGCAAGGAATCCCGCAAGCTGAGGATTCATCTGCAGTAGGTTGACGATTTGCGATCGCTGCATCGTGTCCTGTTGATACTGCTTCGCAAATTTCGAGAAGTCAGGCTCGTTTCGCGTCGTCGCCTTCACGACGAAGTAGTCTTCGTCCTTTTCACCCGGAACGACGGCCATCTCACCTTTCTTCAGCTTGAAGACTTCATCGAGGAATCGCTCTCCCGCGCTCGGGATGTTGGCTATCTTGACCGGTAGTGGCTCCTCGATGCCGGGATTGACACCGCTTGGGATCAAACGGACGCGTGGGAAGGTCTCGGTCGTTTGAAGTTTGAAGTCCGATCCCTCGGGAATGCCTGCCTGCAGGTTGTCCTGAGTTTCCTTCGCTTTCTTCAGGATTGCTTCCGCTTGCTCCTTCGCCTTGGGACGGGCGGAATCGAGACGCCAAAGCTTGACGACTTCGTCTTTCACTTCGTCGAACGGCTTCGGTGTAGGAGGAAGATCGGCGATCTTCCAATAGGCGTAAAACGTGTTCGTTTCGGAATCGAACACGATTCGCGGGAAGTAAAGATCCGATCCGATTTGGTTATTGAATACCAAATTTCGGAACGATTCCGGGGTTCCGGTGCCAGCCGCTTTGTCGACGCGGGTTGCGGTGGCTAAGCCGCCAAGCAAGTCGAGCTGTTCGAGTGAAAGGAGGCCGGTGGTTTTTAACTCATAGTGGTTCTCCGCCGCCACCTTCGCGAGGTCGGGAGGATTCGGAGCGGTGAAGCCGCTCAGATCGACCTTTCCGTCCTTTCGGTGACTCGCCTCAAAATCGCTCTTCGCGATGAGATATGAGTCGTTGAAGTATGGCGTCATCACGCTGTCGAGCGTCTTTTGAAGACTCGCCTTCGCAAGCTCGCGACCCTTTTGCCGCTGAAGGATCTGACGTATCTCCTCTTTGACCTCTTCGAGGGGCTTGACGCGCGGTGGGGGAAGCGCCTTCGAAGGTTCCGCCGGCGGGGCAATCGTGATGTCAGAATCAGGAGGAATCGGTAATGCCGGTTCGCCCGAAGCCGGATTGGCCGGCGCGAGCGGAGACTGTTGTTCAATGATCGGGCCCGTTGGTACCGCGGGGGCCGTCGCCGGCTCCTTGGCCGGTTCGGCAGCAGGCGCGGTTTCCTTCGGGGATTCCGCAGCAGGTGCTCCCTCTTTCGGTGCCTCTGCGGCAGGTGCAGACTCCTTGGCTGGTTCTGCGGCCGGTGCAGGTTCCTTCGGGGGTTGAGCCGCTTCCTGATAGCTCAGCGCGAGTGCGGCCGCGAGTTTGCCGATGGAAAGTTTCGAGCGAACCTGTGGTGGCGTCTCCGGCTTCGGAGGTTCCGCAGGCTTCGTTTCGCCGGGTGTCTCGGTCTTCGGAGGTTCAGGGGGCTTTTCTGGAGCTGGTTCCGTAGGCTTGGGTGGCTCGCTCGGAGTTTCCGGCTTCGGCTCGGCCGGGGTCTCCGGCTTTGGAGATTCAGCCGGCTTTTCAGGTGTTGGATTCTCCGCAGGCTTGTCCCCCGCAGGCGCTGGAGTCTCGGCGGGCTTATCCCCTGCAGGTGCGGCCGGCGCGTCGGTCGGAGGAGTGGGAGGAGCCGGGATCGTCGTGTCGAGCGTCGGCTTGGGAATCTCGGTGAATTCTTCCTTATTCTTCTCGTAGTACGCCGCGATCTCCTCGTCAGTGACCTTCACATCCTTCGCGAAGTCATCCACCTTTGCGGCGAGATACTGAACGTCAATCCGGCGAGGCTGTAGAAAGCCCGGCGTTCCATTCTTCGTGTCCGCTACGACGGTCGCGTACTTGTTGTAAGTCTCTTTGAGCTGTTGCTCGTTGGGAGCGGCAGCTTCGTCGATGTACTTCTTCACCGGGACTTCAACGAACTCAATTCCCATCTCGGTATAGCGGGGTGACTCTCGTTCCCAAACGTCGGCAGGCTCTTCAAAATCCGTCGATTGCGGTGGCATGCTGATACGCAGCAATCGTTCGACCGCAAGTTCCCGGCGGAGCGTGCTGAAGAGGATAACGTCCGACATCGCGAATGAGTCATCTTTATTCGACGCGGTCTTTTTCAGCGGGTTGATTCGGCCACGTAGAATGCCTTCGAAGTCATCCCCCGTGAGCTTTTGCTCGGTGATCTGGTTCAACCAATTCATCACCTCTTCGTCGTTGACCGTGATTCCCATGCGATCGGCCTTCTTCGAAAGCGCGATGCCGGCAATCACATTGTCTTTGTCGATCGGAAAGCCTTGCGGGGGTGCTGTCGATTTCGAATAGAGGGCAGCTCGGCGGAGAAACTCGTTAACCTGCTGTCGTTGCTGCGAGTAGAGACGAACGGTCGAAAGCCGTACTGGCTCGCCGTACACGGTGGCGACGACAGGATCTTCACCACTTCGACCGATTCCGTTCAAGAATCCGCCAAGGATGAAGGCGATCATTGCTGCGATCGCCAAGATCGCGAGCACGAACTTTTGGTTCTTACGAAAACTCTCAAACATTCCGAATCCCGCCTATGTCAAGGGCTCCGCATGACTTGCTGATACCGCTGACTATCTGTTGTTGGCCTCGGTGCCGTTCCTCGGAGCGTCATCCTCCATGCCGGACCCACTCCCCGCGGACCTTTTGCGATCTGCGGATTATAGGTACCCAGTGGAGCTTCACAATAGCAGGAGAGTGAAGCTTTTCCGAGGATTATCAATTACCTAGTCCACCGTTAATTCATGGTGTGACAGTCTTTGCGGCCCATGTTCCGTAATTAGGTAGTTGTGTTCGACCCGAATCGTCCCGACACCGTCGATCTTCTGGCTCGGCTCGAGCGTCACCACATCCCCTGTCATGAGGATGTCTTCGCTCTCTGGAACGATGTAGGGGGGATCGGGATGCCCGAGTCCGATCCCGTGCCCTGAGTGAGAAACGAAGTACTTGTCCACACCCCGTTTCGCGAAGGCCGCTCGGACCGCGGCATCGATCTCGGAGCAGGGAGTTCCCGGATGAAGGAGAGCCTCGCCCGCAGCGAGAGCCTCACGACTTACTTCATTCATCTGACGATACTGGTCATTGGCCTTTCCATCGACGACCCACGCATTCGCGAAATCACCCCGATAGCCATAGACGACCACCGAATAATCGAGCAGATAAAGATCCCCCTTTTCGATCGTGCGAAGTGTGGGAAATCCCCCCTTCAGGGTATTCAGGCCTGAATTGAAATCGCCGTAGACGGGCATCTGATCCTTCAGTTCGTCGCGCGATGCCCGCTCGATGATGTGAAAGGCATCGAGTTCCGTGATGCCGGCATGAATGTCGGAACGCGCTGCTCGAAAGCCTGCCTCGATCGAAGCGATCGACTGGCGGATCAGTTCGATCTCGTCTACATCCTTCTGTCGTTTCATCCGATGGATAACTGGATCGATGGCAATGAATTCGGACTTCGAATTGGCCAGTCGAAGCCCCTCGGTGATCCCGGCGGGGAGCCTTCCAGATTCGATTCCGAACCTGGTGCCGCCCACTTCCGACAAGGTTTTGAGGACATTTTGCACGAGGAACGTCGCCCGCTGCGGAGCGGAATGATGACCGTCGTACCATGTCGGCGTAAGGACGACGTCCACGAGAGCGAGTTCAGCAAACTGTTTCACCATGCTGTCCGCGACGAGAATCGACCGACCGTCACGGTGGAGGAGTAGGACGGACGCTGAATTCACCGACCGAAAGACAAACGGATCGGCGTAATAGTTGGCAAGGTACATTTGGTGCTGAGGATCGCCGATCAAGATCCAGTCGAGGTCGGCTTTGATAGCATTCCAAAGGCGTTGCCGTCGCGACTGACATCCTTCCGCGGTAAGCATGGGGTAATCCTCATCATCTTGACGCAATAGGGAACAACACTCGACACGATGGCCCGGCGGCGATCATAATCCGAACCAGATCCGGGAGCTAGAATCGAACCTTGACGAAATATGAGTCTCATCCTGCTCGGTCCCTTGCCCGCTGGCAGCCGATCGCGGAATTTACCGTTATCTTCCTTCTCGTCCTCGTCTCGATGACAAAGACGATTCGCGATATCCCCATGGTTTGGGATGAGGGTGCGACCGTCGAGCGAATCGAAAAGATCGAGCAGGGCTGGAAACAATATCAACTGGGTCAGATCACCTTTTCGCAATTCACCGATACCTATTGGCGATTTAGCCGAGCCGAACCCGATGGCCATAGCCCCTTTTATGCCTTGCTCAGCATGGCGGGACATGTATTGACCGTCGGCATTCTAGACCCTCCCGCTTCCTTTCGATTCGGGGGCGTGTTCCTTTTTTCGCTCGCGGTCGCGATGGTCTATGCCACACTTCGTGCGCGATGGTCTTTCGCGTCAGCACTTATCACGACGATCTTGTTGGTTTCGATTCCACGCGTCGTCCCTGAAGTCTCCTTCGCATTGACGGACGGTCCCCTCTTCAGCCTTTCTTTGATCGGATGGTCGATCTTCGTTCGAATCGTGGAGCGTCAAACACTACGTTCCACGATCGCGTTCGGCATTGTGATGGGCCTCGCGATGGGAACTAAACTGACGGGATGGTTTCTTTCCATTCCCTACGTCATCTGGCTCTTCACGGAGTGGAGAAGTCCGCACTTTCGAGCACTGTTGACGAGAGGAATCGTGGCTGGCACGGTGAGCTTGCTCGTCGTCTTCCTCATCAACGTCGGATGGTGGCCTGATCCGGTACAAGGGATTTCAGCATATTTCCACTCGAATCTGACTCGCAAGGAGACGATTCCCATTCCCATCCTGTTTGGCGGCGTTCGGTATGAGTTCTCTCTCCCTTGGTACAACACGCTCGTCTGGACCGTGATCGCCATGCCCCTCGGTATCTTGATGCTAGGAGGAACGGGAGTTCTCCTTTCATTCCGTCAATTTCGGTCCTCTTGGTTCGCGCGACTCCTTCTGCTCAACTGGCTGACGCTGATCGTCGTTCGCGCACTTCCCCAAGCGCCCGGTCACGACGGCACGCGGCAGATCATCATCAGTTTTGGATTTCTTACGCTGCTCGCCGGATGGATGATGGAGCAGATACGGCTCATCCCGCTTCGATCGAATTGGAACGTTGTCGCATCCATCTTGATCGGCATCGCGGCGGCGAGTGAATCGGTGGGTTCTGTTCTGAGTTACCATCCACTCGAGTTGTCTTATTACAGTCCGCTCGTCGGCGGTTTGCCCGGCGCCGAGAAACGAGGATTCGAACCGACGTATTTCTGGGATTCGCTCACGCCCGAAGTTCTCGATTGGCTGAATCAACATACGTCACCCGGCCGATCGATCCTGTTCCGCAATTACACGCTTTCACTCCGCTATCTCGAAGAATGGGGAATCTTGAGGCATCCGACCGATCCGCGACTTTACCCGCCGCAATGGTTCGTCATTCAGCATCGTCCCGGCCTGTATAACGAGAGCGACCGCCGTCTCCTCGCGAAGAAACCGGCGTTCGAAAAATCGCTTTTCGGCGTACCGCTACTCAGCATCTATCCGATCGAAGCATGGCAGGAATCTCTGAAGGATGTTCCTCCGGAGAAGTCGCCATGATGAGCACATCGAATGTGACCTATCGCTGGTGGGCGACGCTCGTCGTCTTTCTGATCATTGCTGTTCTGAGCGGAGCCACCGTGGCGGGGCCCGGAT
>JAIEPU010000080.1 GCA_019748235.1 bacterium
CGTCTTTCTTGTACGCTTCAAAGACGATGCTGTCCTTCGGCTTTTCCTTCTTGCGATCAAGCCATTCCCCCATCGCCCGGATGAATTCGCGGGATGAGTGCGGTCGGGGTTCGAGCTCGTCCGCGATCTGCTTGGTCGTGTCGTCACAGATCCGGAGTTCATCCTCATCGATCAGCGTGTCGTAAATTCGATCGATGGCAAGCTCACGAAGTTCGCCGTCGTTGTTCCCCGCTTTGAGGAAGTCCTCGGCGATGTAATGCGAGTAGCCGAGTGCCTCGAAGAAATCTTGATCGACGATGTTGGCCCCCGTGCTCACAATGGCGTCAACCATGTTGAATCGGACCAGATCCGATAGGACTTTTTTGAGGCCGGCGCTCACTAGCGAACCAGCGAGGCAGAGGATGACCGTGCAATCTTTTTCATTGAGCATTCGATCATAGATCTCAGCCGCCCGGCTCAAATCTCTGGCCGAGAACGCCATCGTCCGCATTGACTCCACAAGCCCGACCACATTGTGCCGAGTGATGTCGATGTGATCGATGGTGTCACGAAGGTACTCACGCTTCTTATCTGTCATTTTCCTGCTCCTTCGTGCGGGACCAGAGCACGCCTCTTCCCCGCCCTGATTAGGTCAACTCTGCACGGGAAATAATATCGACCGACCGCGTTTTGCCATCCCGCAATCTGAAGTTTCTTGCCCATGCGATGATTCGCCAATAAGAACGGCGGACCGGCTATCAATGAAAAGCGACCTTCAGAAGGGTATATTTCTCTGATTTTTGAGGGAAATGAAGACTTCTTTAACGAGAAGCAACGTTGATCGCAGCGCTTGACGAATGGCAGGTATTGAGGGGAAGCACCTTCGTTTATTTCGCCTTTATTACCAAAAGCCACGTCGCGAGGTTCACCAACCAATAGTGACCACGTCATCAAGACGCCTGCTTCACGGGGCGGGGGCGAATGAGATCGGCCAAGGGATGCAAGCGTAGCGACTTGCCCGAAGCATTGAATCGAACCCGAACCTCGCCGCTTATCGATTCGACGTTCTCGACGACTCCAGCGACCCATTCCCCATCAAGGTGGACATCAACGAGCTCACCCGCTCGGAAGGTGTAGTCCGCATACTCCGGATCCACGAACTCAGAAAGGGCCATTGTGATATCGTCTCGATCGAGATCGAGCATTTCGGCAATTTCATGAAGCGTCGGTTCTGACCGCGCCAAATCGCCGTTATCGGTCATCATGATTCTGGTCAGTTCGCGAAGCATATCCTGTCGCGATCCCAGGTCGAGTCGTCGAATTCTGGCGGACGCCTCCTGACAAAAGCGAGCGAAGACCTCATCTCCATATTTATCGTAGCCCGGCTTCACCTCTGAATAGACTTGGTGTCCGAAGAGATCAACGAGAAGAGACTGTTGCAGTTTGCTGACGGACTCCTGAAGACTGAGGAGCCAGAAAGCCGCGTGCACGGTGAAAGCACGCCGCAGATTCGCATCCGCTTCCCCACTGGCGATGATACTCTCTGTGGCCGTCCTTAGCGTCGGCGGTAGAGTCGCGATAGACGGCTCATAGGTGTAGACTTGCTCCACAACCGATGGGTCATTCCCCACCATTCGGTATTCGACGACTGGTTGAGCGACCGGAAGGGGCAAAACCGGCTCTTTCGACGAAGCCGCCGGCGCAGCCTCCTGCTTCGGCTTTTCCACCGTCGGAAGGACGAAGGGAGTCGGAGCCGCCTTGGGGACTTCAGAGGAAGTTAGCGCCGGCTCCAAAAGCTTTGAGATTTCCGAGACAGCGTTGTCTACCGATTCCTCTGATTCTGATTCGTAAGCATCGGGCAGCGTAACTTCCGCTCCCTCATCCCCTCGAATCTCAAAGGGTCCGGCATCAATGACTTGATCGACAAACGAGGAATGATACTTCTCTGACTCCACGAACTTCTCGAGCGAAGCCACGCGCAACATGAGGAAATCGTTCTCGCGCGGCGAGATCATCGATTCATCTTCATAAGGACGATCGCGCAGCCAATCCTCGCGCGAGATCGCTAAGAGGGACATCGGCAATCCCGAAGTCTGCCGAACCAGCGATCGAATCGCCACATCGAGATCTTGGCAGCAAATCATGCCGCAACGATCGCACGAGAGTTCTTGGAATCGCCAAAGTCCACGAAGGAGCAAGGTCTCTCGCCGAGCGTCCCCCCGACCCGCGGCCGGATCTCGATAGAGCCTCATCTGTCCAAGAAGTGCTTGGCCGATCTTTCGTCCAAGCCAGAAAAGAGACTCCCTGAGTGTCGCATCGGCGAGCAATGGGGCAGAGACACGAAGCGTCATCTGTGTGGCGTCGCTATCGGGAGTTAGCTCCACCATTCGTTCGGTGTGGGGAACGATCTCAACTTCAATCGATGCGTTGACTTGAAGGACTTGACGAACAAGTTCGACCACGCGAAAGATAGCTGGCGTGACTGCGGGTGTTACGGCAAGTCCCCCGCGTAGAAATCCCGTTGGCAAGGTAAGCCTCGGGTTGCCGTACTCCGTGGCCATTTCGAGAAGAAGCGGCTCACGTTCGACCTCAGTCCGAACCGTCTTTTCACCGGGAAATCGGAGCGTGGACCAGTCAAAATCTGGTTTGATCCGCCGGACCAGCGATTCGCTCGTCATTTCCGAGAGCCTCCTTGCCCCGCCGAAAGTCGTCCCTCCTTGGACGCCGACACGGGGGTGGCGACCGGAACCGATTCGGCCGCCAGAATGTTGCACATAGCCAAGGTTGCGTGTTGAGTGAAGTCGATCCTGACAGTTCCTTGGCGAAGTCCGGCGCGAAATCCTCCTACCAGCTTCGAACGGTACTCCGGCACGAAGTGAGAAACTCCCGCCGGCTCGTATTGCAACTGATTGATGAAGCGAAGAACCCCGAACAATGCCTCCGTGTACTTACGTTCCCGCACAGAATCTTTCATGACGCGAGCCACGCGGAGCGCGTCGGCGAGTGATTCGGCATAGCTGGCCGAGCTAATTCCAGGCTCCACCGCCACCATTTCCCCCTCGACATATGCCGCAAATCCTCCAACCCACCCTGCTCTCGCATCCTCTCGATACTGAAGTTGAATGAGCCAATCGTTCATCTCGAAGACAAACTCCGCCGACGCGCGGTCCTTTGTGCAAGAGACCAGTTCCGCATGCGCGGCAGTCTGCCAGGGAACGAATGCCGGCTCTTTGCTCCTTCGCCAAACGCGCCAGTAGAAATCGCGACTCTTTCGGACAGCTTGATTGTTGGGGGAGACTTGATTTTTTGACTCATACTTGGCGAGCGCTAATAGAGCTTCGCCGGGATAGTAAGGCATCCCCGGATGTTCCCGATCATCTTCGTCATCTTCGGCGGGATCGTCCGACGAACTGAGTCGAATGGAACCATCAGGCCGCTGACGCATTCGAAGATAATTCGCCAACTCCGACGCTCCCGTCCGCATCGCTTCCGTGGGTGAAGGATGTTCCATGATGGCAAGCAATAAGAGCCCAGAAAATCCAACGGGGTGGACGAGTTGATAAGGAGCGGCGGAACGACGAGTGGGGAATTTTCCCTCTGCCCTTTTCGTTTGCAAAAGCAAGTATTCGATCGCACGCGTCGCCGCCGATTCCAGCCGATCATCATTCATGAGTGCCGCGCAACGCGAGACTGCAACAGCCGCCCCCGCTTGCCGAATCAAACTTTCCTCGAGTAAATCCTGATCGAGCGCGGGCTCCCAGCCATAACGAAATGATCCGTCCGCATTTTGGACCGCGAGAAACCAGTCGGATGCCGCCCGTACGCGAGCCTGCAGTTCATCCCGCGAGACAAGCTTTGTCTCCAACGAATCTTCAGCAAACGATCGACTGCGTGGAAACATCGTGAAGGCGAGAAGCAGAGCGATGAGACAAAAAGCGGGATTGGTACGACCCAGCCAACATCCATGCCGCATGGTCAGCAGACGATTGGAATAACACCGTTCATGGAGGCTCGGTCGTCCCAGCCCAGCCGGAAGGGATGGACGGCACTCACTGACACCCGAAAGGCCTGAATCGAACATCAGGCTCCGCTCTCCGGGGCTTGGTATTGCCGTTCGAGTTCCGCGTGAAACTGCTTACACGGTGCGACGAATTCCTCTGCCAATGGAGCGAGTTCGAATTCCAAAAGATCCGCTGTCAACACCATGTCACCATGCTCAAGCGAATCCTTCATCTCTTTGAGAAGCTGCTCCAGTTTCCCGAACCGCTCCCGCAACGAATCAGCAATGGGCTTCCAAGCCGATGCCTCTAGATCAATCCCATGAAGGATGCACACCTGATCGAGGACGTGTTGAAGTTCTTGCCAGGCTCCCAGGCTTTGCGCCGCTGCCTCAAACGCGTTGCGATCCTCCGCGCGGAACGCTTCCGCCAACTCTTGATGTTGGCGTGCAATGACGTCCAACGTCCCGATGACCCGTTCCACCAGCGGACCGCTAATCCGGATCGGGTAGTCGGTTTTCAGTTCAAGATTCGCTGACTCTGCAACGGATAGATTCCAGGCGGGATGGCCGTCGTCCCATGTCACCGGTTCGTCACCGATACGAACGTCGGTGATGATTCGCCCGGATCTTAGAATCTCCTCTCTTACCCCGGCAAAAACAGCCGCCACGGTCCCTTCGGCCGCAGGATTAATCTCGACTGGCTTTCCATCGATTACGACCCGACCCATCGATATCGCTCCCCTCGCTGGAACTCCCGCCGCAAAACATGACAGGGCAAGGAGATGACGGGCGAACAGTAAGTCTTTCCCAATATTGGGTCAAGCACGTCCCTAAAACCCCGTTCCATCTTCCTATTTCGCCGATCTCCCTTGCATTCACAAGAACGATCATTAATAGTGTACATATGAATACACAAAGGAGGCATCATGAGATTGACGGCGGCAACAACTCACTCGCTGATTGATCGAAGCATCCAGGAAATTCTCGTGGAGGCAGGGATCTCATCTGCTCCGATCGACGCCCGGCAGATCGCGGCAAGACTGGGGATCGAGGTTATTCTCAATCGATCTCAGGCAGAGCGTGGCAGACTCGTCGAATCCGGGGGACGGACGATGATCGTCGTTAGGCCAGAACCGCGATCCGAACGGTACCAATGGACGATTGCCCACGAGATAGGTGAGTATGTGATTCCACGACTTTCCACCGATTGGACCCATGACCTTGTCCCGCTCGACGCGACGGTGCGAGAATGGATGGCCAATCGATTTGCCACCTGTTTATTGACGCCCTTACCATTTTTCCTGTCCGATGCCGCGGAGGTCCAATTCGACCTCTTCAAGTTGAAAGAGATTTACCACACCGCCAGCTACGAAGTCATCGCACTCCGCATGCTTGATGCAGAATCTCCGTGCCTCATCTCCATTTTCGATAACGGTCGACTGACTCGGCGGCTGACCAATCTCGAGCATCGTCCCCCAAAGCTGCTCGACATCGAACGGCAGTGTCAAAGAGAAGCATCACAATTGAGGCGCGCGGTCACGCATGCATCTGAGATAGCCAAAGTTCAGGCATGGCCGATTCACGAGGAAGACTGGAAGCGGGAGATCATTCGGACCGAGCCCAACTTTTGGGAATGATTCAATCGTTGGAAGGGGCCGATTCGTCTGACTTTTTCCGAGAGCCGAAGAGGCTGATTTTCGGCTCGGTCCCGGAGATGATTCGTTTGACATTGCTGGAGTGCTTGAGAATCACTAACGCAGCCAGCACCATGACCAGGCTCGACAACGCCACCTTCGACGATCCCCAAGGCTCCGGCGTGATGAGTTGATAAACAACGGCAAAAGTCACAGCAAAACCAATAGAACCTACGGAAATCATGCGAGTGAAAAGAACCAGGAGAATAAACGCCCCAAGTCCTGCTAATGTCGGCCACGTGACAAGGCAAAGGAGTACGCCGATCGTGGTCGCGACCCCTTTTCCCCCTTTCATGCCCAGGTAAATGGGAAAGACATGTCCCAGAATCGCCGCGAACCCGACAACCTCTGGAAGGTACTGAGGAATGTTCGACATGCCGTGCAACGAAAGATATTGAGCGGCAAGGACCGGCAGCGCACCCTTCGCGAAGTCGAGCAAGAAGACAAGAATGAAATAGCGAAAGCCGAGGAGCCGACCGACATTGGTCGCGCCAACGTTTCCGCTGCCGATCGTTCGAATGTCTCGTCCCGTTTTGCATCGCGCGACGAGATAGGCAAAGGGAATTCCACCGACCAGGTATCCCGCCACCTGTCCTGCCAGCAGTATCAGAAATGCGTGCATGTCCATGGAAGCCGGAAATCCCGTCGGGGTCGAATCATCCTTAGGTCGCGAACGACAACGATGCTGCCCCCCCAATTCCTTTGGTTGAGAGGTCACTCATTGCCGTTGCTATTTTCCGAATCGTGGCGACCAGATCAAAATCGAAAGAGCGCATCATCAAAAAGTTTCACCCCAGAGACGCCTTTGCATCTCTTGGGGTGAACATAGATGATCGTCGATCGCCCTTACTTAGGAGGAGCGAGCGGATCCTTTTTGTCGGTGATGTTTGGGCATGCGCCACTGGCGGCTTTATCCCGGTTCACCTCAACGAACGAAGTCCATTCCTCGGGGACATTGCTTTCCTCGAAAATGGCTTCGACGGGGCATTCAGGAACACAAGCCTCGCAATCGATGCACTCATCAGGATGGATGTAAAGCATCGTTTCCCCCTCGTAAAAGCATTCGACGGGGCAAACGACAACACAGTCAGTGTACCGGCAGCCGTCGCAGGGCTGGCAGACAACGTGAGGCATCTAATGCTCCTTAGGGTATCTGTCTCAAGAGGACAAACGGGCATTAAACTCGGCCCGTTCGTCAAAGTCGACTGAAGTTGCATGAATGTCGCAAGTTGTGACTCTCCAAACGGGAATGTAGTCGTACCGATACTATTGTCAAGAGTTCAATTTTTCGACGTACCTTCCGGTAGACGCGGTCGAGTGCCTGCTTGTTCAGTTGGAACTGAGTGGTACACTAAGAACAGCGTCCGTTCGATTTGATCAATAGTCGTTCGAGTTACACCCCGATCGGAGTCACCCGTGGCACTCACGGAAATCGATCGCCAACTCATCAGCCGGTGCCTCGAGCGTGAGCCGCAAGCTTGGTACGAGTTCGTCGACCGTTATCTCGGAGTGGTTTTCCACGTCATCCAGCATACCGCGCACATGCGGAGTGTAACGCTAAAGCCCGATGAAATTGAGGATTTGGCGTCAGACGTGATGGCGACGATCGTCAATTCAAACTTCAAGATTCTTCGTCGTTTCCGGGGTAAATCGAGCTTGGCCAACTACTTGGCGGTCATCGCCCGCCGGGTGGTGGTGAACAAGCTGGGCCGGAAGGCCATTTATGAACGAAAAGTTCAGGCCGCTCGAATCGAACAGGAAACTCGAAATCAAATCCCGGCCGAGATTCAAATCGAGAACGAGGACGAGGTCCAGCGGCTTCTCGACGGGCTCGACGGAACCGATGCCAACCTTGTCCGGGCATTTTATCTCGATCACAAATCCTACGCGGAAATTAGCCAGGAGCTCGGCATCCCCGAAAACTCCATCGGCCCCACCCTGACCCGACTTCGCGACCAACTCCGCAAAACGGCAACCCAGCGATAAGTGTCTTCTACCGTTCAGACATCCGTGGCCCTAACTTCCAATACCCCTGACTCATCACACCGACGATCTCACTCTCGGGCGAAAACAGTGAGGCGTACGGACCTCCTTTGCCCGTTTTGGCAAATCGCACTACAGCGAACGAAGCTTTCCCACGAAGGTCCGTACGGTATCGATCTTCCCAACCAATCGCGGACGCTCCACTGGCGGTCAACATCCGCAGAAGGGCACGCGGGTCGACATCAGGGAAATGCTCCGCGACGAAACAAGCTTCTCGAAACACCGACAGATCCGGATTGCTCGCTCGGCCATCCGTCCCAAGGGCCACGGGAACATTCGCTTTCAATAGCTCGCGAAAAGGGTGTGGTGCGTGTCCGAAGTATACATGTGTTCGCGGACAATAGACGACCGCCGCGATTCGCTCACGCCATCGAGGCGCGCACATCATGCTGATCTCTTCGGACGTCAGGTAGTTCGCGTGGACCAGCGTCCATCGACCGGCCGAGAGGTATTGCTTCCAGAAATCGGCGGTTGGCTTCCAATCATCGGTCCAGGCACCGATCCGTTCGAGGAATTCCCGAAATGGCCCCGAGGCGTTCAACAGAAACTCTCGCTCTTCGGGTGACTCGAGCCAGTGAGTAGCGATCGGCAACGGTGATCCAAGTTGACCGGCGCGCCTGTAGATATCGGGCGAGGTGCTGTAGGGAGCATGGGGGCTGATCGAAGCAATCTGATCGCTTCTCGGCTCCGCTTGAATCGCATCATTCCAAAGAGGTTCGTACCGCTGTTCACGAAGGCCGATTACTTCACGAAAGACCGTTCCATGCAGATCGGCCTCACTCATCAATGAAGCGCTCGACTCGGTCGTGGCGATGTCACCGACGAGCATCGTTCCCGTACGCACAACTTCGGCAATGCCGCGACGAATATCCTCACCAATGTCTGTCGGATGATTTCTTCGCCAGGCGACGACGCCGGTGAGCCAGTCTGGGAAGTTCTTGCCCAGTGGAATCGGTTCGGTCACACCGGAAAGATCGAGATGGGCATGGGCATTCACGGGCGCAGGAATGATGGCGACATCTCCGAGGTCGATGTCACTCGCGGAGGACTCTCCTTTCCCACGCGCAACGATCGAATCGCCCACGATCTCCATCCAGCCATTTTCGATCGGTTCTTCGTCAAGAGGAAGGAGCCACTTGGCACGGTATCGGACGGAACTGTTGGAGTTTGTCATGCAGGCAAGCATCCCGAGACACTGAATCTGACGGTCATTCTACCGCCTTAAGTCTCGAATTACGCCCCTTTGGCATGCACGTCGTACAGGCGACGGAATGTAATGCTCGAATCGAGCAATTCATCGATCGTGCCGAACGCTTCGAGCTGACCGTTCGTCACCACCGCCACCCGATCCGCGATGTCAAGTGTGCTCAAGCGATGTGTTACCATCAGCGTCGTTCGGCCCCGCTTGAAATGCTCAAGAGCCTTATGAATCAGTGCTTCGCTTTCGACGTCGAGCGAACTCGTCGCTTCGTCAAGAATGAGAATGGCGGGGTCCCGAAGGATCGCCCGCGCCAGTGCGATTCGCTGCCGCTGGCCCCCGCTCAGTGTCGAACCCATTTCACCGATGGGCGTGTCATATCCATGAGGAAGGGCTTCGATGAATTTGTGAGCGTACGCCGCCTTGGCCGCCTCGATCACGCGGTCCCGAGTTGCGCCGGGGCAACCGTAGGCGATGTTCTTGTAAATGGTGTCGTCGAATAGCACCGTTTGCTGCGTCACCAGACCGATCTGCGAGCGAAGGCTCCGCAGATTGATTTCGCGCAGGTCCTGACCGTCAATCCGGACGGTCCCGGAATGTGGATCGTAAAAGCGTGGCACTAGATTGATCAGCGATGTTTTTCCACATCCCGTATGTCCGACAATAGCAATCGTCTCACCGAAATTCAGCTTGAGTGAGATACCATGAAGGATGGTCTGGTGCTTGTCATAGCCGAAATAGACATTTTCGAATTCGATCGAATGACGATGGCGCGCCAGGACCGGGGCGCGCTTCGGCATTCGAATCGTTGGCTCCCGATCCATGCACTTGAAGACCCGCTCCGATGCCGCCACGCCCCGCTGCACGCGGCCATAAACACTGAATGCCTTCCGTATCGGATCGCTCATCCCCGCCAGAAGAGCATAGAAGGTCATCAACAAGCCAGGAGTGATCGGATCGTACGTCAGCCGCACCCCCATGATGTGACTTCTCTGCGTTAGGACGAGATACGCTCCTGCCATCAGTGCGAGACATATTCCAGAAAGCGCCATCAATTCAAGGAGTGGTCCTGAGAACGCATCAACTCGGACGAGCCGAATCGCCTGCCGATTGTTGATCTTGGTTTCGCGATAGAATTTGGCACGCTCGCGCCCTTCCATCGTGAACGCCTTGACGACGCGGATTCCCTGAAATGTCTCTTGCAGGATCTTGTAGACGCGAGAGGTACTTTCCAAATTTCGACGGGATAATTTCTTCAGCACTCGTCCGATGGTTCCCATGACGACCGCGCCAATGGGAAACAGCAGCAGCGTTACCAAGGTCAATCGCCAGTTAAACCAACACGCGAAAGCGAGGCAGGAAATCGCCTTGAGCGGTTCGAGGACGACCTTGCTCATGAGGGCCCGCATCCCCGCCGTCAATGCTTCGAGATCGCTCGTGAAGTGCGCCATCAGATCATGAGTCTGAGTTTCCGAGAAGTGTTGTAAGTCGAGCGAAATCGTTCGCCGATAGAACTCATTGCGCAGATCGAACATCGCGTCCTGCACAACGACACCGGCAAGGTACTCCTGAAAGAAATCGAAGATCGACTTGATCACCATGCTCGCAATCACGAGCCCCATCAAGACGCAAAGGGTGGTGAAGGGTTGCGACGGGCTGAACCGTACAAGGTAGGGACGCGCCCGTTCGTAGAGGGACAGCTCCGCTTGCCTGTAAGAGAGCTGCTCCTGCCGCCGAGCGATGATGGAAGTGATTCTCGACTTGTCGTCCGAGTCAGGAGCCGCTGCCGCCTCTTTCTCTCGATCCGCGATCTCCTCGTTCATCCGCTCGATGTCCGATCGGGCAGTGACAATTTTGTCATCGGCCCAGGAAACAAGCGTTTTGTTCTCGAGCAAGATGGTCAGCAGCGGATAGATCGCGCTGATATTGGCTCCCCAGAAGACCGCCACCACCAGTCCGCAAGCCAAGGACGTGACGAAACGCCAGCGGTAAGGCCAGGTGAAGCCGAGAGCTCGAACAAAATCTTTCATCCGCGGGTGCGTCCCCAGGTGCGAATCAGTACGAGAATCGTGTCCGCTCCAGGAGTACCAGAATTCCGCGTTTTATCACAAGGGGCTTTCAGCAGACCTCGCTGGGGAAAGAGGCGTCGGCACCTTCCTGAGCCGCCACGCATGGAATTTTGACGAATCTTCACCGAAATCCAGCAGGAGAAAATGTTTAGATCCGATGAGCGTCGAGGTTTCGTTGACCCCTTCCTCAGGCTCCTCTAAAGTATTGGTGGAAGGAATACTGACCTGCCCCACGCTCCAGACACCTGACGGAAGGGTGATTGCCTTGTTCGACCCCAGCTTCAAACGGCATCAAACGCGCGAAGTCCGAATCGGCGATAAGATCGTCGGCGGCAATCATCCCATTGTTGTTCAGTCGATGACGACGACCGACACCGCCGACGTCGACGCAACCGTCGGTCAGATCGTCAAACTCGCGGAAGCGGGGTGCGAACTCGTTCGCGTGACCGTCCCGAAGAAGGAGGATCTCGCGGCCGTCCCACAAATTCGCAAGCGAGTCCCGATTCCTGTCATTTGCGACATCCACTTCGATTACAAGATGGCACTCGGCTGCCTCGACGCAGGGGTGGACAAGATCCGCATCAATCCGGGCAACATCGGCGGTGAAGAGCGATACAAGCAGGTCATCACCAAAGCAAAGGATAAAGGGATTCCCGTCCGCATCGGCGTGAACGGGGGTAGCCTGGAAAAGGACTTGCTCGAAAAGTACGGCTATCCGACTCCTGCCGCCCTTGTGGAAAGCGCCCTTCGCCATATCGAAACGGCGGAGAGCCTCGGCTTTCACGACATCATCGTCTCGCTGAAGTCGAGCGACACCCGAACGGTATCTGAGTCCTATCAGCTCTATGCCAAGCAGTGCCATTACCCGACCCACATCGGGCTCACGGAAGCGGGCAAGCCACCGTATGCCATTATCAAGTCGGCGTGCGGGCTGGCTCCGATCCTCCTTGCCGGCATCGGCGATACCATTCGAATCAGCTTGCTCGGAGACCCCGTGCCGGAAATTCAAGCCGCGTTCGACATCCTTCAAGCGACGGGACGGCGCGTGCAGAAACCCGAACTCATTGCTTGCCCGACCTGCGGCCGGCTCGAGATCGATTTGGAAGGGATCATCGACAAGGTCCAGGGAGAACTGAATCAGCGAAAGCTTCCCCCCATGACGATCAGCATTTTGGGATGCATCGTCAACGGTGTCGGCGAGGGAAAGAATGCTGATCTCGGCATTGCGGCAGGCAAAGGAAAAGGTGTGATTTTCCGCCGCGGCGAAATGATCCGTCACGTCACGGAGGAGGAAATGGTCCCGGCACTCCTCGAAGAGGCGGAAAAACTGGCGGCAGATATCATCGCCGGACGAATTCCAAGCTCTCACTTCGGAGCGGCCTCGGAATCACTTCTTCCGATTCTGAACTAGGACTTAGCGAGCATCGTTAGATTTGCTGCCGCGCGGTGGTACTTGACTCCCGCGCGGTTTCCTTTTCCTTGCGCAGATACTCCAGCCGTCGCTTCAAGGAATCGAGCGCGACATGCCAAGCGTTCCTATTCCGTTGTAACTTCGCCAGCATCTGCGAATCGCGGCGAGCAAGCGTATCAACGACGTGCTGCAATTCGTCGACATTCATCGTGTCGATGCGGTACATCGGCAGTGAATGATTGAACCGAATGTTCGCGAGACAGCAGTGCCGTTCCGCGAAGCGAAGCACCTCAGGAAGTTCGTGCCAATTGACACGAGAAAGAATGAAGTCGAAATAGAGGAATCGGCCTGCGGCGAGCGAGTATTCCTGGAATCGACAAAAGTTCTCCATGAACATATCGAGGTCCGCGCCAGGCCTTGTTCGCTCGATCGTCTCTTTGCTGATCCCCTCTACCGAGAGCGTGATCGTGCACGGTAATTCGTGCAGCACCCATTCCACTCGCTTGTTGTACGTTCCTCCCTCGGTCAACACCTGACATTCGCGCACATGACCCAGTTCGACAAGGAGTTCCCACACACGATAATGCTCTTCGACCCGAAAGGGTTCACCTCCAAAGAATTGCACCGATTCGACAAACGGCACGAATCGGCGGAGTTCCTCGAAAAATGCATTTCCGTAAGGAGATGACGATGCTGGAGAAATGTTCGACTCCGTTCGTCCTCCACCATTTCGAACCGCTTTATTTCCGAGTCGAAACGTCAAATGAGTCGGAAGAAACTCAGAGTCCCCCGTGACCGGGATCGAATCGAAATGCTTTTGGTGAAAGAGATGGCCGGGAAAATGGGAAGGAAAATCTCCCCCTTGCACGATTCGCGTTTCGCAGAATTCGCATCCGGAGGCCATATCATAGCAGCGGAGAGCGTCTCGTAATTGAGTGGCTCGAAAGCCGTTCCAGATCTCGGCGAGCGTCTCATCCCGCAAATCACCCAGCACATAGTCTCGCGTGACGCCGCACGACCGCACGAAGCCATTTGCATCAAAATCGAGAGAACTGAATGGTGCGTAACATGCCGAACGAAAGGGCTTATCTTCGATCGGTCGAAGTCGATCGAACTCCTCGATGATCGGCAAATCCACGGGACTACCTGCCCTTCTCATACTGTCGAACGAGGCCGGATGCTCTTCACGGTTCCTTCATGAGCGGGCGCCCCACTTTTTCTCATGATGGGCAAGCAGCAAGAGCAAATGAAAATCGGACCTTCAAATTATACACAGGAGGGAGGGTACGACCGCGAGGACTTTCTCTGTCTTCCGGCATGGATCCCCTGAAAACACTGACAAAAACCCTGTGAATTTGATGCATCCCATGAGTACGACGCAGACCGAACGACTTTTCGAGGAAGCCGAGGGTTACCTGGAACTGGAATTGCCAGCTCCCGCTCTTGCCGCCCTGAACAAGATTTCCGAAGAAGTGCGCGAGGAAAGAGCATTCGTTTACAACTCGCTGTACGGAGAGGCTCTTCGCATTCTCAAGCAATACGACGATGCCGCTCCCTACTTCGCACAAGCCATCGATGAGCGTCCGAACGAAGTCGGACTCTACATCAATCTCGGTTGGTGTCTGAAGCGGAGTGACCGTTTGGATGACGCGATTGCCACGCTAAGAGCTGCCGAACAGGCTTGCCGAAAGTCGAACGACATGAAATCGCTCGCACTCGTCCTTTACAACCTGAGCTGTTATTACTCACTCGCCCAGGACAAGGATCAAATGCTCGGCTGCCTCCGCTCGGCACTTGCTCTGACCCCAGCGTTCAAAGTCGGCATCGCTGATGAATCCGACTTCGACCCTTGGCGTGACGATGAGGATTTCAAATCCCTCACGTCCACCAAGAGCTGAGTCGTCTCATCGTCAATTACTCGATGGTGGCTTGCGCGTCTTCAGGTACGCCTCGATGAAGGGATCGATCTTCCCTTCGAGCACGCCCCCCGCATTGCCGACTTCCACGTTCGTGCGATGATCCTTCACCATCTGGTAAGGAGCGAGGGTGTAGGAACGGATCTGACTGCCGAACGCGATTTCGCCTTTCTCGTTGTAAAGCTTCGCCAGTTCCGCATCGCGCTTCTCTTGCTCGATACGGTAGAGGCGTGCCTTGAGCATGTTCATCGCGGTCTTGCGGTTCTTATGCTGACTTCGTTCGCTTCGGCATTCCGCAACCACGCCGGTTGGCATGTGACGAAGACGAACACCGCTCGCGGTCTTGTTCTGATGCTGGCCCCCCGGACCACCACTCATGAACGTTTCCATCACGATATCTGATTCCTTCACTTCGATCTCGATCGTGTCATCAAGCTCCGGCATGATGTCGACCGCGACGAAGGAAGTGTGCCGGCGTGACTGTGCGTCGAACGGACTAATGCGAACGAGCCGATGAACCCCGGCTTCACCACGAAGATAGCCGTACGCATATTCGCCGCGCACCGCGAAAGTGATGCTTCGATATCCGGCTTGCTCGGCGGGATCGGCATCAATCAGTTCAAGATCGTAGTTGTGATCCTCGGCCCAATGCACGTACATGCGATACAGCATGGATGCCCAGTCGCATGACTCCGTCCCCCCCGCCCCCGCTTGAATGGTGACGAACGCGTTGCTGGCGTCGACGGGATCAGACATCTGTATTTTGAATTCGAGCTGGTCGACTTCGGTCACTGCCTTCTTGAGTGACAACTGGATGTCAGGGAGAAGCGATTCATCTTCCCCCTCCTCCGCCAGTTCCATCATGGCGCGAATGTCACCGAAGTCGGTGGCAAGCTGCTGAAACGGCTTGATGAGCGTATTGATCGTTTTCAGTTGGGTGATGATGCTCTGAGCCTTATCGGGATGATCCCAGAAATCGGCCGCTTCCATCTGTCGTTCGAACTCAGCCGCATGAGCCTTCTTCGCATCGACGTCAAAGAGACCTCCGGAGCAAATCGACCTTCTTTTCTAACTCCGCGAGTTGTTGCTTCTCTTCCTGCATCATTTCCCAGCCTCCTTTGCATGTACATCAATGCCACCCTTGGAACAATCTTTATAGAGAGCTGGCAGTCGTTCGCTCATTCATTTCAATGACCCACCTGTCCTTTACGAACAAGTTAATGACACACCTCTCTTCCGATGAGAGGAAATTAAGACAAAACTCAAGCTGTTCGATATTGCCAGCTTAGGAAGATCAGTGGGATTTAAGTCCAATTTAATGAGTGACCGACCACGTTTTGGAAGCTAGAACCGTGCTTCACGAACGGTTACGACTCGCGATTGCAATGAGGTACCGCCTTTGGAAGGTGGTGATGCCTGCCCTCGGCGAGGGATCCGAAGCTCCAGGGATCCTCCAACCCTCGCGTGTCAGTCTGAATCTTAGGAGGTTCTGTTATGCGGTTGATCGCCGCTGCACTGCTTTGTCTCACCCCCGCGTTTGTCTCAGCGGGCGAATGGCTCACCAGCTATGCCGAAGGCTTCGAGGCTTCGAAGAAGGCCGACAAGCCGATCTTCGTTTACTTCACCGACTCAGGTCGCGATCAGAACTGGAAGGCTCCGTTCGACGGAAAGAACGAGCTCACCGATAACTACATCCTCGTGGTCGCCGACAAGAACACGAAGGAAGGGGCCGAGATCTTCAAGACCTTCGAGAACGAAGGAACGAAGGGTGCGGTCGTTATCGAGCGCGGACGCGAATGGCAGTATTTCCGCACGGAACGAGGATTGAACGGCGATGACCTGACCAAGGTCCTCACTGAATGCAAGGCCGCCAAGGGACGCCCCACTCCCAGCGTTCTAAGCTCAGTGGCCAACGAAACGATGGAGCCCGCCACGCCGAGCTACCAGGCCATGCCGACCTCGAGCTACTGCCCAAACTGTCAGCGATTCCGTTAAACCTTCCGAGCTCCCTTCTGAATCACTCGATCGATTGCGATCGTACGGAACGGATGGGGGCATGCGGATCGTTTTCAGAATTGATTTCAAACCAAGAGGATCCCGGAAGCCTAACTTCTTGGGTCCTCTTTTTGTTTCGAATGACGATTCCGTGATGTGACTAAGCAGTGAAAAATTGCCGTTCATCGATCGCTCGAACTTTTGGTGCCGCGACAATTCGTCCCGCACCGAGGTGAGATCGACGCATCGGAAGTCTTTCAATGTTGTTAGATCATCCGAACAAGAGAAAAACAGGCCCAAAATCAGCATCACGAATGCTGTCACCCTGTTGACAAAACGATACGAAATTGATGACATACAGATGTCACTAGAGTGACATCACGATGGCAGACAGATGTTCCGTTAGTGAAGTGAATCGAGCGGAACTTCCTTTGCCGATTGAATCGGGTCGTATCGATGGATGGAGATCATCCTCCAAGTGTCCCCCTCACGGCGAAAAAGAATTTTCAGCCGGACCGGATACGCCTGACCGGGATTCATTCCCTGGTATCGACCTGAGACGTGGGCGACAAAACTCGTTTGGATATCGCCCTCTTGGTGAGCGAACTCCAGACCTGCAAGGGAAACGTTCTCGATATCGGCATGGTCGATACGCGAATGAATGAGTGACACCAGCGTGTCATGATCGCGAGTGCCGTCGCTATATTGAGAAGAGACAGCTTCGTCGATCGTTTTGGCGTCTCCTTCTTTCGCGGCCTGGATGATTTGTGCTAGGACCGCACGGATTTGTTCGGTGGGTGAAACCACCCAATAGTCGATGCCAAAGAGAGCGGCACCGATGAGAAGACAGAAGATCGCTCCCGCGATGACGGAACGGCTTCCAGAGCGAATGCCAGCGTACAGTGACGTCAACCCGACGACGACGCCAAGGGCGGCCAGAGACCAGAGGTAGTCGAAAACGAAATTCGGCATGAGGAGACCTCTTACTGGGGGACTCTTCGAAAGGACGGCGGCTCGGAACACGAATCAGTATGCGTCTTGTCGCCGTGGAAACAAAAGGCATTCGCCGCGACGAATGATCCGCGATCAGATTTGACGGCCGAATTTGTGAATTACTTAATCGCCGTCGTCGAGCACGGATGACATCGCGGAGGAAGGGCGGAACGAAGAAAACAAGGAGGAATGCAAGGAAACCGCAGCGAAATCGAGTCGGGATGGAAATCAGATTCTGCCGGAAATGTCGATAAATTCAGCACCTCTTTCCCGCTTTATCTTTTCACCCTGATTTCGATTTGACTCGCAGTTTCCCCAGACATACACTCCCTGCAAATCGATCGCTCAAAATGGGTAATTTGAAGCGAATCGATTAGCTACGATACATCGGATGTTTGGCGAACCTTTAACGGTGAGTTAGACTGATTGATGTTTGGGTGGTTAGCCTGCCCGCTTCGACTGGCCAGTGGAGCGTGTGGGGGTTGCCAATTTCGGACGGCAACACGTGAGAAGGAATCGGTCCGGTTAATGTGACCCGCCGGGACGGTTTCCTGCTACATGGGATGTATTTGGGAACAAATCTGGGCCACTGAAAATCTCCGAGGACTTCAACGATGCTTAGCGCCATTATGCTAGTTGCCCTTGGCACTGTCAGCGGACATAAGTGCCATGGCTACGCCGTTTGCTCGTCATCTTGCAGCTGCAGTGCACCTGTAGTTGTGGTTGACTCTTGCTCCTGCTCTTCTTCGTGCTCCTGCACGAAGGTTCGTCGTCACAAGTGCGGCTTGTTCAAGAAGCTGTTCCACAAGCACAACTGCTGCAGCTGCTCGGCTAGCTCGTGCTGCTCGGCCAGCACCTGCTGCTCGGCTCCGGTTTACTACTCTTCATGCTCAAGCTCTTGCTCGAGCTCATGCTCCTGCTCAGCTCCTGCGGCTGAGTCTGCTCCGGCAGCTCCCGCAGCTCCGGCCACCCCTGCTCCTCCGGCTCCCGAGCCCGAGAAGAAGGATTCGGCTGGTTTCCGAGTTGATCGCTCTTCGCTCGTCGCTGTCAGCTTCAAGCTCGATCGCGCTGAGTTCCAGGATGAGCCGATCGTGATCTTCGCTCGTAACTAATTACTTCGAGCGTTTACCCAGCCGTCCGAAAACCCAGCGAAGCCTCTCGGTTACCGAGGGGCTTCGTCATTTTCTTGCCCAATCCGATATAAAAAGGGGACCGTCGGTAATACCGGCCCATCATGGAGACCTATGAAACGCCCCCTTTCCCTCGCTGGCATTGCGACGTTGACTCTTCTATGGGGTCAAATCTCCTTTCTCCATGCGCAAGTGAACGCGTCCTCCACACCTATCGAGACGAAAGTTCCCACCGGCATTTCCGCGCCAGAGATGGAATCGGTATTCTCCGATACCGAGCGATTTCTTCGTCCTATCCCCAATGAGCAGCTGCTCATCCTTATCCATGAGCTCGAAGCACGGGGACTCACCCAAGCGGCTCGGGAACTGCGGGGCCGGCTGAAGACTGAAGATCTCGTGACGACGCTTCTTCAAATGGGACAACCAGCCGCCGCCCTAGAGTTGATTCAACAATGGAAGCGCGAAGAACCAGACAATCCAAAATCGAGAAAACTCGAGGTCGCCGCCCAGTATGCCGAGGGAGCCACCGAACTCGCCTCGCGCACCGTTTCGCTCGCCTTGGCGAGGGCAACACCAACCGACTTGCCATTCCTCGAAACCCTCTCTGAACTCATCACGTACCAGTCGACGCATGGGAAACCAGCGTCCGCGGACGGAAATCCGTGGGGAATTTCTTTCGTCGGCGAATCCGGAAAATTCGAGGCGGGCAAGATTGCGCCGATCGAAAAGGGGAAAATCAAACCGGCAACGGCAAAGTCGCTCGCTGAATTGGCGAGACTCAATCCGACTTCCGCGGCGACCTGGGCATTGCTCGGTGAATTCCTGAATGCGGAGGGATTGGTTCCCGCCGCAATCACCTCGTTGGAACGGGCCCGGGCCCTCGGCTATACCCCGCGTATTCTCCTGGAACATGCGCGTGCACTAAGCGACTATGAACGGAATCGACGTGAAACGCTGAACCAGTCGATTGGGGGTAACAGTTCGTCACCCGCGGCTCCAGCAGAGTCAGCCAATGGCTGGGAAAACATTTTCTCACGACCCAGAGAATTAGCCGTGATCGCCATCGGCGGGGGCATCGTCCTGCTGATACTGATCTTGCAAATCAGACAATGGCTTCGCCCCGGGAAGCGATGATGAGTATCCGTGAAAATTGCATCGACATGTCTCAATGGAATCGAGACGTAGTACGATCGGCCCAGTGAAAGGGATGAAAATTGTCCACATCCGAAATCGAATACCAGCTTTACACCGACGGTGCGTGCAGCGGCAATCCGGGCCCCGGCGGGTGGGGATTCATCCTCCGCACGCTGGCCACCGGTGAAGAGACAAAGGGCTCGGGGGGTGAGCCACATACGACTAACAACCGCATGGAATTGCTCTCGGCGATTCGCGGATTGCAAGACACTCCCGCAGGAAGTTCGGTTTTGCTTGTCACTGACAGCAACTACGTCGCCAAAGGAATTTCGGAGTGGATGAGAGGCTGGAAGTCACGCGGATGGAAACGAATGGAAGGGGGTCGACTAAAGCCGGTTAAAAATGTCGAACTCTGGCAGGAATTGGATGAACTCGTTTCCGAGCGAAAAGTGTCGATCAAATGGGTGAAAGGACATGCCGGGCATGCCGAGAACGAGGAATGTGATCAGCTCGCCGTCGCGGCGTATCAGCAATACCTCTGAGCATCCTCTCGATCAAAGGGATTGCTCTCAGTCTCACTTAAAGCTTGCGGACATCTCCGGTGGGAACGCGAAACATGACCAAGCCGATTCGACTAAGCGAAAGATCCTTGAACTCTCATGAGGCTCCGATCAGCTACTTGATGGAGCAAGGACTCGCGAACCCCGGAGTCATCTCACTTGCGGCCGGCTTTGTCGATCAAGAGACGCTTCCGACTAAGGAACTCGAATCGGCAGTTCAAGAGATCGCACACAATCCCAAGCGTGGCCGAGATGCCCTGCAATACGGGACCACGCACGGGCTCCCCCCGCTTCGCGAAATCATCGTCAATCGGCTCAATGACATGGACGGCATCGCCGATGCAAGTCATCAAGCCACCGTTCATCGATGCGTTCTCGGCACCGGCTCTCAGCAGCTTCTCTACATCTTGGGTGAGATTCTTCTCAATCCTGGGGACATCGTTCTCGCGGGTGTTCCGACCTATTTCGTTTACATGGGGGCGCTGCAATCCTTCGGCGCGGAAATCATTCCCGTTCAAACGGATGAGCATGGCCTTGTCCCCGCAGATCTCGATCGCAAGCTCGAGCAACTTTCACGTGAGGGAAAACTCTCTCGGGTCAAGTTCCTCTACGACGTAACTTATTTCTGTAATCCGACGGGCCTGACGCTGTCGCTGGATCGCCGGCCTCGCATCGTGGAGATCATCAAGCGGTGGTCGACTGAAAATCGAATCCTCATTGTCGAAGACGCGGCGTATCGAGAAATTCGCTATCTCGGCGAAGATATCCCGAGCCTCCTCCGCTTCGATGAGTCTGGCGAATTCGTCATTTATGCCGGAACCTTCTCGAAACCTTTCGCGCCCGGGGTCCGAACAGGGTACATGATCGTCCCTGCTGATTTGGTGAAACCGTTCGTGCAGCAGAAGGGACATCACGATTTCGGCTCAGCGAATTTGACGCAGCAAATCCTACTCTCCGTCCTGCAAAGCGGCGACTATGATCGTCACCTAAGCTCTTTGAGGAAAACATATTCCGAAAAATTACAAATGATGCTCGATGTGCTCAGCGAGCAATTAGGAACGTTCGGTCCGCAAGTGACCTGGACACGCCCCGACGGTGGGCTATATGTTTGGCTCCGATTGCCGAAGTCAATCGATACTTCGGGGACGGGGACGTTCTTCAAGGACTGTATCGCTGCCGGGGTACTTTATGTTCCCGGCAACTTTTGCTTTCCGACGTCGATGGAAGAAATGCCGACGAGCTTTATTCGGCTCAGTTTTGGCTTTCAACCGCTCGAACGTTGCCGAGAGGGCTTGCTGCGATTCACTCGCGTCGCGAGAGAATATCTCGCAAGAGAGTCGAATCGCAGGGAACAAGCAATCGCATGATGCAGTCCTTCACGACCGTCGCGACCGAGGTCCGTTCAAAAAAGGTTGACATTCCATCGCGGCTGACGCGGTTCATTGTCAGGATTCTGTCCTACGTTTGATGCCACAGCCGCTTTAGGATGACTTTCGCGGCTCAACAGGGAAGTTGACTTCGTCACGACGCGGAAAGGAATCCCGTCAACACATGTCGCTCATCGGCCGGATGATCCTGTTTGATCTCCTAAAGATCACGCTCCTTTCCGTGGGAAGCGTTTCTGGTCTCTTCGTTCTCGTCGGCGCGATGTTCGAAGCGAATCGCTACGGGATGGACCCGCAAAAGGTCATCCTGATGCTGCCGCTCCTGATTCCACCAACGTTGCCCTACACGCTCCCCATCTCCGTCCTCTTCGCATGCACCTTCGTTTATGGCCGATTGACATCAAACCAAGAACTGGTGGCGATCAAGGCAGGTGGCGTGCATGTCATGCGGATTCTCTATCCCGCTCTCGTTCTTGGGATCGTATTCAGCGCCGTCGGCGTTTATATCGGAGATCAATTCATCCCGGCATGCCATCGGCGCATGAATCAAATGCTGGTCGACGATTTGACGTCGAGCATCTACGCCTACCTCCGGCAAACCGGCGCGATCTCCAAGCCTGATTTCCCATACGAAATCTTTGTGCAGGACGTGCGTGACGGAAAGCTGATCAAACCGACGTTCAAGCATCGCGCGCCAACCGGCCAATACGATTTGGTCGGTCAGGCGGAAGAGGCAACGCTTACCGTCACTCAAGCTGGCTATGCAGAAGATGCCGAGCCCATCATCAACATTCGGCTCATGGAGCACAAAGTTGCGACTCCAGGAGGTCTTGCCCACGTTCGCGATCAAACGTATCAGATGCCCGTTCCCGAGGATGTCGGTCGCCGGGAAGTTCGGCTCAAAATGCTTTCGTGTCTCGGCTGCGAGCATGAAGCACAAAACTACGTGAACAAATCGCACTTGGCTGATTTCGACGTCGCCACCACCGGAGCTTGGACGGCACTACAGGGAGACTTGGTTCCCTGGTCGCAGATGGTCCACACGAACCGTTATTACGCTGAGCGTGAGTCTCGCAAATCGCGCGAAATGCAAGCCGAAGTTCATGGACGACTTGCTCAAGCCGTCTCGTGCCTTCTCTTCGTCCTTCTCGGATGCCCGGTAGGGATGCTTTTTCAGCGACGCGATTTCCTTCAAACGTTCTTCGTCTGCTTCCTGCCAATTACAACGATTTACTACCCCTCGTTGATTCTCGCGCGAAACATCGTGAAGGAAGATATGCTGCCGGCCTGGATCAGTCTGTGGGCTCCGACAATTCTCATGACCTTATTCGCCTTGCCGCTGATCCGGCGCGTGATCATTCGATAAGAGATCGAATCCGCTGCGCAAGAAATGAAAAAGCGGCTGAGAGCCTGTCACTCCCAGCCGCATGGCTCATATTTCAACGGTCAGGCGTCATCGCGGATGTGTCCCCTGAATCTGTTTCACGTGCCTGTCCGACACTCGCCAGTAGAAGCTCGATCGCCATCATCGCGAGTTGATGCGCGCTTGGCCCTTCCAGAAACTTCGCCATCGGCAAGCTGATCCCAAGACTCGATTCGATGCCATTCTTGAGCTCGATCGCCATCAGCGAATCGAGGCCGAGATTATTCATCGGCTGCTCGGGATCGATCCGGGCCGGATCAAGTTCCATCACGCGGGCAATCTGCTCGACGAAGTATGCCTGCAGCATTTCGAGGCGATCTTCAGCCGGCGTGTCGAGCACGCGCGTCCGAAGTTCACGGTCTGCCGGGCCACGCGATTCCGTCGCACCAGCGAGGTGCGAGAAGATCGGCGGCGGTCCATCAGGATAGAGAGCGAGCATCTTATCCCACTCCACATCCATCACCGCCGCCTCGGTCGGACTCGACTGCAAGAGGCGTTCGAGAATCGCAATTCCCTGTACCGGAGGGATCGGAGTAATACCTCGGCCGCTCATCTTCTCCTCACCCAGTCGAGCCGCCATGCCGACTTCGGCCCAAGGACCCCAGTTAATGGAGATACCTGGGAGCCCATGAGCACGGCGATAGGCAGCCAGCCCGTCGAGAAACGCATTTCCGGCCGCGTAGTTTCCTTGCCCAGGGGAACCAAAGATGGACGCTACTGAGGAGAAGAGGACGAAGTGATCGACCGGCGCATCGAGTGTCACTTCATGCAGATTCCACGCACCATCCACCTTGGCACGTAGTACTCTTTCGAATCGCTCACGCGTCTGCTGAGTGAGAACTCCGTCATCGAGTACGCCGGCCGCGTGGAAGACGCCGATCGGCCTTGCAAGGAGCGAGGGCATCTTCGACACGGCGTGCTGCAATTGCTCGCGATCCCCAACGTCGGCTCGAACAAGAGTCGCATGACAGCCCGATTCCCGAAGCTTGGCCAGTAAATCCTTGGTCGATTCGTTAGGCTCGGAACGTCCGAAGAGAACAAGCTCCCTCGCACCGGATCGCGCTAGCCACTTCGCGACTTCAAGCCCAAGAGCACCCGTACCGCCGGTGATCCAATAGGCCCCGTCCGCGCGAATGCCAGTGGTTGAATCACTGTTCTCTGCCACCTCCGCGTACGAAACGATCACCTTGCCGGTATTCTTCCGCTGCGCCATGTAGCGGAACGATTGTACCGTCTGCTCGGCGGGGAACACCGTCGCGGGGAGAGGCTTATAGGTACCGTCGTTGAACTTTCCGATCAACTCGACGAACATCTTCCGAACGATGCTCGGCTTCTCACGAAGCATCTTGTCGAGATCGATTGCGAAGTACGACAAGTTGTTTTGGAACGGATAGAGACCGATCGCCTTGTTCTGATAGATATCGGTCTTGCCGATCTCTAGGAAGCGGCCGTACGCCCCCAGTGATTCGATACTTTTCGTGATCGCTTCGCCGGGAAGCGAATTCAAAACGATGTCGACCCCCTTGCGATCGGTGATTTCGCTAATCTGCTGCGCGAAGTCGAGCGCACGCGAGTTGAACACATGCTTAACACCGAGAGATCGCAGGTAATTTCGTTTCTCGTCGCTACCGGCCGTCGCGAAGACCTCGGCTCCGACGGCTTGACAGATCTGGATGGCTGCCAACCCGACGCCGCCCGCACCCGCGTGAATGAGCACCTTCTCGCCCGGTTCGATGCGAGCCAGGTGAAGAAGCGCGTAATGAGCGGTAAGGAACGCGATAGGGATTGTCGCTGCTTCCTCATGTGTGATCGACCTCGGCTTCGGTACTACACCAATTGAATTAGTGACGGCATGACTTCCAAAGCTAAAGGGAGCAACGCCGAGGACTTCATCACCGACATTGAAATCGGTGACACCTTCTCCGATGGCCGTCACGCGGCCCGAGCACTCGATACCAATGGGGACCGGGCCAGGCTTGAGCCCAGGATAAAGTCCCATTGCCTTGAGCACATCGCTGAAGTTCAACCCCGTCGCGGCAACTTCAATCTCCAACTCGCCGGCTCCAGGCTTCTTCCGATGGAAGGGCTTGTAGGCCAATCGATCGAGTGTCGGAGTCGCACCGACCTCGAGCCGGTAGGATGTTGCACTGGGAATCGCAATGGTCCCGCGCGACGATTGCTGCTCCTCGGCTTTCACCCATTCCGACTGATGCGTGAGACGAAGAACACGTCGTTGTCCACGGCGATAGGCACTCTGCCGTTCATTGTCGCGCGTCAACGATTCCGCCACCAGATAAGATGCATTCGCCGGGTTCGTGTCGAGCGGATCGAGATCAACCAGTCGAATCGACAATTCCAGACGCTCGTTCGCTACGACACGACTCAGCCCCCAAACCGCGGCCTGAGAGGGTTGAACGAGTTCATCCTGCGTGGTTGCCTGACCGCCGCGCGTCACCACGACCAACTGACACTGGCTGGCGACCTTGCCTTCCAGTGCATTGACGAGCGACAAGAGACTCAGCGTCGCGGGCCGAACAGCTTCCGCGGATTGTGAACCAAGATCTGATCGTAAGCTCCACAAGTGGAGAATTCTGGCGGGGCCGACTTCCGCCATCAATCGGCGATAGTCTGCGGGTTCGTCCCACCGCAAACGATAGCCCGAGTTCGTTCGTGCATACTCGCGACCAGGAACGACTGCTATCGGACGTATCCCACGCGCGCTAAGAACACCCGTTAGCGAAGAGGTCACGCCGCCGTCATCGCCGAACACCAGCCAAGTTGCATTGTCAACCGCAGCCGCGTCTGTTTCCTCGAGGGAAGAGTCTTCCCATGCAAGGCCATAGACCCAATCTTCGATTCTCTGCTCATTCTCACGGCGCTGGGAAGATCCGATGCGAGTGAGGGTCACTCCCTTGAACTCGGCAATCAATTGGCCGCTCGAGTTTTGTACCGTGATGTCTCCCTGCGCGAGATGCAGGCCATCCTTCGCGAAATCCGTCTTCAGATCGGCGAATACCCACATCTCTCTTTCCGGAGCACCGTAGATACGCAGCTCCGCCACACCGGTCGGGAGATAAGTTTCCCCGGTGCCGCTCGCGACGAGTTCCTCGGGAATCGAGGCTCCGAACATTTGGATGCAGGCATCAAGGATGGCCGGGTGCATGTGGAACTTCGGAAGTTCCTCGTCCAGTCCATCCGGGATCACCAGACGAGAAAGCGTTTGTTGCCCCCGTTTCCAGATGTGTTCACTCACCCGAAACAGCTCGCCGTACTCCATACCGCGCTGGCGGAGCTTGTCGTACAGCGTTTCACGATCGTGTTCGACATCGAAATTCTGTTGCAGATCGAATGGAATCGGACGTGTCGGCCGCTCCTCTTCCTGGGCGGGTGCTCGTCTCAAAACACCTGCGGCGTGCGTTCCCCAATGCGAGCCAGGAGCCGCATCAACGGGCATACTCAGAAACTGGAATGAACTGCTCCCCGCCACCTCAGGAGAGACGATGACCTGCACCGATTGGCGCCGACCTTCGGCGAGGAAGAGCGCCTGTTGGAACGACATGTTCTCGATGAGATGATGCCCCGGACCGAAGACCCCCTCGGCCGCGGCAAGCGCCGTTTCTAGGTAGGCGGCACCCGGCAACACGATCGAGCCCTGCACCACGTGATCCTTCAGCGAAGGAACAAACCGAGTGCTAAGCGTCGAGTTGAAAACAGTGGACGCGACGGCGAGTGGCAATTGTGATCCGAGAAGTGGGTGGGCCCCCGACTGCGGAGCACTGAGTACGCCCCCCGATCGCTTGTCGGGATCCTCTTCCATCCAATAACGTTGACGCTGGAACGGATAGGTCGGCAGCGCGAGCCGCTTCCGGTGAAAGTCCCGGTCCCAACGTCGCCAGTCGATCGATACGCCATGAATGAAAAGATTGCTTACCCCGGCGGCGATCGTCGACCAATCCTCAGAACCCTTTCGGAGCGACGGCACCCAAAGCTGCTTATTGGCTTTGATGCAGCGGCGTCCCATCGCAATCAGGCTGGGATGCGGGCCGACTTCCAGATAGACATCGCAGCGAACCTTCGCGAGAGCCTGCATGCCATCAGCGAAACGAACCGCCCCACGAGCATGCTCACGCCAGTAACGAGCGGAGGGAGCCTCACCGTCTGCCATGAACTTGCCGGTTAGATTCGAGACAACCGGGATTTGCGGCGTGTGATAAGAAATCCGGCTGGCAAAGTTTTCAAACTCGTCGAGCATCGGGTCGAGCAGCGAAGAGTGAAATGCATGGGAGACCGTCAGGGCTTGGGAACGAATGCCCTCCGCCTCGAACGAATCGACGAGCGATCGAACATCGTCTTCTGGACCAGAAATAACAGTGTTCTCTGGACCATTGATGGCGGCGACGCTCACGGTGGCCGGCAGCGATTCCTTGACCGTCGATTCCGAGGCAAACACCACCGCCATCATTCCACCGGCAGGAAGTGAACCCATCAGCTTCGCTCTGGTGGCGATCAGCCTTAGGCCATCTTCAAGCGACATCGAACCAGCAATGGTAGCGGCCGCGAACTCCCCGACACTGTGACCCAAAACGAAGCTCGGCTCTATTCCCCAGGAACGCCAAAGCTGCGCGATGGAATATTCAACCGCAAAGAGACAGGGCTGCGTGAAAGTCGTCGTGTCGACAAGTTCCGACTTGCTCGCATCGAATAACACTTCAAGGAGCGAGTGTTCAAGATACGGTCGCAAGATCGCGTCACACTCATCCATGTATCGACGGAAGGTCGGTTCAGAGTCGTAGAGATCCTTTGCCATTCCCGAATACTGCGACCCCTGCCCCGTGAATAAGAACGCAATCTTCGGCTTCGAACGCAGGCGTATTGGCCCGTTGGTGACGCCGGTCGCGCGCCCCTCTTCGGCGAATGCGGCCAGACGATCTCGAAGCTCGGCGGTATTCGCGGCTTCCGCGACCAGTCGGAAATCGAAAGCCGTGCGCGTCGTCGCGGCCGTGTATGCGAGGTCCGCCACGTTGACCGCAGGATCTGAGTCGATCATCTCGACCAGTCGACCCGAATACTCACGAAGTGCCGACTCTGATTGCGCCGATAGTGGAAGCAAGTGAACCGGACGATCAGCCGGGCGGTTGACGATTTCTTTGACAGCATCTGTGGATCGATACGCTTCAACGATGAGATGCGCATTCGTTCCACCAAAACCGAAGCCACTGACGCCGGCCAATCGGCGATGATCGGCGAGCCCCGTCCATTCGAGCGGTTCAGTGGTGATCTTGATCGAAGAATGGTCCAGCTTGATATGTGGATTGAGCTTTTTGAAGTTCCGCTGCGGCGGGATGATGCCGTGCTGCATCATGAGGACGACGCGGATAAGTCCCGCAACGCCGGAAGCTGTTTCCAGGTGGCCGATATTCGATTTGATCGACCCCATGTAACAGGCGGGCTCGCTTTCCGGACGACTACCGACGACGTCGCGAAGCGCGCCGACCTCGATCAGATCTCCCAGGGGCGTGCCGGTGCCGTGAGCTTCGATATACGTCAGCTCGTTCGCATTTGCGCCCGCTTGCCGGAGCGCCTTACGAACGCATTCTTGCTGCGCGGGCCCATTCGGAGCAGTGATGCCCGTCGTCTTTCCATCTTGATTCACCGCGGTTCCCCGCAGCACCGCCAAGATATTGTCACCATCGCGAACGGCGTCGCTGAGACGTTTGAATAGGACGACGCCGCATCCTTCACCCCGAACATAACCGTTCGCGTCTGCATCGAATGTTTTGCAACGACCATCAGGCGACAACATCCGCGCCTTCGAAAACGCGATCGTCACTTCGGGAGAAAGGATGGCATTCACGCCACCCGCAATCGCCATGTCGCAATCCCGATTCCTCAGACTTTGCGCGGCGTAATGAATGGCGACCAGCGCCGAGGAGCAAGCCGTATCAACCGACAGGCTCGGACCGTGAAGATCGAGAATGTACGAAATGCGATTCGCCGCGATGCTCAGCGCGTTGCCTGTCCCGCAATAGGCATCGAGGTACTCGATCGAATTGTCGAATCGGCGATAGAGCTGTGAGTAATCGGTTCCGCCGATTCCGACAAAGACGCCCGTCTTCGAGCCGCCGACCCGATCCGCCGGCAAGCCCGCATTCTCAAGTGCTTCCCAGGTGACTTCGAGTAGAAGACGCTGCTGCGGATCCATTCGAGCCGCTTCGCGAGGCGAAATGCTGAAGAACTGCGGATCGAACTGATCAATGTCGTCGAGGAAGCCCCCCCAACGCGTGATCATTTTGCCCGGCGCATCGGGATCCTTGTCGAAATACTCCTCAATATTCCACCGGTCTTTGGGAATTTCACGAATCGCATCGACCTGATCGATCATGACTCGCCAGTAGTCGTCGAGCGTCTTCGCGCCGGGGAAACGGCAAGCCATTCCAATGATCGCGATAGGTTCCGCGGCTTCGAGATCATCCTCCGCGGCACGGTCTCCTGTCGTTTCTCCCGCCAGGTAACGAGACAACGCTTCGATCGACGGATAATCCCACCCGAGCGTCGGCGCGAGCGTGCGGTTCAGCCACGTCTCGAGTTCACCGACAAGGCTTACCATTGCAAGCGAATCGAGCCCAAAGGTCGAGAATGGCTGACGCACGTCGACTTCAGAGGGATCAAGATGCATCTTGCCCGCGAGCGCTTTGGTGATCCAATCTTGAATCTCGCTTGCCGACCGGACGATTGCTTCCCCGGTAAAGGATCCGAGTGATGCGGAGGCTTCATCTTCCGCCGCATCATCAAACGCCTCTCCCGCCGCAACGGGAGCAAAAGAAAGCAGAACCAGGTCGACGTAACCTCCCGTGGCCTGCCGTAAGCTGGCTTCGAAATACCGATCGAATCGCTCGAAGACCCCAGGGCCGAATTGCGACAGAATGACATCGCGATGTTCGTGCAGGTTGCGAAGCCAGGACTCTATGGTCTTCTCATAGTCGACTCGAATCGAGATCGACTCCGCAATTTCAAAAAGCCCAGCGGAAGCTTGGGTGAGGTCATCCATCGTCGGAATGGATGAATGAGGGAACATTTTCGACAGTATGGAAACATCTTGGTAGGCGCGAGTCGAGTCAGCCCGCTTCAAGGAGACCAATGTCTCGATAGCGAGCTTGCCGGTCCCTTTCATCCAACGGCGACATCGCTTGAAGAATTTCCGATAGGCATCGACACCGTTGCCACGCGCTCGATCGGCCAGCGAAACAAAATGTTCGAGCGCCCCGGCACAGACAATGGAGTCAAACGCGGACGAAGGCCTGTATTGTGACCAACCGAGGCATGCGACTTCGACGCCGCGCGATGCATGCGCGGCGATGTACTCCGCTTCTCTTCTCGCGATCGTGAGCCCCGCGGCTTTCTTCGCGCCGAGCGCATCGGCCGCGTAGTTTAAAAAGCCGCCCCAACCACAACCGATATCGAGAACCGATGAATCAGGACGAATATCTGCCAGTTCCGCCAATCGAACAAATTTCGATTCCTGAGCACTCGTCAGACTATCCGCCGACTCCCAAACCGCTGCGCTGTCGACGAGGTGTTTGGGATCGAGTACCAAACGGAAGAAATCAACACCCAGGTCGAGGGGATCGTATGAATTGTTCGATCCAGCTTCCGGCGGCTTTGATCTCTTTGTCTCGATCGGTGGCTCACCACTTGGCGCGTTCCAGACATGAATCACGCCGGAGAGTTCATTCTCGAGAAACTGCTGCCGACAGAGTCTGCGCTGAATCTTCCCGCTCGACGTTTTCGGCACTCGGTGTTGTCCGACAAGAACGATCGTCGACACTCTTAGTTCGTGCTCTTGTGCGACCGATCGGGTAATGCTTGTCACCACCTCATCCAATTGGCCAGCGTCGCGTGTCATCACCTCGTGGACGACGACCAGCGTTTCACCTCCATCCTTCTGAACAGAGAACGCGGCTCCACGACCGCCGCGAAGAGCATCGTGACATTCGCCGACCGTCGCTTCGATATCTTGCGGGTAGTAGTTCGTCCCGCGAACAATGATGAGATCTTTCTTCCGTCCGGTGACAAAGAGTTCCCCATCATGGATGAATCCGAGATCTCCCGTGCGAAGGAAACTTCCCTCGATTCCGTCGATCTTGCCGCCGAAAGTCGCGAGGGTCTCGTCTGGCTTGTTCCAATAACCGATCGCGATGCTTGGCCCGGAGACCCAAATCTCTCCAACGGAGCCATCATTGACTGGAATTCCAGTTTCCGGATCGACGACGAAAACCTTTTGGTCCGACGTAGGGGTTCCGCTCGATACCAGATCCTTGGCGTTCTCACTCGAACGCGCCAATTCCATCGCTCGATTTCTCTCAATCGAGGCGGTGTCGAACGATTTAATCACGGCGCCGTGCTGACTCTTGGCTCCCGTCACCATGAGCGTTGACTCAGCCATGCCGTAGCAAGGATAGAACGCTTCGCGCCGGAAGCCGCACTCGGCAAATGTCGCGGCGAATCGCTCCAATGTTTCTGAGCGAATCGGCTCGGCCCCGTTGAATGCAACTTCCCAACTGCTCAGATCGAGCGTCGCGCGTTGTTCAGGAGTAATTCGTTCGACGCAGAGGTCATAAGCGAAATTGGGTCCGCCACTCGCCGTTGACTTGTGGTCTGAGATCGCCTTGAGCCAACGATATGGCCGCTGAATGAATGGAAGCGGCGGCATCAGCACCACCGGAATGCCG